>JADLFL010000012.1 GCA_020845575.1 Acidobacteriota bacterium | reverse complement strand
GGTCGGTCTTCGGCGACTACGTCAGCGTCTACGACATCCAGCGCGCGGTCGAAGACGGCGCCACGGTCCCCATCTATTACGAAAGCCGGCTCGCGAAGCTCGAGCTGAAAGAGGAAGAGCGCCCGCACCTCGACGAGGCCTTCGACGAGCTGACCGAGGGCGAGGAGCTCGAGGGGCGCGAGAAGCTCAAGACGAAGTGGTCGGCGCTCGAGGCGCTTGTCGGCACCGACCGCCGCGTGCAGCTCATCGCGAAGGACCTCGTCGAACACTTCGAAGCTCGCCTCGAGGCCATGGACGGCAAGGCGATGCTGGTGTGCATGAGCCGGCGGATCTGTGTCGACCTCTACAAGGCGCTCACCCAGCTTCGCCCCGACTGGCACGACGCCGATGACGACAAGGGCGCCATCAAGGTGGTGATGACCGGCTCGGCGTCAGACCCGAGCGACTGGCAGCAGCACATTCGCAGCAAGCAGCGCCGGGAGGCGCTCGCGAAGCGGTTCAAGAACGCGAGCGACCCGTTCAAGCTCGTGATCGTGCGCGACATGTGGCTCACGGGCTTCGACGCCCCGTGCATGCACACGATGTACATCGACAAGCCGATGCAGCGGCACGGCCTGATGCAGGCCATTGCGCGCGTGAACCGCGTGTTCCGGGACAAACCGGGCGGCCTCGTCGTTGACTACCTCGGGCTCGCCGATCAGCTCAAGAAGGCCCTGCACACGTACACCGAGAGCGGCGGCCAGGGCGAAACAGCACTCGACCAGGGAGAGGCCGTGGCGCTGATGCTCGAGCGCCATGAGGTGTGCTGCGACATCTTCCACGGCTTCGACTGGAGCGCGTGGACGAGCAGCTCGCCGGCCGCGCGTCTCTCGGTATTGCCCGCCGCGCAGGAGCACGTGCTCGCCCAGGAGAGCGGCAAGGAGCGGCTGCTCCAGGTCGTCACCGAGCTCTCGAAGGCGTTCGCGCTCGCCGTGCCGCACGACGAGGCGATCCGCATTCGCGACGATGTCGGCTTCTTCCAGGCCGTGCGCACGGCGATCGCCAAGACGCAGGTGGGCGACCGGAAGGGCTCGGGCGACATCGACCACGCCATCCGGCAGATCGTCTCGACGGCGATCGTGAGCGACCAGGTCATCGACATCTTCGCCGCGGCGGGCCTCGAGAACCCCGACATCTCGATCCTCTCAGACCAGTTCCTCGCCGACGTGCGCGGGATGAAACACCGGAACCTCGCGGTCGAGCTGCTCAGGAAGCTTCTCAACGACGAAGTGAAGGCGCGCTCGAAGCACAACCTGGTACAGGCACGCTCCTTCGCGGACCTCCTCGAGAAGTCCGTGCGTCGCTACCAGAACCGCGCCATCGAGGCCGCGCAGGTCATCGAGGAACTCATCGAGCTCGCAAAGGAGATGCGCGCCGCCCAGAAGCGGGGCGAGGAGCTCGGGCTCAGCAGCGACGAGCTGGCCTTCTACGACGCGCTCGAGGTCAGCGACACCGCCGTCAAGGTCCTCGGCGACGAGACGCTGCGGATCATCGCGCGCGAGCTGGTCGACACCGTGAAGCAGAACGTCACCATCGACTGGACCGTGAAGGAGTCGGTGCGCGCCAAGCTGCGCGTGATCGTCAAGCGCATCCTGCGCAAGTACGGCTACCCGCCAGACAAGCAGGAGGCCGCGACGAACACGGTGCTGCAACAAGCCGAACTGCTCAGCGACTTCTGGACACAGACAGCGGCCTCGTGACTGGTGGCGTGGCCGAAGGTCAGCTCAGCCCGGCCGACGGTGGCGCATGCCGTCGCACCACGGTGCTCTTGCCGAACAACGATTCGACGAGATCGACGGCGAGCACCGCCGTGCGATTGCGCTCGTCCAGCGCCGGATTGAGCTCCATGATGTCCAGCGAGCCCAGCAGGCCCGTGTCGGCAATCATCTCCATGCAGAGCTGCGCCTCGCGATACGAAAGACCGCCCGGCACCGCCGTGCCCACGCCCGGCGCGATCTCCGGATCGAGGATGTCGACGTCGAAGCTCACGTGCAGGTGCGTGCCGTCGTCGAGATCGGCCAGCGCCATTTCCATGGTCTGCCGCATGCCGACCTCGTCGATGAAGCGCATGTCGAACACGTCCAGCTGCTGGTCGTGCAGGAACCGCTTCTCGCCGGCGTCGACGCTGCGGATACCGATCTGCCGGATCGCTGACGGCTCCATGGCCGGAACGATGCCGCCGATGCCGGTGAGTTCCGGTGGACCGAAGCCGCACAGGCACGCGACAGGCATGCCGTGAAGATTGCCGCTCGGCGACAGCGTGCTCGTGTTGAAGTCCGCGTGCGCGTCGAGCCACAGCACGCGCAACGTGCGCCCGGTGTCGCGACAGTGCCGCGCCGCGGCGCTGATGGTGCCGATGCCGAGACAGTGATCGCCACCCAGCACGATGGGGAGACGTCCGGCTGTGAGGACCGCCCGCGCGGCGGCGTGCACGAGCTCATTCCATGCCACGACCTCCCGCAGATGCCGGCACCCGTCGACGGGCGGTAACTCGGGATTGCCGGGGCCGGCGAGGTTCCCCTGATCGACCACGTCCAGGCAGCGGCTGACGAGGGCTCGATGCAGACCGGCGACACGCAGGGCTTCCGGTCCCATCGATGCCCCGCGCTGGCTGGCCCCGACATCGGTCGGCGCGCCGATCAGTGTGACCATCATCTGCCTCCCTGGGCTCTCGCCCGCGTCGAACTGATGCCATTCTGGCCGACACGCTCGAGGATGTCTTGCCGGAGTGCCGCTGGCGCCGTTCCCCCGTACAATCGCCGCATCATGATTCGTCACTCGCTCGTCGGCATCGCGTGGACCGCGATGGTCGCCCTTGGTCTCACGGCCACACCAGCATCGGTCCGGGCGCAGACGCAGGACGAGCGCGACGTCGTTGCCGTCGTACAGAAGGTCTTCGACGCCATTGCCGCCTGCGACGCGGCAGCGGCCCGGGCCCTCTCGATGCCGGAAGGCCGGTTGTACCGGGTGGCGGTTGGCGCGGACGTGACGATACGCAGCCGCACGCTCGAGGAGTTCAGTGCCGGCCTGGCCGCATGCGGCCAGGCGTCCCTCGAACGCATGTGGCAGCCGCAGGTCCGCGTGCACAAGGGCATCGCCACGTTGTGGGCGCCCTACGATTTCTGGCTCGACGGCAAGTTCAGCCACTGCGGTATCGACAGCTTCGAACTCGTCAGGACGCCTGACGGCTGGAAGCTGGCGGGTGGCACCTACACGGTCGAGCGGGAAGGCTGCGCGCCGAGTCCTCTCGGCCCACCGGCGAGCGGAGGTGTCCGTTGAGGCCCTTGTCTGCGCCTGTCACATTCGCGCTGCTGGCGCTCGTCGCAACAGTCGGAACCGCCGCCGGGGAGCAGACACCAGCGTCGGCGGTTCGATGCGACGAGGTGCTCAGCCGGGAGGAAGCCACCGCCGTCGTGGGCAGCAGCTACGAAGGCCCGGACGTCAACGAGCTGCGTCCCGGCTTCACGCTCTGCGAATGGCAGGGTAGCGACAGCAACTTCGGCTTCACGTTCGCGAGTCTCAAGGCGCTCGCCGATGACTCGCGTACCGCGGATGAGGAGTTCGAGTCCGACGTCTCGGCCGTCGAGAACGACACCCGAAAGCGCGAGGTGTTGCCGGGCGTCGGCGTGAAGGCCGCGCTCGTCGCGCTCGGCGACGATGCACTGCTGATCTCCGTCCTCCGCGCCGACGGCGTCGCGCGCATGGTCACCTACAAGGTCGACCGCGAGAAAGCCCTGGCCCTCGCCCGCGCAATCGCCGAACCCTGAACCGCAACGCTTCCATGTCCCTCAGAACGTCGGAGTGGTGCTGGTCGGCGATCGTCATGCTGCTCGCGATGACTGGCGTCGTCGCGACACAACAGCGCACACAGGCACCCGGGTCGGCCACGCGCACTGCCGCACTGCCGTCACCACTACGACCGCTCGTGGCAGGGCCCAACGGCGGTGTCTCCACCGGACATCCGCTCGTCACGGCAGCGGCGTTCGAAATCCTGTTGAAGGGCGGCAACGCGTTCGATGCCGGCGTCGCCGCACTGCTCGTCGGCGGCGTCGTCGAGCAGGACCTCTACTCGCTGGGTGGCGAAGCGCTGGTGCTGGTCTACCCGGTCGCCGAGAAGAAGGTGACGTCGGTGGTCGGCCAGGGCTGGGCACCGAAGGCCGTGGACGTCGACTGGTATCTCTCGCGCGGCAAGACGCTGCAGGGTGCCGGTCTCGACCCTGCGGTGGTACCTGGCGCGCTGCACGCGGCGCTGACGGTGCTCGAGAAGTGGGGCACGATGCCGTTCGAGACGGTAGCGGCGCGTGCGATCGCGTATGCGCGCAACGGCTTCCCGCTGCGCCAGAGCACTGCCGACGGCGTGGTGCGCCAACTCGCGTTCATCGAGCAGTGGCCCGACAACAAGCGCTACTGGCTGAAGGCCGACGGCACGCCGCACAAGGCGGGCGACACGATCGCGCTGCCCACACTGGCGCGGACACTCGAACGGATGGTCGAGGCCGAGCGCGAGGCGAAGCGCCGCGGCCGCGCCGCGGCGATCGTCGCCGCGCGCGATCGCTTCTACAAGGGCGACATCGCGAAGGAGATGGTGGCGTTCCTCCGGAAGCACGAGGCGCCGTTCGACATCAGCGACTTCGCGGAGTACTTCGCGCGCATCGAAGCGCCCGCGTCGACGACGTACCGCGGGTACACCGTCTACAAGCACGGCTTCTCGAGCCAGGGGCCCGTGCTGCTCCAGACGCTCAACATCCTCGAGACCTTCGATCTCGCGGCGATGGGCCACGACAGTGCCGACTACGTGCACACCGTGACGGAAGCGATGAAGCTGGCCTACGCCGATCGCGACACCTACTACGCGGACACGGCGTTCGTGCAGGTGCCCGCCGAGGGCCTGCTCTCGAAGGCGTATGCCAGGGAGCGCGCGTCGCTCATCGATCCGCGCCGCGCGTCGAAGGCGTTCATCGCCGGCGATCCGCTGAAGCACGACACCCGCGTGAAGACATGGCCCTACGCGAAGTACGACATCGCCGACGGGACGGCGTCGCGCGTCGTCGCGCCAGCCGGAGACGTGTCGTCGATCGCGATGATGGAAGCTGACGATCGCGATGCCCTGTCGCGCGGGCTCGACTCGGCCGGCGTGTCCAAGGACACCACGCACATGGCCATCATCGATGCCGCCGGCAACGTCTTCGACGCGACGCCGAGCGGCGGCTGGATCCCGGGCGCCGTGATTCTCGGCGACACCGGCATCGGCATGAGCGTGCGCGGCGAGCAGTTCTGGCTCGACACGACACGCGCGAACCAGATCCGGCCGCGCGCCAGACCGCGCTACACGCTCACGCCGAGCCTCGTCTTCAAGGATGGGCAGCCGCTGATGGCGCTGGGCACGCCGGGCGGCGACAACCAGGATCAGACCATCCTCCAGGCGTTCCTCAACCTGGTGGAGTTCCGGGACCGCTGGTATCCCAACCCGCACGCCGCGCTCGAGTGGCCGCGCTTCCAGACGCTGCACTTCCACGGCTCGTTCTGGCCGCACGATGCCGGCTTCAACAAGCTCAATCTCGAGTCGGCGATCCCTGACGAGGTGTTCGACGAGCTGAAGGCGCGCGGCCACGACGTGAGCCGTCTTCGCATCTTCGGCATGTCGGGCTGCGCCACGACCGTGATCGTCGATCCCGAGACGAAGAGCCGCCTGGCCGCCGGCGACCCGCGACGCGACTGCTACGCCATCGCGTACTAGCGCGCGGGCGTCGCGGTCACGTCAGTCATTGGCCCGGATCCGACTCCGGGCTGCCTACTGAATCTCCAGGTAATCCTTCGAGGGCAGCGTCGGGAACGGCGCGTGCGGCTCGGTCTGATACCAGAACGCCACGGACGACACATCGTCCTGCAGCGGCAGATAGCGTCCGCCGCTGCGCCAGCCGAGCGCCTGGATCGTGACCTTCAGATCCTGATCGAAGCGGATCGGATCGGTGATGTGCCAACGATAGAGTGAGAAGCGCTGCTGTGACTGGTACACGCCATCGGGCTTGATGACGAGCGGCATGCCCGCGTACGGCGTGGAGAACGGCTGGTACTGCTTCGTGTCGCGGTTCTCGAAGTTGTACGAGCCGCAGAAGTAGTCTTCGGTCCCCGTCCCGACGATGGTTGCGAAATCGCCATCGCCGTCCATGAAGAACTTGATCTCGCCCTCGCCCCACCAGCCGTTGTTGTTGACGCCCCACGACATGTGCGTGCCCACGTAGTGGCCCTGCCCCTTCACGCCGTCGAGCAGCGTGTACACCTGCTTGTAGGGCACGGGGTTGGTGCGCCGGAACTGCGCGTGCAGGTACGCGGCATCCGGCTCGATCTCGGTCAGCGCGTAGGTGACCTGGTAATAGAGCGTCATCGCCTCCGGCGCGATGTTCTCCATCGTGATCCGCGCCGACTTGCGGAAGGGCATCGTCCAGTAGCTGTTGAAGGCGCTGCCCGGGTTGACGTTGACGGCAAGGGAGTTGATCTGGGCGTACTTGCCCCACCCGGACGCGAAGAAGTCACCGACGGGCACTTCGATCGACGGCGTCGTCTCGCCGTCCCAGTAGAAGCGCAGGATCGAGAAGCGCCAGTTGCCGGTGGGCGTCATCCAGATGTGTTGAATCACGCCCGAGCCGTCGATCTTCGCCAGCTCGAAGACCTGCCCCGGCTCGATGCGGACCGACGGGGAGACCTTCCAGCCCAGTCCGAGATCGCGCGCGGCGTTCTTGCCGGTGCCCTCGGTGGCCATCCCGCCCCTGCCCTTCTCGCCGGTGAAGTTCTCGGGACTGATCGACCGGGTCTTCGCCTTCGACAGCCGGTGCAGGTCGCCAACCCCCGTCGTGATGCCGTTGAACGGCTGCGCCGACGAGGGCCGCGGCTGTGCGTCGAGCTGACCAATCCATGCCGCCACGGCACACGTGGCCACGGCGAGTACGAGCCTGCGCTGAATCATGTGTACGCCTCCTGAACGAGGCGCAGTGTAGCGCACGCACGCGCCAGCGGCCGCGTCTACAGGTTCGGCTTCGCTTCGGCGCGCAGGAGCTCGAGCTCCGCGAGGGCCTCGAGATCCTTCGGGCGTCCGGCGGCTCGCTTGAGGTGGATCAACTGCGCGAGCGTGACAACGTCCACGTCGCGGTCGAAGACGCGCAGCGTCCGCGTCTGCTCGACCAACTGCCGGTAGCTCCCACCGCCGGCAATCTCGCCCAACAGGTCGAGGTCGCCGGCCGTGGTCGTGAGCGTGAAGTTCAGACCCCGCGTCAGGGTGTCGACATCGAGGACAAACGGAAGCCCGGGAGGAGCACCGCGGAGATACGGCGAGAGCGGTGCGAGCGCCGAGGCCAGGCGCGCGAGATTGGTCCGATCGCGGTCGTACACGACGTCCAGATCGATGGTGATACGGGGAGAACCGAGCACGGTGCCCGCGAATCCGCCGACGAGGACGAACCGCACCTCGGCATCGACCAACCGCTCCAGCAACGTACGGAAGTCGGTCACGTCAGGCGCGCCGGGCCGCGGCGCGCAACTCCTCTGCCAGCCGGAGCGCGGCAGTCATGCGATCGATCCGCTCGTCGATCGACCGCCGCAACTGCTCGCGGATCAACGTGCGATCCACGTGTTGTTTGTACACTTCGACAACGGGATCGACCACCGGCTCTTCACGGGCATCTGCGGCAACCGGGATCGTCTCGCGCATGCGCCGATTGTACGCCGGCATGCGCCGGTCGGCGAGCATGACAAGGCGCGTCGGCTACCGTCGGCGATTCCGGTATTCGGGGCTGTTGCGCAGTTCGCGTTCGACCTCGCGCTGGGTCCACCCGTTGTGGAGCACGTGCTGGATGTAGCCGCGTGCGCCGGCCTCATCGGGCTCGCGACCGAGCACGCTCCGATAGGCCTGGCGCACGATCTCCTCCGCTTTGGCCGGCGTCATCGTCGTACGCTCGCGATACTCCGGGCTCTTGCGAATGTCGTCGCGCACGTCCTGCTCGGTCCAGTCGTCCTGGAGCACGCGGCGACGATATTCCCGTAGTCCGGCGTCATCGGGCTCGCGGCCGAGCAGGTCACGGTACGCACTCCTGACGATGCCGTCGGGGTCGGGCCGGTTCGAGCGGTATCGGCCGCCACCTCCGCCACCACGATTGCCGTAGCGTCTGCCCTCGACCTGGATCGACGAGATCCGGTCGTTCAGCCCTTCACTCCTCAGGTTGCGGATGTCGGAGGTGATGACGTTGGAGTCTCCACCGAAGCGCCTGTTGTGAAAGACGATGACCTCGGCGCCGCCGAAGACACGGACCGAGGAGATCTGATCGTCCAGGTCTGCGGGCAGCGTCGCGGCGGCATCCCCGATGGCGATGCAGATGGAGTCGCCACGATAGTCCGCGTCGCGGTAGAAGCACGCACCGTCGCGAGGCTGCACCTGTCCGCGGCGCTGCGCGCTCGCCGGGGTCACGCCCCCGACCAGCAACACCAGGCCCACCAGTCCGACCGCAGCTCTGTGACTCATGATCGACGCCCTCTCCGCTCTCCGGCGCGACGTCTTCGTCGCGCCCGTCGCGACGCCCCGGCACCACGACGACCGTGGGCACAAGCGCCTGTGCCATCACAGCCATACCAAACACCGTGCCAACGGAAACAGCGAGAGAAGTCGCGGTGTGACGGCTCGTGGAGCCTCCAGTGTCTCAACCGGTAGACGGTATCCCGGCAAGGCCTCCGCTACTTCGCCACAGGCAGGTTGAAGGTCAGGTCCCACGTGTACGGCTTCCGCTCGGGGAAGTCTCCCTGGCCCTTCGCCCGGACGGCCACGCTGCCGCCGGCCTTCGCGGCACCGCTCACCACCGACAGCCCGCAGCTCGCCGCGCTGTTGAAGTTGAAGGTCATCGGGCCGCCCTTGTCGAACCAGCCCGTGATGGCACAGTAGGTCACCGCGTCGAGTCCCATCGGCGCGCCTCGCTTGAAGTAGATCGTCATCGTCACGATCGGCCGCCCCTCACCCCATGAGCCCTTCCGGAGGTCGTCGAGAGCGGTCGGCCCAGGCGCCTTGTCGAAGAACGCCACGTTCACCGAGTCGTCATCGGTCTCCGCCTTGTACAAGGCGACCCCGTGTGTCGGCTTCAGCGCCTGTCCGTCGTGGGTCATGGTCCCCGAAACCGTGTTGGGCGGGATCGCCGGTGCTGCCGGTGCCGCCGACGTGGTCGTCGTCGGGGAGGTGAGTCCATGGAGTTCGCGCAGGTTGGCCTCGACCAGGGAGGGCAGCATCAGCGAATATCCCTTCCCTTCGCCGTACACGATCCCGTTGAAGGTGAACGTCCCGTTCGGCAGCACGGCGCCGCCGATGGAGGCGGCGTGGCAGTCGCTCGCGGCCCCCTTCAGGACGAGCGGGCGCGAGAAATTGTGGAAGGTGACCGAACACGAGGCCAGGGCATCTCCCGTCGCCATTCTGACCTCGTCCTTGAAGACGAAGTCGATGAGCACAGCGGGGCCCGACGCCGGCTTCGGCCACGCGCCCGCCGCGCGCGCGGCGGCTTCGGCCTGCCCCGAGAGGGGCGTGCCGTAGAAAGCGAGCCGTACCTCCAGCGCGGGGCGCACCTTCACGAGCGCCACGGCGGGCGCGAGCGTCACGCTCTTGCCGTCGAGCGTGACCTTGCCACGCAAGTCGTAGTCCTGTGCCCCGGCAGGTGCGACACAGGGAATCACCGTGGCCAGACACACCGCGGCGGCACAGCCAATCAGTCGTCGCATGGTCGTTCGTCCTCCGCTCGTACAAGCGAACTTCGCGTAAGTTGCTTTCATCGGGCGGGCGCTGTGGACCCCTTGACACATGCCGAACAAAAAGCGAAACTCGGGCCTTCTTCTGACAGGAGGATGTCAATGTCGCTCGCCAGCCACGCCGTCTCCGAAATCAAGGGCGCCCACGAGTACTTCACCCGTTCCAGCCAACTGCTCACCGAAGAACACGCCAATCTCACGCCGGCGCCGGGGATGATGACCACCGTGCAACAGATTGCGCACGCGGCGCACACCATCGACTGGTTCCTCGAGGGCGCCTTCCGTCCCGAAGGCTTCGATCTGGATTTCGACAAGCATACGGCAGCCATCAACGCCGTGTCGTCGATGGCCGCGGCGCGAGCGTGGTTCGACCGCGCATTCGCTGCTGCCATCGCTCGCATCGAGCCGCTCAGCGACGCCGACCTGCTGACGCTTATGGCCGAAGGTCCGATCATGGGTGGCGAACCACGGATCGGCATGATCGGCGCCATCACCGATCACACCGCCCACCACCGCGGTGCGCTCACGGTCTACACGCGCCTCGCGGGCCTGGTGCCGCCGATGCCGTACATGGACATGTAAGGACCTGCGCACGGTTCCATGCATCAGACGAACCGCTTCAGCCACGCCCACGCCTCGGTCTGCATCTCGAGGTTGAACTCGTGCGGCGTGTCGTGCAGGCGTGTGCGGCAGTGGTCGGGCACGCCTGCCTTCGCGTAGCAGGCGCGCAGCTTCGCGTGGCTGGCCTTCACGCCATCGAGGTCGAAGAGTCCGTCTTTCGTGCCGCTGAAGACGAGCATCGGCCGCGGCATCGCGATCGAGGCGATGTCGGGATAGTCCAGGTGCCGGTGCACGCCCGGGATCACCTTCGTGTGGCCGATGGTGTTGCGCACATGCGTGCGGAGCTGGGCCGGGAACGACGTCATCCAGCAGACGACGACTGACGCACGAATCCGCTCGTCGAGGGCCGCGAGGTACGCGGCCCGTACCGCACCCACCGACAAGCCGACGCATCCGATACGCGCCGGGTCCACGTCCGGCCGTGTGCGCAGGTAGTCGACGGTCCTGATGTCGTCCCAGCACATCACGCCGGGCCAGGTGAATCCCGCGGCGAAGATCGTCCGTCCCACGAGCTGCTCGTTCTGGCTGGCGCGCGTGTTGAACGCGTCGATGCGTGTCTGCGGCAGGCTCGCCTGGCGCTCGCGCCAGTCGGTCGGGTCGTCGGCGAGCAACATCCGGCGATCGCCCCAGTAGAACATGTCGATGACGATGACGACGTAGCCCTGTCGCACCAGATCGATGGCAATCGCGCGGCCGCCGTAGTACCGCTGGCGGAAGCTCGTGAACACCGCGTGTTCGCCATCGATGGCGACGAGCTTCTCCTTCCCCCACAGATAGAACCCGCCGTGATCGTGCAGCGCGACGATGGCGGGCGCGGGAGCGGTGAGCGACTTGGGACCAGCACGAACGCGGGAACGCGCACGTCGGGCGTGGTGTTGAAGGCCACGCGTTCGCGAACGTAGTCGCCGCAGTCCACGCGCTCGAGTGTCTCGGCCGCGGGCTCGCACGGCGCCGGCACGTAGTGCAGCAGGTCGAGCACCGTCGCGCGGGCCGTCGGCGTCCAGGTCGCGAGTGTGTCGAACCGCGGCTGCAGGAACGAGAGGGGGAAGTCGGGTCCAACGACCTGGCTCTCGATGAACGGGAACAGTGATCCCACATCGGACGCGGGAGGCGAGGCGGCGGCCGCCTGCGCCGCATCTGCGGCTGACACGTGGCTCATCGTGCGCGCGGAACCCGCCCCGACATCACCGAAGATCGGCGCAACCCCTGCCGCAGCTGTCGCATGAAGGAACGCGCGGCGGTCCATGGGACTGCCGCCGAGCGGTGAAGAAGCGTCCGGCATACGCAACTCTATCCCGGACCATTCACGAGCGAGAGGAATAGTCACCCTCCGGGCTTCGACTCCGGCGCTGGATCCAGGTCGTCGCTCAGGGCGTTGCCAGGGCCACGTGAGTCGTGGGCTGTATACTCGCGCGCTGACACCGACAGTTCGTCGTTCGACCACTTCGGGAGGTGAGAGATGGGCAAGCGACTTGGAGCGGAGTTCCTCGGCACGTTCTGGCTCGTGCTGGGCGGCTGTGGCAGCGCGGTGCTCGCCGCGGCATTCCCCGACGTCGGCATCGGGCTGCTCGGCGTGGCGTTCGCGTTCGGCCTCACGGTGCTGACGATGGCGTTCGCGATCGGGCACATCTCGGGCTGCCATCTCAATCCCGCGGTCACCGTCGGCCTGGTGGTGGGCGGCCGCTTCAAGGCGTCGGATCTGCCCGGATACGTCGTGGCGCAGGTGGCGGGTGCGATAGCGGGTGCAGCCGTCCTGTACGTCATCGCCAGTGGGCAGACGGGCTTCAGCCTCGCGAGTGGCTTCGCGTCCAACGGCTACGGCGTGCACTCACCGGGCGGCTACGCGCTCGGATCGGCCCTGGTCACCGAGATCGTGATGACGTTCATGTTCCTGGTGATCATCCTCGGCGCCACGGACAAGCGCGCGCCGGCGGGATTCGCGCCAATCGCGATCGGCCTGGGCCTCACCCTCATCCACCTGATCTCGATTCCCGTGACCAACACGTCGGTGAACCCGGCGCGCAGCACGGGGCCGGCCCTCTTCGTCGGTGGATGGGCGCTCTCGCAGCTCTGGCTGTTCTGGATCGCCCCGATCGTCGGCGCCGCGCTGGCGGGTGTCGCGTATCGCTGGCTCGGAGAGCCGGATCGGGACTAGCGCCGGGCTTGCAGACAACGCAATGAAACACTTCTTGCTGTTCTACGACTACGTGCCCGACTACCTCGCGCGTCGGACCGCGCTGCGGCCTGCGCACTTCGCGCACGCCCGCGCCGCCAACGCGCGAGGCGATCTGGTGCTCGCCGGCGCGTGTACCGATGACGGCGCGCCGATTGGCGTGCTCCTCTTCAAGGCCGCCGATCGCGCGATCGTCGAAGACTTCGCCCGCGAGGATCCCTACGTGGTCAACGGCCTCGCCGCACGCTGGCACGTGCGCGAGTGGACGACGGTGATGGGGGCCGATGCCTTGACGACGGTCACTGTTCCAGCAGCAGGAGAGAACTGAGGCCTCTCGGTACTTCCTCCCGGCGCCAAAACTCATCCCTTTGGACGACTTGACGCAGCGGCGGCCCAAGCCGTCGGCCTCGCGCCATGAGTCCGACAACCACACCGTCGGTTTCTACAACAAGATTACCGGCACGCCCGTTCCGACGCCGGAGCCCGCCTCGCTGACGCTCCTGGGCCTTGCCCTGGCAGGGCTCGCAGCAGCCCGCCGCCGCGTCGCCTGACGCCCGCGACCTCGTGCAGTGAAAGAAAGGCGCCACCCGCGGGTGGCGCCTTTCTTTGTCTCCTGCCAGTCTTTCCACTTTCCCTGGCGACGATCAGCGCTTCGCCTTGACGACCGTATCGGGCGTGTCGCCGGCGCAATAGCGGACTCGTCGAGGCTCGGCCCTCTTCGTCACGTGGCGCGCCAGGCGATCACGGCAATCGCCACAACGGGACTTGTCACGGCCAGGCCAGCCGCGGCTGCAACCGACCGGTAGCCTTCACCCCTGACGACAGCGGTCAGGCTCACGACAACCGCGAGGAGGCCGAGCATCACGGCACTCACCCACCAGAAGAGCGACGGCAGCATCGCGAAGTTCGTGTAGAACGATTGCGGCTTCTGGTACGTCGCCACCGCGAGTCCGGAGACCGCCAGGGTGACGAGGGCCAGTCGCCAGGCGCGATGGGCCAACGTCCGCCCCCCGCCGCGACCGCTGACGTACCAGGCAGCGATGCCGACCGTCGTGAGAAGCGCTGCCGGTATCAGGAGGCTGTACATCAGCGAGAGCGCTGCGCGCGGACGGCTTTCACCAGGCCGAACTGCTTCCAGGCGCCGTCCTTGCCGAGGACATGGTCGACGATCTCCATCGCGCCGTCGGACTGCACGCGGTACTCGGTACGCCCACGCTCCGGCGTGCCCGCGTCGCCCCAGTCCACGATCAGCGCGCGGCCTTCGATGCGCGCGTCGACGGGCATGCTCTGGCCGCGGTTGTCGTACCAGTGCCCACGACAATGCCCGTCCGCACCGCACTGGTAGATCGCCTGCGCACGAAACATCCACGGCTTGCCATCCGGCAGTTGCATGCGATTGACGAACTCCAGCCGATGCGCCCGCCCATCGTCACCCAGCGCCGGCGCGAACGTGAGCTCCACTTCCGCCGACATCCCGCGCACCTGCCCGCTACCGCTCCAACTGCCGTGCAGCGTCTGCCAGACGTCTCCACTCTGCACGGCGCCACCAGCGGCAAGCAGGATCGACGTCAACACGAGCGTCGTGGTGTACAGCACTCAGCCCTTCCCTCTCACCAGCGGTATGACGGTTGCTGACGTGGATTGTGCTGTGGCCAACTGGAAGATCGCAATCGGAATGCGCGTGACGTACCGATCAATCGGGTGAGCCCAGCGCCTCGATGTCGGCCAGATCCTTCGCCCGTCCGGCCGCACGCTTGTTCGCGATGAAGTCGTCGCGCCCGAGGACGTCGACCGAGATGGGGCCGAACGGAGCGCGCAGGCGAAACGGCCAGGCGTCGGCGAACGTGATGCCGCTGAGCGCCGTGAGGATGTCGATGCGGCGTGGCGGTACTCCCATCTGGAAGACGATGCCAGGACGAGCGAAATCGTCTGTCGTGACCTGCTCGAGTGGCGCCCCGAACCCGGCAAGGGCCCGCATCACGCGAACCGCATTCTCCGGAGTCGCCTCGACCCACACATCGAGGTCACCCGTAGCGCGTGGGCGACCGTGGACACCAAGGGCGTATGCACCGACCACCAGGAAGCGCACCTCATGGTCGATGAATGCGCACAACAGATCGACAAAGTCCTGGTTCATCAGGGAAGCCCCCGCGCATCTGCCATTGCTCGACACTGAGGCGCCAGACTTCGGTAACACGCACATCGATCGGCAGCGCGGCCCAGTACGCCGGGTCATCGCGATCGTGTTCGGCGTTGGACCGGTACACCCGCGCCGTCATGCGGCTGCGACGTTCGGACCTGGAGTCCACGTTCAGAGTCTACGCTCTCTTACCTTTTTCCCTTTGACAGGCTCTTCCTCATCATCCCCACCTGTCCCCCGTGATAGGCCAGATGCTGCACCAGTCCCGAGACCGTCTGTGCGTAGGAGAGGCCCGTGCCGAGGGCGGGGTTGCGCGCGTCGCCGACGATGTCGTCCCAGCGGGACTCGGGGAACCCCGCGACGGCCTCGATGAGGCGCGCCATCGCATTGGCGAACGCGAGGTGCATCGCGGCCCAGCCAGCCTGGTCGACGGCGCGCGGCAACGGCCAGTCGCCTTCGATCGGATCGGCGGCCGGATGACCGCACACGCGGCGCGTGACCTCGTTCACCCACACCGTCATGTGCGCCACCAGTTCCGCGATGGTATGCGCGCCGTCGATCGGGCGCGCCATCGCCTCCGCGGCGGTGAGCCCTGACAGCAGCGTGGCGACTGACGATCCGTGCCACGGATCGCCGTCGTAGGCCCTGTGGAGTTCGTCGATCAGGAAAGACGTGCGCGTGGTCGCCATGGTGGCCTCGGCGGGCGCGTGTGACGCCCGCGTCTATCGTTGTACTGCAATCGCGTGGTGGGATCGACGGGGCTCCGCGCCTGCCTCGATCCGGCCCGTTGCCGCGTCGAACTGCATCACGGCCGCATATCCGTAGCGCATCTCGCCCTTGCGGCCGATCGTCTGGAAGCGATGGCCCTTCGCAGCGAGCGCGTCGAGCACGCGGCCGGGAATGCGGTCCTCGATCTGCACTCGCGCGACGAGTCCGGCGGCGTCGATCGGATCGCGGCCCACGAGCAGCCGCGGCGCCTCGATGGCCGCCTGCGCGCCGAGCCCGCCGTCCACGTGCGCCAGGACGATGCCGTAGACCGATGACGTGATCCACGCGTTACCCGCGGCACCGACGGCCAGGCGCGGGCGCAGCACGCCATTGACCTCTTCGCACACCAGCGTCGGCGCACTCGTCGACGAGGACCGCATGAGCGGCAACAGTTGCCCGTATGCACCGCGCACGGTGCGATAGCCGCGCAGGTGATTGTTGTAGAGGAAGCCGAGTCCCTTCGACACGTAGAACGCACCACCCCACGTCGACAGCGTCTGCGTGACGACGATCGTGTTGCCCGCGGCATCGCCGATCGCGAACGCCGTGGTGCCACGCCCGATCCGTTCGCCCTGTCCCTGCGTACCACCATCGCCTTCGGCTGCGAACGGCTGCGCGCGCAGCGGATCGATCCGGCCGAAGAGTGACGCGGCGTGCTCCGGCTCGAGGTGCGACGTCACATCGACGGGCCACAGCGCGGGATCGGCCACGCGCCGCAGCGGATCGCGCACCTTCCACGCTTCGATGGCGTAGTGCAGGTAGTCGGGCGACTCGGTGATCCGCGCACCGCGCGGCGGCTGGTACCTGTCGAGAATCTGCAGGGTCTCGATGAGCGCCGTGCCCGTCGACACGGGCGGCGGCGTGCCGAACACCTGGAGCCCGCGATAGCGGCCGCTGACAGGCGTGCGTTCGATGACCTGGTACTGCGCCAGATCCTCCACGCCGATGATGCCGCCGTTGGCCTCCATGTCGGCCGCGATGCGCTTGGCGAGGCTGCCCCGATAGAACGCGTCAGCACCTTCTGACGCAATTGCCGTCAGCGTGGAGGCGTAGTCGGCGTTGACGAAGCGCTCACCTGCGCGCGGCACGCGCCCGTTCGGGAGATACACACGCGCGGCTTCCGGCCATCGCTCCAGCTGCGGCCGTCCCTCGCGCAGCGTCGTCGGCAGGGCCTCGTCGAGCTCGTACCCTTCAGCGGCCAGCGCAATCGCCGGAGCAATGAGTTGCGACCACGCGAAACGGCCCGATCCGTATCGGCGGTACAGGTGATCCATCCCCGCGACGACACCGGGAATGTTCGCTGCAGCAGGGCCGTCGCCGACGATACGGCCGTCGCGGAAGATCGCCGGGTTGGTGAGCGTGGCGTGGATGGGCGACTGGTCCTTGTAGTCGATCACCACGGGCTCGCGCATGCCGTTCAGGAACAGCAGCGCCATCCCATCGCCCCCGATGCCCGACGCGTCGGGTTCGACGACACCGAGCGCGAACGACACGGCGATTGCCGCATCGACGATGTTGCCGCCCTGTTGGAGAATGCGCGCGCCTGCCTCGCTCGCGAGGCGATGACCTGACACGACCATCGCGTCCTGCGACGTCACTGGCTCGCGTACGAGCGGTTGCCGCGCCACCAGGTCGTCGACGACGACGGCGAGTTCCGCGCCAGTGTGCGCGGCCGTTGCGCGGGGCCGCAGTTGAGCCCGGAGCGCGTCCCACGCCGCCGCCTGCGGCCCAGACCGGTAGTAGAGATCGCGCAGCAGCAGCCATGTGCGATCGAAGGCGAGCGTCCACCGCACGGCGTCGGGTTCGACGGCGCTCTGTACGGGCTGCGCGCCGGCGTCTGGCGGCAGCGGCGCGGGAATCGTGCGCAGTCCGAAGCCCGCGCCGCGACCGAACACCGGGGGTGGGTCGGCTGGCACGCGCGCGGGATTGCCGTTGTAACGCGGCCAGTCGGCTGGCAGGTCCGCCAGGAGCAGCGTGCGGCCATCCGGCGACCAGACCGGGCGCGACCGCATGCGCGACACGAGAATCGCGCCGTCGCCCGCGCCGCGCGGTCGGCGGCCCGTCGCCGCAGGCCCGGACGGCACGGCCGTCACCCACACCGCCCCGTCCCCATCGTCGTCGGCCGCATACGCCAGCCGCTGGCCGGACGGATCCCACGCGGGATTCGACTCGCGCGCACGTGTGGCCGTGACGCGCCACGGGCGTTCGTCGACAGTCGTCGGCACCGGCTCACCGCCGTCGGGCAGCACGGAGAGCCCCGGCAGCGCACGCACCCACACGTCGTCGGAACCGTTGTCGTCGGCGTCGCTGCTCACGTACGCCAGACGACGTCCATCAGGCGACACGGCAGGATCACGCTCGTCGGCCTGCGTGTCGACGAGCACCTCGATGCGCGGTGGTACGTCCGGCGACGTGCCGTCGACGTTGATCACCATCAGTCCCCACTGGTCGCGCGCGCGCTGCGCGAACACGAGGCGACCGTCGGGCGTCCATGACGGCTGGCGTTCGTCGCCGGGGGCGATCGTGAGACGGCGCGGCGCCCCACCCTCGGTGGCCACGTAGAGGTCGAAGCCGCCGCCGATGTCTGCCGCGAACGCGAGCCGTCGACCGTCGGGTGCCCACGCGGGATCGCGCTCGACAGCCGGCGGCGTGCCGTGCGGCCACGCCACGAACGGCCGAGGGTCGCGGCCATCCGGCGTCATCGTCCAGATCTGATCGAGTACGGAGACGGTGATGCGGGTACCGTCGGGCACCCACGCCGGATCCTGAACCGCGCGCAGCGGCTGCGCCGCCTCCTGATGGAGCGCACGGGCTTCAGCTCGTGCGACAACGTGGCCCTGCTCCTGCGCGAGCACTACAAGGTGCAGCCCGCCCGCGCCGGCGACGGCGAGCGCGACGAGACGAACGAGGCGAGAACCCGCGTGCATCGATCGACCGCCGCCCGTGCGTCAGCGCGCGCTGACCAATCGGCGGACGGTTTCCGTCAGCGCGCGCGCCGACAGGCCGTTGATGTCCATGAGCTCCTCTGGCGTCCCGCTGCGCGGCACTCCGGGTACCGCCACGCGATCCACGCGGATGCCATGCGGCGCAACCACCTCGCACACCGCGTCGCCGATGCCGCCTGCCGAGTAGTGATCCTCGACGGTGAGGATGAGGCCCGTCTCGCGTCCCGCGGCGAGCACCGTCTCGGCGTCGACGGGCTTGACCGAGTACAGGTCGATCACGCGCACGCCGATGCCCTCACCGGCCAGCGTCTCTGCGGCACGCAGGGCCTCGAACACCGTGACGCCAGCGGTGGCGATCGTGATGACGTCGGACGCCGACGACAGCAGCACCTTCGATCCACCCACCGCGAACACGTCGTCGTTGCCGTAGATGACCGGCGTCTTCGGGCGGCTGGTGCGCAGGTACGCCATGCCGGGATGCGCGGCGGCGGCCGCCATCAGACGCTCGGTGCTCACCGCGTCGCACGGATAGAGCACCGCGCAGCCGGGCACGCCTCGGAACATCGCGAGATCCTCGAGCGCCATCTGCGACGGGCCGTCCTCACCGATCGACACGCCGCAGTGGCTGCCGGCGAACTTGGCCGGCACCTGGCTCACACCGGCCATGCGGATGAAGTCGGAGGCACGCGTGAGGAACGCCGCGAACGTCGCGGCGAACGGAATCGCCCCGCGTGCCGCCAGACCCATCGCCATGCCTACCATCACCTGCTCGGCGATGAACGACTGATAGAAGCGCTCGGGGAACGCCTTCTCGAAGCGGTCGCTGAACGTGGAGTTCTTCACGTCTGCGTCGAGCGCCACGATGCGCGCATCGGCCGCGCCGAGTTTCGCGAGCGCGGTGCCGAACGCCTCGCGCGTCGCCACCAGATCGCCCATGGCGTAGGCCGGTGGCGCGATCGGCCCTGACGATGCCGGATCGGGCCTGGTGATGACGCCGGACGGCTTCGGGATGACGACGGGATCGGCGCCGGACTCCGGCGCCAACTGGGCTTCGAGTTCGGCGACAGCGGCGTCGGCTTCCGCCGGCTTCAGTGCCTTGCCGTGCCAGCCGTCCTTGCCCTCCATGATCGACACGCCCTTGCCTTTGAGCGTGACCGCCACGAGCACCGTCGGCTTGCCGCTCGTGCGTCGGGCCTCGGCAAACGCCGCCTGAATCGCCGCGATGTCGTGTCCGTCGACGATGATGGCGTGCCAGCCGAAGGCGCGCCACCGCGCGGCGACGTTCTCGGCGTCGTGGCCGAACTGCGTCCCCCGACTCTGGCCGAGTCCGTTGAGGTCGATGATGGCGCAGAGTGAATCCACGGCGTGGAACTGCCCGCTCTGCGCGGCTTCCCACACCGACCCCTCCGCCATCTCGCCATCGCCGAGCATCACGTACGTGCGATAGTCGCTGCCGATCCGGCGCGCGTTGAGCGCGGAGCCGACACCCGCCGCGAGGCCCTGCCCGAGCGAGCCGGTCGCCAGATCCACCCACGGCAGTCGAGGCGTGGGGTGCCCTTCGAGGTCGCTGGTCAGTTCGCGCAGCGTCAGCGTCGACGCACGCGGCACGATGCCGACTTCAGCCCACGCGGCGTACAACACCGGGGCGGCGTGGCCCTTCGACAGGACGAAGCGATCGTTGTCGGGACGCGCGGCGTCGGCGGGGTCGTAGCGCATCTCGCCGCAGAAAAGAACGGCAACGATGTCAGCGGCGGAGCAGCACGTACTGGGGTGACCGCTGCCGGCCTTCGTGGTGCTCCGCACGGAGTCGATCCGCAGGCGAGTGGCGACGTTGTGCAGGGCGGCTGTGGCGGGTGCAACTGACGGTGACACAAGGACCTCCGGGTCGCGTAGTCTACCACGCGGCAGTGATGGCGCCGGCCGGTGCCAGGGCTTCCCACGCAAGCCCGACAGGCGCGCCGAACACGCCCGCCAACGCCGCGTCGGCGCTCACGCCACGCAGGAGGCGACGCGCATCCGCCCGTGCCTGGTCATCGTCAGGGAACAGTCGCAGAAGGAGGCGTGCGGCCTCGGCGTTGCCCGTCAGTGGATGGTGCGGCTCGGCGAGACGGCCGACCTGCCCGGCACCCGCCAGCGCCGCCACGCGGTCCACGAGTGCGCCCGACGTCCCCTGCAGACGCACCAGCGTCGTGCGTGCGATCTCCTCCGCGAGATCGCGATACACGTCGTTGTCGCGCCACGCGTCGCCGTCGAGCAGCGCATGCCCGAGCAGCATCGCATCATCCAGCAGCATCGGGCCGCGCGCCCGCCCGCCTTCGAGCACGTGCGCCACGCCTGCCGCGCGCGCGTACGCGGCCGAGGCGAGCACGTCGACCGAGTCGATGGCCTCGCGAACCAACTCGTGGCGTTCGAGGACTTCACCGGCGGCGATGAGCGCACGACAGGCGCGCGCCGATGCGTCGACCAACACCGGACCGTTCGCACCGAGCCACGGCTGCCAGTGCCCATCGTCGCGGCGGAAGGCACGAAGGCCTCGCACGAGCGATTCCAGGCCATCGATCCACTCCTGCACGGGGTGCATCCGCACGGCGCGCGCAAGCACGCGCGTCCACTCGGCCTGATCCTCCAGTCGCGCAACTGCCGGCCAGTCGCCGTCGGCGGGCACGCACGCGAGCACACCGCGCGTGTGCGGGTAGGGTCGACCCTCCGGGCCCGACCGCACGTCGTCGAGCGCGTCGATCGCCGCCGCTGAACGACGCGCCCACGCATCGTCCTGCGCGACGGCCGCGCGCGCGAGCGCGAAGAGCGCGACGCCTGCCAACGGCGCACTGCCAGGTGTCGGCTCGACGGTCCGCGTCTCGTCGCCGGCAGCCACGGCCTCCGCGATGCGGGCAGTCAACGCCACGTCGTCGATCGGCAGGATCTCGTCGATGAGCGCCGGTGCCGTCTCGCGTGCGTGAGGCGTGCGCGCGAAGGAGTCGGCGACGGCCCTGATGCGCGCGGCAAGCGACGCGTCGGGGTGCGTACCTCCCGTGAGGATGTGGCCGTCCGGCGTGAGGATCAGGAGCGACGGCCAGTGGCCGAGGCCGTACCTGTCGGCGATGTCTGGCCGGCGATCGGCGTCCACGCGCACGGCCACCATGGTGTCGGCGACCGCCTGCACGACCTCGTGGTGCGACAGCACATCGGCTCTGACGCGAGCGCAGGCAGGCGACCAGGCTGTCTCGAGGAGCAGCAGGACGGGCCTCCGGCGGCGCTGTGCGTCGAGGAAGGCGGCTGTGTGCCACGGGTGCCAGTCCACGTCGGGCACGGTTCTATAATGACCTCCGCATGGCTCATCGCGTCACGCTCATTCCCGGAGACGGTATCGGCCCAGAGGTCAGCGCGGCTGTCGTGCGCATCATCGCGGCGGCAGGCGTCGACATCGAATGGGAGGAGCACCACGCCGGTGTGACGGCCGTGGCGCAAACGGGCAGCACGCTGCCGCAGTCGCTCCTCGACTCGGTGATCGCCAACAAGGTCGCGTTGAAGGGCCCCGTGACGACGCCGGTCGGCGAAGGCTTCACGAGCGTGAACGTCGGCCTGCGGAAGGCCCTCGATCTCTACGCCAACCTCAGGCCCGTGACCAACCTCCCCGGCGTCCCGTCACGCTTCCAGGGTGTGGACATGGTCATCGTCCGCGAGAACACGGAAGACCTGTACGCCGGCCTCGAGAACGAGATCGTGCCGGGCGTGGTGGCGGGGTTGAAGGTGATCACCGCGACGGCGAGCGAGCGCATCGCGCGGTTCGCGTTCGAGTACGCGGGGCAGAACGGCCGCCGCAAGGTGACGTCGATCCACAAGGCCAACATCATGAAGCAGGCCGACGGCCTGTTCCTGCGGTCGGCACGCGCGGTGGCCAAGGAGTTTCCGGGCGTGCAGTACGACGAGAAGATCGTCGACAACGCCTGCATGCAGCTCGTGATGCGGCCCGAACAGTTCGACATCCTGCTGCTGCCGAATCTGTACGGCGACATCGTGTCCGACCTGGCGGCTGGCCTTGTCGGCGGCCTGGGTGTGGTGCCGGGTGCGAACCTCGGCAAGCACGCCGCGGTGTTCGAAGCCGTGCACGGCAGTGCACCCGACATCGCCGGTCAGGACAAGGCGAATCCGACAGCGCTGTTGCTGTCGGGGCTGATGTTGTTGCGCCACATCGGCGAGCGGTCGTCGGCCGACGTGATCTTCGGCGCCGTGAGCCGCGTTCTCGCCGCAGGCACCACGCTGACAGGCGACCTCGGCGGCACCGCGTCGACGACGGCGTTCACCGACGCCGTGATTCGCGAGATTCAGAGCACACGAAACGCCTGAAGGTGCGGGTCCTGTCCCCGGACAGCCCCACCCGCGCCCGGCGGACCTCTTGATATCTCCTTGTGACCCGTTGCCGGTTGCCGGTACCTCCCCCTGCTACACTCCTGTGTCGTGATTGGCGACGATCTGCGGCAAGCCGTACTGGCGCGTGAGGACGTGCGGCGGCTGTATCAGCCGCCCGATGGCGATCCCGCGGCCCTGGCACGCATCGAGGGCTACCTGGAAGAGCTGCGCGCGAGGCAGCGGCACTCGATCTACCGCGCCCTCAAGCACCCGCTCTATCCGATCCTGCGCAAGGTCGAGCGCAAGCCGGAGGGCCTGTCCAACGTCTACGGCGCGCTCGACAAGGGCCGCGTCGTCTACGTGTCGAACCACAAGAGCCACCTCGACTACCTCATCGAGCCGCTCATCCTCGAAGACCATCAGATCCGGCCGCCGATCATCGCGGCGGGCATCAACCTGTTCGGCGGTGCGCTCGGGCTGCTGCACAAGCACGTCACCGGCGCGATCCCGATCCGCCGTGGCGCGCGCGACGCCGCGTACCTGGTGACGTTGAAGGCCTTCGTCGCCGAACTCCTCGAAACACAGGACCTGTTCTTCTATCCGGAGGGCGGGCGCAGCTACAGCGGCGAGTTGAAGAGCGCCAAGACGGGCCTGTTCAACGCCGTCGTGCTGGCGGAAGTGCCGGTACTCAGCATCGTGCCGGTGGCGATCGCGTACGACCTGGTGCTCGAAGACCGGATCCTCGCGCCGCAGCTCACCAAGGGCCGCCAGCGCCCGTTCACGCGCGAACTCGCGGAGATGGTCGGCACGGCGGTGGGATACCAGTCGCGCGCGTTCGTGACGTTCGGCACGCCCGTGACGCTGGCGCGTGGCGAAACGCGATCGCGCCGCGACGTGATGGGGCTCGCACAGCAGGTGCTCGGCTCCATCGGCCGCCTGCACAAGGTGCTGCCGACGGCCCTGGTGGCCGCCGCGATGCGGCCGTCCATGCCGCGCACCGACCTGGTCTCCGCTGTCGCCGCCCTCATCGATCGCCTCGGCGCCGACGGTGCCAACCTCGAGACGACGGATGCACGCCTGGCTGTCACGCAGGGACTCGCGCTGCTCGAGGAGCGCGGCGTGCTGCAGCAGGAGGGGACCGTGGTGCGCGTGCGCGATCGTTTCGTGCTGCGCTACTACGGCCGGCAGCTGAAGCACCTGCTCGAGCCGAAGCCCACGGCGCCGAGTTCCTGAATTGCAGTAGCTGTTCGCCATCTCGCTCCCGGCCGTTGACATACACGAGGGGCGCACTGCACTGATGTGCGGGGCGTCAGGGAGGAGACGCACTCATGGCCAGTGGATTCCATCCCACGGCGTTCACCACCACATTCCCGGCTCTACAGGCCCGACAACGACCGTTCGCCGAACAACTGGCACGCATCGGCGAGTGGCTGCAGCAGGCCATCTGTGGCATGCAGGGACACGACCGCTATCTGCACGTCGAAGGGTCGCGCGTCACGCTGCGCTGCGTGTCGTGCCGGCACGATTCGCCGGGATGGGACACGGGCGGCCGCGCCTACCAGCGCACCTGCGCGGGTGATCCACGCCGGCACCGCCTGCGCTGATACGTCAGCGACCGCTCACCCGAGGAACTGCCTGGCGAGGGCGGCAAGCGTGTACGCGCACTCGTCGACGCTCGACAGGTCGACGTACTCCACCGCACTGTGGAGTCCCGCGCCGCGCGGACCGAAGATCACTGTCGGAATGCCCGCATTGCCAAGAATCGCCGCGTCGGTCCAGTAGCTCATGCCGGTGAGGCGTGCTTCGAGGCCGCGCGCACGCGCCGCCACCACGAGTTGCTGCGGCAGTTCCGCCGACGGGTCGAGGTCGTACGCCGGCCGATCCACGACGAGACGCGCGTCGGCGCGGAACGCGGCGTCGTTGCGGCGCAGCACGGCAAGCATCTGCTCCACTTCGTGCAGCGCACGCGCACCGTCTTCGCCCGGCAGCGTGCGCCGTTCCATCGACAGACGACACTCGGCCGGATACACGCTCGCTTCGGTGCCGCCGGCGATCGTCGACGCGTGCAGCGATCCGCTGCCGAGCAGCGGATGCGTCGGACGCGCGCGCAGTTCCTGATCGAACCGCTCAAGGACGCCGAGCACGCGCCCCATCGCGAGAATCGCATCGCGCCCGTCTTCGGGCCGGCTGCCGTGCGCGGCCTTGCCATGCGTCACGATCTCGAGCCACGCGAAGCCCTTGTGCGCGGTCGCCACCGTGAGATCCGTCGGCTCGGTGATCACCGCGGCGTCAGCGCGCCAGTCGCGCACCAGGGCCTCCGCGCCGAGACTCGCGAACTCCTCGTCCACCACGCCGGCGACGAGCACCCGGCCCTTCGCCAGGCCTTCGGCGGCAAGCAGACGCGCCGCGCCCACGCAGGCGGCCAGCCCGCCCTTCATGTCCTGCGTGCCGCGTCCGTAGAGACGGCCGTCGCGTTCGACGGGCGTGAACGGATCGTCCATGCCTTCGACACCAACGGTATCGAGGTGCCCGCACAGCAGCAGCGTCGGCCCCGGCTGCGTGCCGTCGAGTACGCCGACGACGTTGGGGCGGCCAGGCACCACCTCGCTCACCGTGACGTCGAGACCACTCTCGCGCAGGCAGGTTGCCAGACACTCCGCGGCGTCGGCCTCACCCGGCGCGCCCGGCACGAGCAGGGGATTGATCGAGTTGATGGCGACCAGATCGCGGAGCAACCGCTGCGTGCGTTCCATGTCAGCGCACCTCTCGCGCGGCGGCCGCGGGCATGCGTCCGGCTGTCATGGGTGCCGAGGATAGCACCCGCGCTGCTACGATGCCGGGATGGGCGATCGGCGAACGGCCGTCATCACGGGAGCCTCGTCTGGCATCGGCCAGGCGTGCGCCGAAGCGTTCGCGCGCGAGGGCCTGCACGTCGTGCTGGCCGCACGCCGGCTCGACAGGCTCGAACATGTCGCGGCGACGATCGTCGGCGCGGGCGGCGCGGCAACGCCAGTAGCCTGTGACGTCACCGACCCCGCACAGGTCGATCGCGCGATGGACACCGCCATCGCCGCGACGGGACGGATCGACGTCATGGTGTGCAACGCGGGGCTCGGCTACAACGGGCGGCTCGACGAGACGGACGCCGACGCCATGCGCCGGTTGATGGACGTCAACTACTTCGGCACCTTCCACGCTGCGCGCGCCGCCTGTCGTCACTTCCGCTTGCAGCGTCACGGCCACATCTTCATCGTGTCGTCGATCGTCGGCCGCAAGGGCGTGCCGCGCATGGGTGCCTACGCCGCGACGAAGTTCGCGCAGGCGGGCCTCGGCGAATCCGTGCGCGCCGAACTCGCGGGGACCGGCATCCACGTCACGCTCGTGTATCCGATCAGCACCGAAACGGAGTTCCGCAGCGCCATCGCACAGGAATGGGGCATGGATGTCTCGGGCTCCGGCCCTCGCCAATCACCTGAACACGTCGCGACAACGATGGTGCGTGCGTTGCGACGCCCAAGGGCCGACGTGTATCCGATGGCGCTGACGCGGCTCATCCCCGCGGCGTCGGCACTGTTGCCGGGCCTTGCCGACTGGGTGTCGGCCAGGTTCAGCCGGACGCCGCGATGACCAGCGCCACGCCGGGGCAGGATCTCGCGCTCGTCCATGCGATCGCCACGGCCGTGCGCGCACGCGGCGGACGCGCGCTCGTCGTCGGTGGCTACGTCAGGGACGCGCTGCTGGGACACCCGAGCAAGGACATCGACATCGAGGTGTTCGGCATTCCCGCCGACGACCTGCGCGCGCTGCTCGCGCAGTGGGGGCCGGTGAATACCGTCGGCGAGAGCTTCACGGTCTTCAAGGTGCAGGGGCTCGACGTGTCGTTGCCCCGCCGTGAGTCGAAGGTGGGTCGCGGGCACAAGGGTTTCGCCGTGTTCGGCGATCCGTGGCTGTCGTTTGACGAGGCCGCCAGCCGCCGTGACTTCACGATGAACGCGATCGGCTGGGATCCGCTCACCGACGCGTACCTCGACCCGCACGGCGGCCGCGCCGATCTCGACGCTCGCCTGCTCCGCATGGTCGACGCACGGACGTTCGGCGACGACAGCCTCCGCGTGCTGCGTGCGCTGCAGTTCGCCGCGCGCTTCGCCTGCCGGCTCGACGAGGCGACGGCGCGCGTCTGCCGCGAGACGCCGCTCGACGACCTGCCCGCCGAGCGCATCTGGGGCGAGGTGGAGAAACTGCTGCTTCGCGCCCATCGCCCGTCCATCGGCCTGCACCTCGGACGCGATCTCGGCGTCGTGGCGCGCCTGTGGCCCACGCTCGACGCGCTGGCGGCGTGCCCGCAGGATGCCGAGTGGCATCCCGAAGGCGACGTGTGGACGCACACCACGATGGTGGTGGACGAGGCGGCAACGCGGAAGCGCGACTTTACGTATCCGGAGCAGGTGGCGCTGATGCTCGGCGCGCTCCTGCACGACATCGGCAAGCCGCTCGTCACCGCCGAAGTTGACGGCCGCATCAAGTCGCCCGGCCACGAGGGCGCCGGCGTACCGCTCGCCACGGCCATCCTGGATGCGCTGCAGGTCCACACGCTCGACGGCTACCCGGTGCGCAATCAGGTGCTCGCGCTCGTCGCGTGGCACATGCTGCCCGGGTCGTGGTGGAAGGCCGCCGCGCCTGTCTCCGATGGGGCGTTCCGTCGCCTGGCCCGCAAGGTCGACATGGTGTTGCTGGCGCGCCTCTCCGACGCGGACTGCAACGGCCGCGGCGGCACGTTCGACTGCTCGTTCGGGCAGTGGTTCCTCGATCGCGTCTCGGCGCTCGGTGTCGAGCATTCGGCCCCACCACCGCTGCTCCTCGGTCGGCACCTGATGGCGCTCGGCGTCCCGCCTGGACCGTCGATGGGTGACGTGCTGCGCGCCGTGTACGACCAGCAGCTCGATGGTGCGGTCACCACGCTCGACGAGGCGATCGTCGCGGCGCGGGCATTGATTCAGCGCTGACTGGGTCACCGGACGCGCATGTCCGGATGCAGTGCAGTAGCATAGGGCCACCATGCATGACGATCTCCTTCCCGACCTGCCGCAGGAGGGTGTCACGCGGCGCGATCTGTTCCGCCTCGCTCCCGCGCTGGCGATGCCGACGATGCTCGGCGCCGCCGCCACGCACGCCGCCGCTGCGGCCGCAGGGCCGCTGAAGCCAGGGCCGGAGATCTATCAGTCGATCGGCGTCGAGCCGGTCATCAACTGTCGCGGCACGTTCACGATCATCGGCGGCTCCGTCGAACTGCCCGAAGTGCGCGCCGCGATGGATGCCGCGACGCGCTACTACGCGCAGATCGACGAACTGGCCGCCGCCGTCGGACAGCGGCTCGCCGAGCTCACGGGCGCAGAGTGGGGCATGGTGTCGTCTGGCTGCGCGGCGGGTCTCAAGCATGTCACCGCCGCGTGCGTCACCGGCGGCAACCCCGAACGCCTCGTGCGCATTCCCGACCTCACGGGCTTCGACAAGACGGAAGTCGTCTGCCCGCGCTACTCGCGCAACGTGTACGACGCCGCCGTGCGCAACGTCGGCGTGACGATGATCACCGTCGATTCGCTCGAGGAGCTCGAACGCGCGCTCGGTCCGCGGACCGCGATGATCTACCTGCTCGCGGGGAACGAGACCATGTCTGGTCCGTTCTCGCTCGAGAACATCGCGAAGGTCGCGAAGCCGAAGAAGGTACCCATCCTGATCGACGCCGCGGCCGAAGGCCTCACCTTCCCCAACGTGCACCTCCAGCAGGGCGCGACAATCGTCGCCTACAGCGGCGGCAAGGCGCTGCGCGGACCGCAGTGCGCGGGTCTGCTGCTCGGCGACAAGGCGCTGCTGCAGTCGGCGTGGCAGGCGAGCGCCCCGCACCATGGTCCTGGGCGCGACAACAAGGTGGGCCGCGAGGAGACGCTCGGCATGCTGGCCGCCGTCGAGGCGTGGGTCACGCGCGATCACGCCGCCGAGTGGAAGACGTGGCTCGGCTGGCTCGACACGATCGCGAAGCGTGTGGGCACGGTGCCCGGCGTCACGACCACCGTGCGCGAGCCGCAGGGACTGTCCAATCGCACGCCGTCGCTCGTCATCTCGTGGAACCCCGACGCTCTCAACATCACGGGCGAGGATGCCGCCGACTATCTCTCGAAGAACAAGCCCAGGATTGCCGTCGGTGCGGGCGGAGGCGGTCGGGGCGCCGCGGCAGCCGGGACAACGTCGATCTCCGTGGCGGCGTGGATGATGCAGCCGGGCGACGACAAGATCGTGGCCGATCGCATCCATGCACTGCTGTCTGCCACGCGTCCGCCCCGATCGACGGCAATGGCAGCGCCGTCGATCGACGTGAGCGGACGCTGGGACGTGGAGGTTGCGTTTGCCAGCAGCCAGGGTCGCCACACGCTCTCGTTGGAGCAGAAGGACGGCTGGCTGCAGGGCACGCATCAGGGCGAGTTCAGCACGCGCGACATCGCGGGCATGGTCGAGGGCGACGAGGTCGTGGTCCGGAGCGTCGAGCGTCGGCCGGGGAGCTCCGTGACGTTCACGTTCTCGGGCAAGGCCACCGGCGACACGATGTCTGGCAACGTGCACATGGGCGAGTACCTCACCGCCACGTTCACCGCAAGGCGCCACGCATACACCGCGCCACGCATGCGCATCCGCGTCCCGCAGGGCCCGCCGCTTGCTACCTAGTCCGGCAACCGGCAGTGGGCAACCGGCAACCGGTCGGTTTTCAGATGGAGGCCAGGGGTTTCAGCCCCTGGCACTCGACGCAATCAGGGTCGCGAGTTCCGCGAGACCGACGTTGCCGCCGCTGAGCACGGCGACCACGGGACCGTCGGCGCGCCAGGCGTCGAGGCGCGGCAACGCACCCGCGACCGACGCCGCGCCGCTCGGCTCGATCGCGATGCGCGCGCTCTCCCACAACACGCGCGCCGCATCGACGATCGCATCGTCGGACACGGTCACCACATCGTCGACCAACGCCTGCACGTGCGCGAAGTTGATCGTGCCGGGCCTGACCGCCATCAATCCGTCGGCCACGCTCTTCACCGATGCCAACGTCACGGGCACGCCTGCCGCGAGCGACTGCGACATCTTCGGCGCGCCTTCGGGCTCGACGCCGATCACGCGAATCGACGGATCCGACAACTTGATGGCCGCCGCGACGCCGGAGATGAGCCCGCCGCCACCGACGGGCACCACAACGGTCCGCACGGCCGGCACCTGTTCGAGCAACTCGAGTCCGGCCGTTCCCTGACCTTCGACGATCGGCAGGCTGTCGAACGGCGGCACCACGAGCAGGCCGCGCTCTGCCGCCAGCGCTTCAGCGCGCTCCTGCCTGTGGACTGTCGTCGTGCCCGCGAACACCACCTCGGCGCCCCAGCGGCGCGCGCCGTCCACCTTCACGGCCGGTGCCGTCTCGGGCATCACGATCACCGCCGGGATGCCGAATCGCTGCGCCGCGTACGCCACGGCCTGGCCGTGATTGCCCGACGAGTACGTGATGACGCCGGCCGCGCGCGCGTCAGCGTCGAGCTGCGCGAGATAGTTGTATGCGCCGCGAATCTTGAATGCGCCGATGGGCTGCATCTGTTCGCACTTCACGTGCAGGCCCTCGACGATCGGCGCGAGATCGACGACAGGCGTCCGTCGCGCGATGCGGTCGATGCGTACCGCGGCGGCGCGAATCCCCGCGAGTGTGGCGAGCATGGGCTACTTCCCGTCCTTCGCGCGGATGCGTGCGAACTGGTCGCCGCTCTTGTACGCCGGCATCACGGGCAGTGCGGCGATGCGCCACCCGAGCTCCGCCATCAGACGCGTGTCTTCGACGGCACCGGTCCAGTCCCAGTCCGGCGAGATTTCGTCGGAGGGCTGGTGGTAGTGCGTCGCGTTGTACGCGTCGGACATGGCGCGCGCCTGCTCGGCGCGCGGGCCACGGAAGCCCGACGCATCGCCAAGCGTCAGCGAGAACGCCGGCACGCCCGCCTTCACGAACGGGAAGTGATCGGACCTGAAGAAGTAGCCGCGCTCGGGATGCTCGTCGGTGCCGGGCGTGCGGTTCTGCGCGCGCGCCACTTCCTCCACCAGTTCCGCGGCGTCCGTCCTGTCCGCGCCGAGCATCACGAACGAGGCCGACGACCCGTACACGTTCATGCTGTCCATGTTCAGGTTGGCGGCGATGCGATCCACGGGAAACGGCGAGTGCTGCACGAAGTACTCGGATCCGAGCAGGCCACGCTCCTCTGCCGTCGTGGCGAGGAAATAGACGGTGCGGCCCGGTGCGTACGGCGACGTGGCGTACGCGCGCGCGAGTTCGAGCAGCGCGCCGACGCCAGACGCGTTGTCGCGCGCGCCGTTCCAGATGCCGTCCGACCCATCGGTGGTCTCGCGCCGGCCCATGTGGTCGTAGTGCGACGAGAACACGATGGCCTCCTCGGCGTTGCGCCCCGGCAGCTTCGCAACGACGTTGGGCGACGTCTTGCGCGTGGTGGCCTGCGTCACGCGCAAGGAGACGGTGACGCCAAGCGGCGTGGCCTTCGCGCCGCGCGTGAGTGCGCGCTCCCGCAGCGCATCGAGGTCCTGTCCACCGAGCGCGGCCAGATCGACGGCCGCGTCGTTGGTGAGCCATGACTTCAGCCGCAGCACGGGCTCGCCGTCGGCAGTGGGCAGGAACACCTGCTCGCCGATCGTCGTCGAGAGCACCACGCCGAAGGGATACGTGGCCGAGGCCTCCGTGTGGATGAGGATCACGCCGGCCGCGCCCTGCCGCAGCGCTTCCTCGAACTTGTACGTCCAGCGCCCGTAGTACGTGAGCGCCTTGCCGGCGAACAGGTCTGGTTCCGCGTTGGTCGCGGGCGGATCGTTGACCATCGCCATGACGACCTTCCCCGTCACGTCCGCACCGTCGTAGTCGTTCCAGTCGTACTCGGGCGCGACGATGCCGTGGCCCACGAAGACCACCTCCGCATCGAGCGCGACCGATGGCGCGTCGACGGACGCGATGAGCGACAGGTCCCTGCCCATCGTGAACGCGCGCCGTCCCTTCGAACCACGCGCGCTCATCGTCGTACGCTCGCGCGAAACTGTCGCCTCGACGATGGGGACGGGTTGGTAGAACGTGCCGTCGGCCGCGCCTGGCTCGAGACCGAGCAGCGCGAACTGCGTGGCCACGTAGCGCGCCGCGAGATCGCCGCCGCGCGCACCCGGCGCGCGCCCTTCCAGCAGATCGTCGGCGAGGAACGCGGCGTGTGCTTCGAGACGCGCGGCGTCGATCGATTCGAGGTCGGGCCCCGGCGGTGCCACGTGCGACGTCGGCGTCGAGCACGCGGCCATCGACACGGCGGCGGTGACGAGCAGGGCACGAGCGGAGCGCGACGCGAACGCACGCTGGGAACTGGACATGCGGCAGATTGTACCCGGGCGCACGGCCACTCCCCGCCTCTCCCGCCTATACTGCTTGCGATGCGCTCCGTGACCCGCTCGCTGTTACTCGTCAGCGTCTGCTTACTGGCTTCGCCCGTCGGGGCGTGGGCCCAGGCGCCCGAACCGCCGGGGCCGTTCGCAATCGACGTGCGCGGGGCGTTCACCAGCGTCGGCCGCTCGGAGGAACTGGCGGCACCGCGCGGCCTCCTCGCGGAGGAGCTTCCCAAGCGCGTGCTCGGCTTCGACGCCGGCGCGCACGTCTATCCCGTGCGCGGGAAGGTGACGCTGGGGGTGGGCGCATCGCTGCTGATGATCGGTGGCACGCAGGCGCCTGGCGCCGACGCGTCGACCGTCGTCACGACAACGGAAGGCGAATACCGCGTGCGCGGCATCGTGCCGCAGGTATCGCTGAACTTCGGCAGCAGCCGCGGATGGAGCTACCTTGGCGGCGGCGTGGGGCTCTCGCAGATCAGGGCAGGGCGCGCCGAATCCGCGCTGACGTACGGCCCGCAGACGCTGACGCTCAACGTCGGCGGTGGTGCCCGCTGGTTCATCGGCGAGCACGTCGCCTTCACGTTCGACGGCCGCTATTACCGCATCGGTGCCCAGCCGCTCGAAGGCGACTACATCGGCAACCCCGTCGTGACGATGTTCGTCCTCAGCGCCGGCCTCAGCTTCAAGTAGCCACCGTTACAGATACTTCTTGAAGAACGCCAGCATCGTCGGCCACGCCTCCTGCGTGGCCTTCAGGTTGGCGCCATTCTGGCCCGACTGCGCGCGCAGGAAGCCGTGGCCGGCGCCCGCGTAGATGTGCGTGTCGAACACCTTCTTCAGGCGCCCCATCTCGGCCTTCGCCGGATCGATCGTCGCATTCACGCGCGCGTCGTTCTCGCCGTAGAGGCCGAGCACGGCAGCTTTCGTTGACGCGAGCGTGCCGAGGTCCGACGGCGACCCGCCGTAGAACACGACGGCAGCGTCGAGGCCGGGCTGCCTGGTGGCGTACATGAAGCTGGTGGACCCGCCCCAGCAGTAGCCGACCGTCGCCGACTTCCCATTCGCGGCAGGCAGCTTCACGCCGTAGTCACGCACCGCATTCAGCCTGGCCACGACCTCGTCTGGCGTCAGCCCACGCACGCCCGCCACCACGTCGTCGCGCGACGCGAAGGCCTCGGTGCCACCGCCGTTGGGCCCCTTGCCCGTGAGGAGATCCGGCGCGATCGCGATGTAGCCGTCTGCCGCGAGCTGATCGGCCACCGATCGGATCCAGTCGGACAACCCGAAAATCTCGTGGATCACAATGACGACGGGCGCCTTGTCCTTGCGCTCCGGATACGACACCCACGCACGCAGCGGACTGCCGCCGGCGAGGGCGATGTCGGCGTACTCTCCGTGGCGCGGGGACGAATTCAGGCGCGCCTTCGCGCCGTCCTCGCCCGGCGGCAGGTTCGCGGCCGCAGGCGCGGCCTGATGCCCTGCGTGGCTCGCGGCCTCCATGGCGTGCTCCGCGTGCGGATCCGTGGCGGCGGCATGCGTGGCCGAGAATGCGGTCTGCGCCGACGCATCCTGCGCGGGAAAAACGAGGGCTGCGGTGAGCAGCCCGACACCGGCTGTCAGTTTCATGGCCACGGCTCCTTACGGGCACCCACCAGGGGCGCCCCTGCCTACGAATCCTGCTGTTCCTGTTGTTGTCTCGCCCGTCCCCGGCGCAATTCCTCGAACAGGCGCGGGATGTTCCCCGATACGGAACGGAGCGACGGATTCCATCCGAGCGCATGCGCACGAGGGCTGCGAATGCGCTGATCGAGCGCCAGCGCGTCGGCGTACGGTCCCATCTTCGCGCGCGCTTCGGCCAGCGGCACGAACCTGATGTCGGGCGGATGCGGCCGATGTTCGACGATCGCCTCGGCAATCGTGCGCACCTGCTCGTCCGCACCGTCAGTGGCGTGGAAGACGCCACGCCCCTCGTCACTCACGAGCACCCGTGCGTAGAGATCCGCCAGGTCGCGGTCGTACACGAGCGGCCAGTGGTTCTCGCCGGAGCCGACGATACGCATGAGGCCGTTCTCGGCAGACGCCAGCAGGTCGGAGACGATACCGTGCGCGCCGCCGTACACGATGCCGGGACGGATGACCGCCGCGCGCAATGTGTCTGACGCCGTATCGAGGACGAGTTGCTCGTGAGCCGGTCGCCACGCGACCAGGTCAGTCGGATGCAGGGGGGCCGTCTCGTCGACGGGTTCCGGCGAGGATCCGAGCACCCAGATGCCCGACGTATAGATGAAGGACGCCGGTCCACGCTCTCCCGCCGCGCGGGCCAGGTCGACGAGCGTGTCGAGCGCAATCCGATCGATCTCGACGCCCTTGGGCGACTGCTCGAACGCCGCGTGCACGAAACCCGTGCACGTGGACGCCTGCTGACGCCACGTGGACGGGTTGCCCAGCGTGCCGACGGCCGACTCCACGCCGCGGTCGGCCAGACGCCGAGCCTTTGCCTGGTGCCGTACCAGCGCGACGACCTCGTGGGACGCGCGCTGCAGGGCATCGACCACCGCCGACCCGATGTAGCCGGTAGCCCCGGTCACGAACACTCGCATCAGTGCTGTCGCCTTCCTCGTCCCCGGCCGGCCATGCCCGCCGGGGAGGCCATTCTAGCCCGGAGCCCGTTCGTGAGCGAGGCGGTCAGATTTCCCACAAGCGCCCGCCGTCGTAACACGTGATCATCCCGTCGGTACTCACCTTCAATACCGGCCCGAACCGCCCCGCTGTCTGCGCCGCCGTCGTCCGCGCGCCCTCCGACACCCAGGCGTCTCCCCCTTCGTCATGCGGATGCATCAGGATCGCACCTGCGGCGATCAGTCGTCCCTGCGTGTCCACCACCGTGGCCCCGTCGAGGCTCGCCAGCGCCATGAGCACGCTGTCTTCCACATCGTCGAGCGTCCTGCCGCGCAGGAGGTAGTGCAGCGGACGGCGCTGACTCAGGCCGTCTGTCGACGGCAGCTCTGGTCTGTCGAGGCGATCGATCGGTGCCACGAGCATGCCGGCCGCCTCGGCGTCGCGCAGCACCACGAGCAGCGCGCCCTGCCGCGCGTCGGCCATGTCGAGCGCGCACTGGAACAGCTTCTCGGCAATCGGCCGCGACCCGACGGCTTGCAGCCACTGCACGTACTTCGCCTCGATGTCGAGCAGGTGCCAGTCCGCGTTGCGGAACGTGAACACGAGCGCGCCTTCGGCGAAGACCTTGATCTCGTGGGTGGGGCTCAACACGATGCAGGTGTCGCGCGTGCCGAGCGTGGCCGCGGCGTGCTGGCGATACGCGGATGGGCAGGGCGCGGTGATGGCCAGCATCGGGTGGATCTGCCGGGCCCGTTGCGTGATGTCGATGATGTCGAGCAGCAGCCCGTCTTCGCCGACGAGGAAGACGGTGCGCACGCCGTCGCACAGGCGATAGAAACTCTTGATGGCCGTCAGCGACTGCCCGTACACGCGCGCGGACGGCTGCCTGCCATGCGGCTCCGCGTCGCCGAGGGCCAGCAGGCCCGAGGAGATCGCCGCGCTCTCGTAGCTGGAGAGCGCCGCCACGCGCAGCACCTCGATACAGTGTGCGAGACGATCGGCGCGGTTGCGCTCGGCGCCCGCCTTGTACGGCCGCCGGTCCAGGAACGCGGCCACGTAGCGGTCCTCGATCAGTCCCTGGAACAGGTCCGCGCGCGCGGCCAGCACCGCCGGGTCGAACAGCGCCGTATAGCGCGCCGAAAGCACCTCGCCGATCGCGCGCGCCACGCGCACCTCGTGCGCCGTGAACGGCTGCGACCGCGGCACGTGGAGGATGTGCCGCGTGCCGAACCATCGCAGCACCACCTCGCACGGATCGTCGGTGGGCTCCATCGACAGCGCACCAGCGAACGACTCGGTGAGCGAGGCCTCGAGTTCGAGCGTCGCACGCGCCAGGAAGCGCTGGAGCGCGCTCTGAAGCAGGCTGTCGTAGAGCGCGCTTGCCGCGAAGACCGGCGGAACCGACATGAGCGTCCACTATGATATGCGGCCCATGGTCTCCGGTTCCCGCGGGACGTCTCAGGCCGGATCGGGCCAGCCTCCGGCCCGCGCCACGCTGATCGACTTCTTCGTCGACGCCACACGACGCACGGACCCGTTCCTCGTGCACGACGATGGCTATCGCACGCGGACGTTTCGCTACGACGAGATCGGCGCGGCGGCGGGGCGCCTCGCCGCGCGGCTCCACGCAGCGGGTATCGGCAAGGGCGAGGCCGTACTGCTCTGGGGCGAGAATCGTCCGGAGTGGATCGTCGCGCTCTGGGCCTGCCTGTTGCGCGGCATCATCGTCGTCCCGATCGACTACCGGTCCGCGCCGGCCCTGGTGGATCGCATCGGTGCCGTCGTGTCCGCCCGCCTGTTGATCGTCGGCGACGATGTCGAACAGCAGGCGGTGTCGGACGCCTTCCCGCAATGGACGCTGGCCTCGTGCCTGCGCGAGGACGACACGGCGCCCGCGGACGCGCCGCCCGTGTCGATCACCGCAGACGACACGGCGGAGATCATCTTCACGTCAGGTGCGACAGCCGAGCCGAAGGGCGTCATCATCACGCACCGAAACGTGCTCGCCAACATCGTCCCGATCGAGCGGGAGATGGCGAAGTATCGGCGCTACATCCGTCCGTTCTCGCCGATCCGCTTCCTGAACCTGCTGCCGCTCAGTCACATGTTCGGGCAGGCGATGGCGACGTTCGTGCCGCCGATGCTCGGCGGCACCGTCGTGTTCATGCGCAGCCTCGCGCCGGGCGACATCGTGCGCCAGATCCGCGCGCGGCGGGTCTCCGTGCTCGTGTCGGTGCCGAAGATCCTCGACGTGCTGCGCGAACACGTCAGGCATCGCTTTCCCGATACGCAGGCGGTGCAGCCGGCGCCCGACAGCGGCATCACGCCGCTGCCGAAGGAGAAGTGGTATCGGCGCTGGTGGCGCTTCCGCCGGGTCCATCGAGCGTTCGGCTACAAGTTCTGGGCGGCGGTGGTTGGTGCCGCGCCGCTCGATCCGGCGCTCGAGGAGTTCTGGGGCGGCCTCGGCTTCCTCGTGGTGCAGGGATACGGGCTCACGGAAACCGCCCCGATCGTCACGCTCAACCACCCGCTGAACGCACGCAAGGGCAGCGTGGGCAAGCCGATCCACGGCGTCGAAGTCCGCATCGCCGACGATGGCGAGATCCTTGTGCGGGGCGACAACGTGTCGCGGGGGTATGTGACGGCACCGGGCACCGGACAGAGCGCCACGCCGGCAACCGGCAACCGGCAACCGGCAACCGGCCAGCTGGAGGGCCCAAGGCCCACCGAGGACGGTTGGCTCCATACCGGCGACATCGGTGGGCTCGACGAGCAGGGGCGGCTCTACATCCTCGGGCGCAAGAAGGAGATGATCGTCACGGCCGACGGGCTGAACGTCTTTCCTGACGATATCGAGCGCGTGCTGGCGGCAGTGCCCGGCGTGCGCGACGTGGCGGTGGTCGGGCGGCGCGAGGAGGGTGAGGAACGCGTGCACGCCGTGCTCGTGCTCGACGATCCGGCGCAGATGTCGCGGGTCGTTGACGAGGCCAACACGCGTCTCGACGCGCATCAGAAGGTCCGTGGCGCATCGATCTGGACGTCGAGCGAACTGCCGCGTACGGAGGGGACGCGCAAGCTGAAACGCACGGCGTTGCGCGCGTGGGTGGAGTCGGGCGAACAGCCTGCCGCCATGCTCGCAACGGGAGGGGATCGGCTGCTGCACGCCGTCTCGCGCTTCGCGAGAGGACGCGAGATCGACGACGACACGGCGCTCGGCGCGCTGGCCCTCAGCTCGCTCGAACGCGTCGAGTTGTTGATGGCGCTCGAGCAGCAGTTCCAGACCATCGTCGACGAGGGGGCGTTCGCGGCGGCAGTGACCGTCGGCGATCTGCGTGCGCTCGTCGGCCAACACCCTGTCCCTCGGACCGACACGACGGAGCCTGGCGACACGGAACCGCGCGACATCGCATCGCGCGTGCCAACGCCATCACCACATGGGATCGACACCACTCGCGCCGACGACCGCACGCCGTTCGACTTCCCTCGCTGGAACCGGACATGGCCGGCCCGCTGGCTGCGCCGCCTGAGCCTGCCGACGTGGATCCTGCCGCTCGGACGCGTGTTCGCGCGCGTGCGTGTGGAAGGACTGGAACACCTGTCGGGACTCGAGGGTCCCGTGGTGTTCGCCTCGACGCATCAGAGCCACATGGACACCCCCGTCGTCCTGATGGCGCTGCCTCGTCGATGGCGGTACGCCACGGCCGTGGCGATGGCCAAGGAGTTCTTCGACGCGCACTTCCATCCGGCGGGGCGGCCGCTCTCGCAGCGCGTCACCAACGGGCTCAACTACTGCCTGGCGTCGCTGTTCTTCAACGCTTTCCCGATCCCGCAGCGCGAGGCCGGAACCCGTCACACGCTGCGCTACATCGGGCAGCTCCTCGAAGAAGGGCAGTCACTACTCATCTTCCCGGAGGGCAAACGGACGATGGGTGGCGAGATCAACGAGTTCCGGGCGGGCATCGGGATGATCGGAGCGAGGCTGGGCGTGCCTGTCGTCCCCGTGCGGCTGGTCGGCGTCGACCGCGTGCTGCACCAGAAAGCCCGTTTTCCCACACCCGGCCGCGTCATCGTCCGCTTCGGGGCACCGCTCCGCCTCGAGGGCGACGACTATCCGGCGCTGGCCCGGCAGGTGGAAGCGGCCGTCAGGGCGCTGGAGTGAAGTGTGGGACAATGCCGTGTTGGAGACGAACTGATTGAGCAAAGATGATCTGATTGACGTCCAGGGGACCGTGACTGCCGTCCACAGCGGCGGACTGTACCGCGTGCAATGCGATTCGGGCCAGGAAGTGCTCGCGCAGCTCAGCGGTCGCATGCGCCGGTTCCGCATCAAGGTGGTCCCCGGCGACCGTGTCACCGTTGGCGTCTCGCCCTACGACCCGGTCCGCGGCATCATCACCTTCCGCGTCCGCTAGTCCCTTACTCGCCGAATTCGCGCGCGAGCGCGATCCACTCCCCATCGGGCGCCACGCGCTGGTACCGCTGCCACAGCGGTCGCGCGTCCTGGGATCGACCGAGCTTCTCGTAGGCCACGGCGAGGTAGAAGCACGCCTCGGCCGACTCGCCGTCGAGGTCGAGCGCCCGCGTGTAGCAGCGCACCGCCTCGGCGAAGCGCGCCGCGTCGTGGTGCGTGTGGCCCATGTTGAACCAGCCTTCGAACGCATCGGGCGCGTGCAGCAGCGCCTGGTGATAGAGCGCCGCCGCTTCGGGCAGGTGGCCGTCGGCGTAGTGCAGGTTCCCGAGGTTGATGAGGGCCGGGACCAGCGTGGGGTCGAAAGCGAGCGCCTCGCGATACGCACGCATCACCACGCCGCGCGGATGTCCGCCGGCGGTCTCGAGTGCCGTGGCGACCTCGAACGCGGCTTCGGCCCGCGTGGTGTCGACGCCCGCGCTCGGCACCGACTCGTCGGCGCGTGACTGACGCGGCGCCAGGGTCACCACGCGCGTGCGGGGCGAGTCGTCGGACGACGAACCGCCATCGAACAGCGCCAACTGCCCCTGTCTCTCGGCCAGCAACTGCCTGACGATGGCCTTGAGTGGCGAGCCGTTGGCGATCGCCTCGTTGACGTCGCGCAGCACGGCGAGGTCGGCAAACGAGTACGACGTCTCGCCCTGCTCGCGCGACGGCTGCACGAGCCGCCATTGCGCCAGCGACCGCAGATGGTCGTCCCGCAGCGCCGGAAACCGCGCCCGCACCACCCGCGACGGCACCCGCGCGTCACTCATCGCCCGAGCGTAGCACTCCCGCCGTTTCCGATTCTTCCGCTATCCTCCCCCGCATGCTGCTGGCGGGGGATCTCGGCGGGACCAAGACGCAACTCGGCCTGTTTCGCGCCACGAAGGGACGGCCGGAACTGCTCGACGTCCGCGAATACGTGACGCTCGACTTCCCGGGCCTGCCCGCGATGGTCACGACGTTTCTCGAGAGTGTCGGCGTGCGCCCGCAGGAAGTGGAGGTCGCGTGCGTCGGCGTGGCGGGGCCGATCATCAAACAGGTCGCGCGCCTCACCAACGTGCCATGGGCCATCGACGGACGCGAGGTGATGGCCGCGACGGGCATCGCGCACGTCTGGCTCCTGAACGATCTGGTAGCCATGGCGTACGGCGTGCCGGCGCTGCGACAGGACGAACTGTTCGTGCTGCAGGCCGGTGAGTTCGACGCCGACGGCAACGCGTGTCTCATGGCGGCGGGCACCGGACTCGGCCAGGCCATCCTCGTCCGCCAGCACGGACGACTCGTGCCCTCGCCGTCGGAGGGTGGTCACGGCAACTTCGGTCCACACGGTCCGCGCGAAGTGGCGCTGCTCGAATTCCTCACCGCGCGCTACGGTCGAGCCACGTACGAGCACATCATCTCGGGTCCAGGACTCGTCAATCTCCTGCGCTTCACCAGCGACAATCGCTCGCCCCTGTTCGGCAGCGTTGCCGACGAGGCGCTGCCCGCCGCGATCAGCAGTCGCGGCCTCGACCGATCCGATCCGCAGTGCGTCGAAGCGCTGCAGCTCTTCGTCTCGATCTACGGCAGCGCCGCGGCGGATCTCGGCCTGCAATGCGTGGCAACGGGCGGCGTCTATCTCGGCGGCGGCATTCCCACACGCATCCTGCGCGCGTTCGAGCAGCCCTACTTCCTCGACGCGTTCCGCAACAAGCCCCCGATGACCCCGCTCGTCGAACGCATGCCCGTCTCGCTCGTCCTCAATCGACAGACGGGCCTCCTCGGCGCGGCGGTCTACGCGGCGACGCTGGCAGGGTGAAGAAGAACGGCAACCGGCAATCGGCAACAGGCAACCGGTTTGGCCACGTCGGGCGCCGGATGAATCCGGCCGCTACACGCGGGAGCGCGTTCCGGTTGCCCGTTGCCGATTGCCGGTTGCCGGCCGTTGTTGCGCGTCCGCCCGTCCGTCTGTAGCATCACAGCGGTTCACCCATCTGCGACGACAGACCGGTGTGCCGCCGGCACCTCCACTCTCGTCGCCTTGCAGGAGTCGTCGTCATGTCCATCACGCGCTCGGTTGCGTGCGTCCTCACCCTGTTCGCGCTGGCGGTTCCCGCCGTTGTCCGCGCACAGACCACGGGTTCGATCTCCGGTGTCGTGTTCGACCAGGGCGGCCAACTCGTCGACGGTGCGAGCATTCGCCTCACCGGCACGCCGCTTCCCGGCGAGCGCGTCGCGACGAGCGATGCCAACGGGTCCTATCGGTTCCCCCTGCTCCTGCCCGGCGCCTACACGCTCGAGGTCACCAAGGCCGGCGGGGGCGACGCGAAGCGCGCCGTCACCGTGTCTGTCGACATGGACACGCAGGTCGACATCGTGCTCGGCCTGAACCTCGACGAGACGATCGAGGTGAGTGCCGCGGCCCCCGTGGTGGACCTCAAGAGCACCGAGGTCAACTTCAACTACGGTGAGCAACTCATCAAGGAACTGCCGCTGCAGCGCACGTACGCGGGCCTGATCCAGCTGGTGCCGGGCGTGGCCGACAACAACCCGCCGATCCAGGGCATGGTGGCCGGCGGCGGCAGCCGGCAGGACAACACGTTCATGCTCGACGGCGTGAACATCACCAACCCGGGCTTCGGCTACCTGAGCACCGAGGTCAACGAGTTCGACATCGCCGAGTTCAACGTCAAGCGCGGCGCCATCACGGCGGAGTTCGGGCGGTCGTCCGGCTTCGTGGCCAACGCCGTCACGCGCTCGGGCACCAACCAGTTCAAGGGCGGCGTGCGCTTCGAGGCAATCCCTGCCGCGTGGAACGCGAAGAACAAGGCCACCAACATCAGGAACACGACCGACAGGTGGATCCCGTCGTACGCGATCGGCGGCCCGATCCTGCGCGACAGACTGTTCTTCTACACGTCGGGCATGCTGCTGCGCTCCGACACGTCGGGTCGCGTGAACAACCTCGGTCCGGTGCCCGACAGCGAGACGACGACGAAGGAGTTCTTCGGGAAGGTGACGTACGCCCCCGCGGCGTCGCAGTTCATCAACGCCGGCTATCGCGTGCGTCCATCCACGTCGGCGTACGCGGGTGTCGGCGTGAACGATTCGCCAGAGGTCGCCACAGACAGTGAGGGCACCAACCGCGTGGCCACGGCGAACTGGAACATGTTCTTCGGGCAGCGCAACTACGTCGAGGCCAAGTACCTCCGCCTCGATGAAGAAGGCGAGGCGGTCGCGCGTACCGACCTCGGCTACCGCCCGACATTCGACCTGAACAACCTGCGCCGGATGGGCTACTGGGTCGATCCGACCACGGGCTTCAGGTATGGCGGTGCGGCCCTGCTCCTCAACCGGCAGAACTACGCGCGCAACGAATTCCGCGTCAACTCGGGCACCGTGTTCAACATCGGCAAGTCGTCGCACGATCTCCGCGCGGGCTTCATGTACGAAGACACGCTCGAAGACCTCACGCGCATCGCGAACGGGTGGGGCACCATCACGCTGGTCGAGTCCGGCACGCGGTGGCAGGGGCAGTACTACCCCACGCAGAATCCGCAGCTCTCCAAGTCGCGCACGTACAGCTTCTTCGTGCAGGACAACATCCAGATCGGGTCCCGTCTGGTGCTCAATGCCGGCGTGCTCGTCAACAAGGACGAGTTCGCGCAGCAGATCGGCGACGCGCGCAACACGTTCCTCACGTTCGACTACGGCGATCAGGTACAGCCGCGCCTCGGCGTGAACTACCAGCTTCGTAAGGGCGCCGGAGACAAGGTCTACGCCAACTACGGCCGCTACTACGGCAGCGACCAGAAGAGCAGCGCGCGCGCGCACGCGCCCCTGCGTCTGGTGCAGAACACGCCGTTCTTCAACGCGACGACGGGTGCGCTCATAAGCGACACGACGAGCGCGAACACGACGAACCGCGTCATCAGGCCAGGGCTGCAGCCCACGTACACGGACGAATGGCTGGTCGGGTACGCGACGCCGCTCGGCGGCAACTGGGGCCTCGACGCCTTCTACATGGATCGCACGGCAAAGGACTTCATCGAAGACCAGCCGAGCGTCCTTCCGGCCTCCACGTTCGTCGTGGACAACCTGGCCAACGCGCGCCGCGACTACAAGGCGTTCACCCTCGAGATCAACAGGCGCATGGCGGATCGGTGGAGCACGACGATCAGCTACGCGTGGAGCCAGTTGAAGGGCAACTTCGACCTCGACTACGCGGCCGGTGCCGTGTTCAACACGTCGTCGATCCTGCAGGATGGCCCCGGCGTGTTCGTCGAGGACGACTACAGGTACGGGCCGCTCGGCGAGGATCGCCCGCACGTGCTGAAGGTGTTCGGCACGTACATGGTCACCGACGCGCTCTCGCTCGGCGGCTATCTGCGCGTGCAGAGCGGCACGCCGTACGAGCGTCGCGTGCAGGACTGGTACGGCGGCTATCGTCTGCTGATCGAGCCGCTGGGCACGTCGCGCAACGACACGTGGACCAACGCCGACTTCCTCGTCGCTTACAACTTCCGCATGGGCGGGCGCGTGACGACGAGGCTCGAAGCCCGCGTGCTGAACCTGTTCGACACGCAGACCGCGCTGAGCCGCGACAACCGCGCGTTCCTCGATCCGCGCACCCGCGTACTCAACGGCACGCAGGTGCCCGGTGATCCCGCGAGCTACACGCGCGCGCTGGTGATCAACACCAACCAGCCGAATTCGCGCTTCGGTACGCCAACCAGCTACGCGCCGCCGCGCCGGCTGCTGCTGACGGCAAGGATCGACTTCTGATTCACGTTGGAATGCGCTGATCGCCGGATTTCATCCGGCGGTCAGTGCACTCCGAGTTCCTGTAGCGCGCCAGCCGCCTGGGCGTATGACGGATCGATGCGCAGGGCGTCGCGCAGGAGGGCGATGGCCTCATCGCGACGCTGCTGTCGCACCCTCACGACCGCGAGATTGAAGCGCGCTGTGGCGCGGGACGGTTCGAGGCGCGCGGCATTCTCCAGCAACAGCGCCGCACCTGCGAGATCTCCGCGCCGCGCGTGCATCAGGCCCAGCTTCTCGGCCACCTCCGCGTCTTCCGGCGCCGCTCGTCGATACTCGGCGAGCAACCACTCCGCAAGGTCCGTCTGTCTCGCTTCGACGGACGCCAGCGCTCGCGCGCGCAGCAATGGCAAGCCCTCGACAGGCACACGCTCGTCGAGCGCCGCACGCGCGCGGTCCTGCTGACCCGCCTGCCAAAGCGCCAGTGCCAGATCAAGCCGCGCACGATCGCGACGTACGCCGGCGGCTTCCGCCTGCTCCAGCAACGGCACGGCCTCGCCCCCCTTGCCTTGCGCGAGAAGCACCTCGCCCAGCGCGAACGCGACGTCGCCGACATCGGGATCGAGCCGGTACGCCTCGCGCAGCGCGCGCTCGGCGTCGATCATCCTGTTGGACGACTGCCACGCCAGCCCCGCGCGCAGCCACGCGACTCCCGGCGTCGGATGGTGCGCCGCCGCGCGCGACAACCATCCGCGCGCCTCATCGTCTCGTCCCGCTTCGATCGCGTGCAGCGCCATGTTGGTGTCTGCGTCGGCCTCTCCGAGGTGGAACGGCAGTCGCACGAAACCGGCGCTCATTGTCACGATCGCGACGAGCGCGGCGGCAATGACCGAGGGCGAACGCACGATACCTGTCCACGTTGCGCGACGTGCCGACGCGAGCACGCCGACACCGATCGCGGCGAGCACGAGTGCCGGCGCACGGTACCGATCCACCACGAAGAACACCGCGACACTCAGCAGGTACGCCGGCAGCAGCAGACGGAACGACGACCATGCATGCTGCATGTCGTCAGAAACGAGGCGATGCCCGCAGACGACGACAGCCAGTCCGAGCGGCACGAGTACCCATGCCCCGATGGGCAACAGTCCGAGCAGCGTGACGTGCGCGCGGAACCACGCGTAGCTCACGTTGACGGGCAGTTCCCACGCGTGCGTCGAGAGCCATGCCTTGTACGCGAAGAGTCGCAGGGCGTCGACGGGAGCGTCGCGCCACCACGCCAGCGCGCGCCCCGCGAAGTGCGACGACACGCCGCTGTCGGTCAGCGCGTGTCCCACGCCACCTTCGGCCACACGCCTGGCATCCTCACGCTGGCCTTCCATCGACGGCCTGATGCCATCGATCACCGAGTACGTGCCCGTGGCGCCCGCGTGATTGCCGATGTAGAGATTCAGACCGCCGTGCCCGGGGAGCAGCTGCCACTCACCTGTCGCGACGACCGTACGCAGCGTGAACGGGGCGAGGACGATCAGCGCCCCCGCGGCCAGTACGCCAGCCCGGGCGATGGCGCCACGCCACGACTTGCCGCGCCGTGGCGCGCCAGCGCGGACGTGGGTCTCGTCGCGCTGTGACGCGTCAGCATCAGACCAGACCGCCGCGACAAGCGCGACGCCCATCACCCACGCGTTCGGCCTGTTGGTGGCCAGCAGCGCCAGCGCCGCGCCGCACGCCAGCCACGCGGGCGGCGACGTCACCTGCACGGCCCGCGTGAACGCGTACGCGAACGCCGCCATGAGCACGGCGTCGAGCGCCGACTGCAGGATCAGCGCGTTCTGCAGCGAGACGATGCCTGTGAGCGCGAGCGCGCCACCGGCCGCGAGGCCCGCAACACGACGTCGAGCCGAAGGCACCCAGTCGCGTGCGGTGAGTGCGACGAGCCAGACGGCGATCGTCCCGAGCACCGCCTGCAGGACGAGCACGCCCGTCACGCTCGCGTCCGTCACCACCTGCGCGAACGCGAGCCAGTAGATGTACAGCGGCGACACGTAGAACGGCGTGCCGCGCAGCAGCACGTCGCCGGCTGCGACACGCTGCGCGAGGCGCCAGTACTCGCCCGCGTCGAGATCGCCGACGGGCTGCAGCAGCGGATGATCGGCCAGCGTCAGCGCGAGCGCCAGTTGGAGCACCAGCGCTGCCACCAGGCCAGCAACCATCGTCCAGTCGCCGCCGCGTGCGAGGGCATGATCCGTGCGCGCCTGCCCGGGACGGGTGGATGGAGACTTCGGCACGAAAGGAGCCGGCGTGCCGCGTCAGAACCGCAGGCCGATCATGCCGCGGGCCTCGTGGCCGACGTTTGCGTGGGAGCGGGCGATGCAGGCGCTGCCTTCTTCGGCGCGATCTTCCGCTCGTCGAGGTGCTTGTCCATGCGGAGCAACGGCACGCCGTCGGTCCACCACGCGGGCGCCGGCGCATCGCGCAGGAAGTGGTCGAAGAACTCCCGCATGCGCACGGTGTAGTCCAAGCGGTTCGGCGCGCGCACGAGGTTGTGGTTCTCGCCGACGTACTCCAGCATCACCACGGGCTTGCCGAGCCGGCGGAGCGTGTTGTAGTACTCGACGCCCTGCGTGAAGTCGACGGCGCCGTCCTGGTCGTTGTGCATCAGCACGAGCGGCGTGCGCACTCTCGTGGCGTGCGCGATCGGCGAGTTGCGCACGTAGGCGTCCCAGTTGTCCCAGTACCCGCCCGTGAAGCGGCCCTGGCTGCTCTCGAAGATCGCCATGTTGCCGCCGCCGCTGTTCCTGTAGACGAGGCTGTACATGCTGACCATGTTGGTCAGCGGCGCGCCGGCAATCGCCGCCTTGAACGCGTTGGTCTGCGTGATGAGGAACGATGTCTGGTACCCGCCCCACGAGTGCCCCTGCAGACCGACCCGCGCCGCATCCACGACGCCCGTCGCGATCGCCGCCTTCAGTGCCGGCAGCACGCTCCACACCGCCGACATGCCTGGATCGTTCACCGTGTAGGTGATGTCGGGCATCAGCACCGCGTATCCCTGACTGGTGTAGACCGACCTGTTGAAGCCGTACGCCGTCGGATGGACGAACCTGTTGGTCGCGTCGGACAACCGCTCGTAGATGTACACGATGGTCGGATACCGCCTGCCCGGTTCATACCCGGCGGGCAGGAACAGGCTGCCCTGCAGCTTCTTGCCCTTGCGCCCCTTCGGCGCGTCGCTCGTGTAGTCGACGAGCCTGGCCCCCGCCGACCATGCGTACGCTGACAGTTGCGCCTGACCGTCGGTCACCTTCCGCGCGCCCTTCAGCGACGCGTCGGCCACGTGCAGGTCTGGGTACGTCGACGGCGTGTCGTACGCGTACGCATACGTCTCGGCGTGCGTCGCCTTCATGAGGCGGGAGTAGCCCGCCGCGTCGAACGCGAGGACGTCCACGCCGGAGGTGCCAGGTGCGATCCGCGCGACGCCCGTCTTCTTGGTCCACTCACCGAGCATCGCCGCGTACTGTGGCTTCGTGAAGTCGATGCCCTTCTCTTCCGGATCGAGCACGAGACGGTCGTAGCGAATCCTGTCGCGGACGCCGTTGACGGTGAGGTTCACGGCGGCACCCCCATCGACAGGCACCTGCCAGAGATCCCAGCGATCGGTGAGCAACACGCTGCGGCTGTCTGCCGACCAGCCCTCGGGTGGCACCGGCGGCTGCACCACGTTGTGATCGTCCTCCACGTTGACGAATGACACAGGCAGTCCGCGCGTGATCGGCCTAGACGTTCCGGCAGCCGCGTCGAGCACGTGGTAGTGCCCGCCCTCGAAGTACAGGATCTTCGTGCTGTCTGGCGACTGGCCGTACACCCAGCGCACCTTCGTCGCCGTGGCGCCGCGCGTGCCGGTCTCCATGTCCACGAGCGTCACGTCCTGGTAGACACGCCCCTCCAGCGACGCCGTCAGTTCGTACGGTTCGCGCTGCACGCCAACGGCCCATCGTCCGTCCTTCGGCGGCGCGACGTCGCGCAGCGTGTCGTCGGCGAGGCGGATGAACCGCTTGTCCGCCACGCGCCACGTCGCAAGGTACGTGAAGCGCTTGTCGCGCTGCTCCTGCACCTGCTGCTGCGACTGCAGGCGTCCGTCCTTCCAGTGCCACAGGATCAGGTCCGGCGTGTCGCCGCGCGCGGGCGGCGCGTCAGTCGACTCCCCCTTCGCGGCCTCGCCATCCTTCTTCTTCGTGGCTGGCGCGAGACCGAAGAGCAGCGCCTTGCCGTCGGAGGTCCATGCAGGCGTGCGGTTGGCGCTGATGAACATGTCAGCGGGGAATGACGCATCGCCGGCGGGATCGAAGCGCACCGTCGCGGGCGTGTCCGATGACCAATCCACGCCGATCACCGTGTATCGCTTCTCCTCGTACGCCTTGTCCTCGACGCCTTTCAGGAACGCGAGATGCGTACCGGCGTCGTTCCAGGCCGGTTTCTCGTAGCTGGCCTTTCCGCTGTCGGCTGTCGTCACGGCACCCGTGCGCAAGTGACGGACGATGAGACCATTGCCGATCTGGCCCTCGGCGTCGACGGCCCAGGCCAGGCGCGTGCCCGTCTTGTCGAAGGCGTACTCGGCCACGCCACCCACTGTCAGATCCGTGCCGGCCGCAAGGTCTCTCACGATGAGGTCGGCGCCGCGCGGCTTGTCGCGTCCGCCGCCCTCCGGACCATACCGATGCAACGCGATCGCGAGGCTCGAATCGCCGGAGAAGGCGTACTGGCGCACCTTCGGGTAGTCGGTGCTGGTGCCTGTTTCCAGGTTCACGAGCGTGGCACCCGTCTGGATCGCCTTGCGCTGGGCGCGCAGCTTCTCGGCTTCGGCGCGCTTCGGGTACGTGGTGTACGCGAACCACTTGCCGTCCTCGGAGAACGCAAACCCAGAGGGGCCGGCGCCGGGTGGCGGCGTTGGCGGCCCCCCGGGACGCGGCGGCTGCGCGGGAGGAATCTCGCCGATGGCGTAGCGGCGTTCCGTGTCGCCCGACGTCGCGCGCACGATGACCTCGCTGTCGCCCTGGACGGGACTGTACCTGTAGGCCAGCCACTTGCCGTCGGGCGAGAGCTCCGCGGATCCGATGGTCTTCCAGTCGAGGATGTCGACGGGCTCCATCGGGCGCTTCGTCTCGGTCTGTGAATACGCCGCACGCACCGGCAGGCCGAACGCCAGCGCGGCACACAGGAGGCAGGTCCCTACGCCAACTCGCATGACGCGGATCTTCGGCCGACAACGGACATCAGGTCAACGATGTCCGAATCCGAATGGCGACAGCGCTAGAATCGCAGGACTTCGTTCGGCGGTCGGGCCGGGAGGGCCGACCCTACCTTCATGACACGCAGACTCAGCCCCATCCAGCGCCGACTGCTGGCCGAAGACCTCGTCCGCATCCGGCGGCCTGACGAGCAGCGGCGATACGCCACGTGTCAGCGTCAGGGTCGTGTCGATCCGAACCCGCACCAGATCGACGCCGTCGTGTTCGCCCTGCGCCGCATCCCCGAAGGCGGCTGCATCCTCGCCGACGAGGTCGGCCTCGGCAAGACCATCGAAGCGGGTCTGATCATCTCGCAGTTGATGGCCGAGGGCATGCGTCGCGTGTTGCTCGTGGTGCCCAAGGCCCTGCTCGGCCAATGGCAGACGGAGTTGTACGCGCTCTTCGGCATCGAGGCGCGCGAAGGCCGTCTCGACCCGGAGTCGTTCGGCGGCACGGGCGTCTTCCTCGCGCATCGCGAGCTCGCGGGTGGTCCGAAGGGAGCCTCGGTGCTCAAGGCCGTCGACCCCTTCGATCTCGTGGTGGTGGACGAAGCGCACGAGATCTTCTCCGGGATCTACAAGCGCTACGGCAAGGACGGCGCGTACGACCAGGACTCCACGCACGCGCAGACGGCGGGACGCCTGCGCGAAGTGATCAGGCGTGGACGCACGCCCGTCGTGCTGCTCACGGCCACGCCGATCCAGAACTCGCTCGCAGAATTGTGGGGGCTCGTGCAGTACGTCGAGCCGACGGGCACGCTCCTCGGACGGCTGCCCACGTTCCGGGAGCGATTCTGCGAGGCGGGCGATCGGACGGTGCTGCCCGATCAGGCGCGCGAGCTCAGACGTCGACTGCAGACGGTGCTGCAGCGCACGCTCAGGCGTCAGGCGCAGGAGTTCCTGCAGGTGCCGTTCGTCGAGCGGCACTCACGCGTGTTCGAGTACGCGATGAGCCCGGAGGAGCAGGCGCTGTACACGGACGTCACCGCGTGGCTGATGCGCGAACGCCTGCACGCATTCCGGGGCACGCAGCGTCACCTGCTGCTCATCGGCTTCCATCGGCGCATGGGATCGTCACTGGCGGCGTTGGCCGAGAGTCTCCAGCGCGTGGCGCAGCGCCTCCGCGATCGACTTGCGCGGCGCGGCCACGCGGTCTCTGACGATGGGACGCAGTTCCTGCGCGAGATGGCAGCGGATCTCGAAGACGACGAGAGCCTCTCGGCGCAAGGCGGTCCGGATGGCGACGAGGCAGACGAGGCCCTCGATGCGCGGGATGCCATCTCCGAACTCGATGAAAGCCTCCGCGAGGAACTCGAAACCGTGGCGGCGTTCGCCGTGCGCGCGCGAACTCTCGGCCACGACAGCAAGGCTCATCGCCTGCTCGACGCGCTCGCGCTCGTCCGTACGCGTGGCGTCGAAGGCACCGGCTCCGGCAAGGCCGTCATCTTCACCGAGTCTCTGACGACGCAGGACTACTTGCGCGCGTTGCTCTTGGAGCATGGCCACGAGCCAGGCGACATCACGGTGTTCCGTGGCGACAACGAAGGACCGGAGGCAGAGCGCGCACTCGAGCGGTGGGAGGCCGACGAGGGACACGCCATCGCTCCTGCCCATCGTCCGAGCCGCGACGTGGCCATCCGTCTCGCGCTCGTCCACGAGTTCAGGCATCGCTCGAAGGTCTTCATCTCGACAGAGGCGGGGGCCAAGGGGCTGAATCTCCAGTTCTGCGACACGATCGTCAACTACGACCTGCCGTGGAATCCGCAGCGCATCGAGCAGCGCATCGGGCGCGTGCACCGCTACGGTCAGCAACGCGGCGTCACGGTCATCAGCTTCCTGGCGGCGGGCAACGTGGCGCAGCGGCTCACGCTCGACATCCTCACGCAGAAGCTCGATTTGTTCGGCAAGGTGCTCGACGCATCGGACGCGGTGCTCTACGAGCCGTCGCGCACGGCGCCCGAGTCGCTCGTGGCCAGCGTGAGCGTGGACTTCGAAGCGGAACTGCGCACGATCTACGGCCGCGCGCGTTCGATCGACGATGTGGCGGCAGACCTGCGCCATCTGCGCGACACGATGGAGAGCCGGAAGCGCGCATTCGACGAGGTGCAGGATCGCGCGTCGGATCTCATCGAGACCCGGCTCGACGAGGCGGTACGGCAGGTGCTTGCGCGCTATCAGGGCGCGCTGCCGGCCGAACTCGAAGGCCTCGATCGAGACGTCGATCTGGTCGTACGCACCTGGCTGGACGATGAGGGTGTGGCATACGAGCGCGACGAACAACCCGGTCGCGTCGGCTACCGTGTGCAGTCCCACGCTGCACTGCCCGACGGCTATCGCGATGGCTTCGTCGCGATCGTCGGCGACGCGCGCGCCATCAGCGAGGGCGAAGCGCTGCACGTCGGGCATCCCGTCGTGCAGGCGGCGATCGACGCCGCGCGGCGTGCCACTGACTCACCGCTGCACGTGGTGTTCGAAGCAGATACTGGCCCGGCAGACGATGTGCGCGCGCTCGTGGGACGCCGCGGCAGGCTGGTGGTCACGCGCGCGGCGTACAGGGGCATCGAGCGCGTTGACAACCTGATGTTCACTGCGGTCGTTGATGGCGATGACGACCCGCTCGCGGCGACTGTCGTCGAGGGCCTGCTCGCGCTGCCGGTGCGCAAGTGCCAGGCCATCGGCGACCACACCGCGAACCAGCCATTGCAGGATGCGATCGACGCGGCGCTCTTCAGCGATCAGGCGGCGACGGCGGCACGCGACGAGGCGCGCTTCGACCAGATGCTCCGCCAGCTCGATCACTACCTGGCCGATCAGGTGCTCGTGATGCGCCGCCGGGAGTCGCGGCTGACCGCGCAGATCGCCGAACTGCGCGAGCGACGCCAGCGCACGCTCGGCGTCGACGCGGGCGATGCAACGGACACGCGCGCCGCGCAGGTCTCGAAGGAACGCGATCTCGTGGCGCGACAGATCGCACACCTCGAAGACGGCGGCGACGACGAGTATCGCGAGTGGCGCGATCGGCTGTTCGCGCGGCGATACGCCAGGCCCGACGTGACGCGCGTGCTCGACGTACGGTTCGACGTGGTGGACGGCGCATGCTGAAGCTGCTGCACACCGCCGATCTGCACCTGGGGCTGGAATCGGCACAGTTCGACGCCGACGCTCGTCGCCGGCTCGCGCGGGCGCGGCTCGACGTGGCGCGCACGATCCTGTCGGTGGCCGAGCAGTACGCCGTCGATGCCGTGCTCTGGGCCGGCGACATCTTCGACACGCCCGAGCCCGGCGAGGACTGGTGGCGCGGATTCGCGAACGTGCTCACGAGCCGCGACGGCTGGAGCCGGCCCGTCGTGCTGCTGCCAGGCAATCACGACCCACTCAAGCCTGGCTCCGTCTACCACGCGACGCACCCGTTTCGCGCACTCCTGCCACCGTGGGTACACGTGGTGGATTCGGACGCCTTCGCGCTGCCGCTCACACCGGACGCCGTGCTGTTGGCCGCGCCATGCCGATCGACGGCCGGCGCCGAGGACCTCGCGCTGTCGCTTCCAGCGCGCGCCGAGGGCGATACGCGCATCCGCATCGGGATGGTCCATGGCTCCACGTTCGACATCGAAGGACATCAGACCAACTTCCCCGTCGCGCGCGATGCGCCTGCGCGGCGTGGCCTCGACTACCTGGCCGTGGGCGACACGCACGGCTTCCGCATCCTGACGGACGGCGGCGTCGCGCCCATCGTGTACCCGGGTGCTCCCGAGCAGACCCGTTTCGGCGAGTCGGACGCCGGTCATGTGGCACTCGTCACGCTGATGCGCGCCGGTGCGAAGCCGATGGTGACAGCGCACAAGGTAGGCCGATGGGCGTGGCGTCAGGAGACCATCACCAGCCTCGAAGCATTGCATCGCCTGGCGAGCGAGGATCTCTCGACCACGGCCCTTCGCGTGCGGCTCGACATGACGGTCCCCACAGCCGACGAGACCATCGTCGATCGTCTGACGCGGCAACTGCATGGCGACGACGCCAACACGGGCCGCGCGGGCGCGCTGCTCATCGACAGGAGCGGGCTTCGCATCGACGTCGGCGTTGCCGACAACGTCATGGACGATGTGCCGGAGACGCTGTCTGTCGTTGCCAGGAGGCTCGCGGCCGCGGCAGAGACAGACGATGACGCGAGACGCGCGCTCCAGGAGCTGCATCGTCTCGTGAGCGAGGAGCGGGCGTGAGGCTGCGGCACCTCGACGTCGCGGACTTCCGCGGGATTCGCCAGGCGTCCGTCATCTTCGGACGCGGACTCACCGTGCTCCATGGACCGAACGAGCTCGGCAAGTCCACGCTCGTCGAGGCGATTCGCGCAGCGTTGTTCGTGCAGTACTCGTCTCAGGCGGGACACGACTTCGTGACGTGGGGCGGCGCGAAGCCGGCGTGCGTCACGCTGACGTTCGAGCATGAAGGCGTGCTGTGGCGCGTGTCGAAGCGATTCGGGCCGAGGGCGGCAGCGGCACTCGAGTCGAGCGAGGATGTCGAGCCACCGCGGTTCAGGGAGGTTGTCGCGGGCAGGGGCGTGGAAGGCCGGCTGCGCGAACTGCTTGCGTGGGGTATCGCGGCGCCGGCTGCGAGGGGGGCCTCGCCGAAGGCCGAGAGCTTCCTGCTCACGGCGCTGCTCGGTAAACAGGGCGAGGTCCAGGCGATTCTCGACGCCAGCCTGGACGATGACCGCGACGAGACGGGTAAGTCGCTGGTCACGCGCGCGATGGGCGCGCTCGACGGGGATCCATTGGTGCGGCGCATTATCGATCGGCTCACCACGCGTGTCGAGAGCATCTTCACGTCTCAGGGCGAGTTCAAGACCGCCGCCGATTCGCCGCTCGTCAAGCTGCAACAGCACCTACGAGCGCAGGAACGCCTGCTCCAGACGTTGCGGAGCGACGAGGAGGCGGGAGCGACGATCCGCCAGACGGTCGTGCGGCTTCAGGACGAGCAGCAGCGTCTGCGTGCCGACGTCGACGCCGCGAAGTCCGTGGCCGATGCGGCCGCGGCGCACGCCGAACGCGTGCGAGCCAGGGCGGCACTTGACGCCGAGGTCGATCGACTGAGAGCGCAGAACATCGCCAAGGCAACTGCGCAGCTCGATGACGCCCGCCAGCGACAGCAGGCAGAGCGCGACACGCTCGACGCGGCGGACGCGGAGCTTCTCCTCCTTCAGGCAGTGGATTCCCATCTCGCGATCGAGGAACAGCGCGCCATGGTGCGAGCGCTGGAAGAGGATGCCGATCGTGCGCGGGATCTTCGTGCGCGTGCCGAAGCGATGCGCACCGAGGCGTCGGCGATCGAACGACAGGTAACGGATCGCACACTGCCGACGCGTGAGCGCGTCGATGCATGGCGGGCACTCGACGCGGACCTGAGAGCGCATCCCGTGCCGGCATCCGCGCCCGCGTCAGCCATACTGCCAGCCGTCCTCATATTCATTGGCACGTTCATCATCTCGGCAGCCATCGCGTACCTCTCCGGCGTGCTGACACCGGTTGCCGCAGCACTCGCCGGCGTCATCGTCGGTGGTGTGGCAGGCGGTGTGGCGTGGGCCGTGAGCGAACGTGCGGTGCGCGCGCGGCTGGCGGACTACGACTTGCGAGTCAGACGACGTGACAGATGGACGCAGGAGGTAGAGCCGTCACTGCGCGCCGCGAGCCTGACCACGCTGGCCGACTACGAGCGTGCCGTAGCCGACGTCGAACGCAGAAGGAGTGACGTACGACGCCTGCGCGATGAGGCGGACCTTGCGGATCGGAACGCGAGTGAAGCGGCGCGCGACGCCGCGCGACTGGCGTCGTGTCGGGACGCACTTGCGCGTCTCGAACGTGAGGCACCAGGAGTCGACCCGCACACCGTGGCCGCGCGCGTCGCGCGCACTCGCGATCGAGCGGAAGCGGTCGAGGCGCGCGAAGCTGCCGCGCACGCACGAGACCGAGCCCGGCGGGCGTACGACGAGTGCGCGCGGAACATCGCAGTCGCCGAGCAGATGCTGCGAGATGCGCACGAGACGCCGCTGTCGACACCGGACGAACATCGGGACCAGGTCCCAGACACGCTGCCGTTCGATCTGACCGAGGCGCGCGAAGCGCTCGAAGCCGTGCAGGCACGGCTGGAGCGGTGTACGAACGACCTGAACCACGCGAAGGGACAACTCCACCTCGTGGCCGGACACGTCGGTTCCGAGCGGCTCGCACAACAGGAGGACGTGGTGCGCGTGGCGCGCGACGAAGTCCGCGAACGCGAGCGATCCGAGCGCGCCGCGCTGCGGCTGCTGCGCGAGCTCGAGGCTGTCGAGGCCGAGCGCGCCGCGCACCTCGGACGCGCGATGGCTGGTCCCGTCACGGAGGCCTTCCACGAACTGACGGGCGGACGCTACAGCGCGATTCGCGTGACGCCGGGGCTGCGCACGGAACACGTCGAGGCCCAGGGTGGTGATCGTTCGCTGGAGCGTCTTTCGGTTGGCGCTCGCGAACAGCTCGCCACGCTGCTCCGGCTGGCCATCGCCGGTTACCTGCGCACCGCCGTGGTCCTGGACGATCAGCTGGTGCACAGCGACAGCGCGCGCCTCGCGTGGTTCAACGATCGCGTGCGCGCATCGGTGCGGGCGCACGACCATCAGGTAATCGTCTTCACGTGTCGTCCGGGCGACTACCTTCGCGGCGATGCCGGCAACGAGGCGAGTGACGAAGACATCGTCACCGCCGTCGATCTGGCGGCTGTCGTCTCGCGCTGACTTCGCCCACGGTGTAGGGGCCGGACTTGTCCGGCCCGCCCAGCACGATGGTGGATCAGTCGACGTACGCGATGCAGTCGATCTGGACGAGCACGCCGTCGCGGCCCATCTGGTCCACGCCGCAGCCGCTGAACGACCGCGCCGGCGGCGGGTCCGGGAAGTGGCCCGCGTAGCCCGCGTTGACGAGCGTGAGGTTCCGGTTCGGCTCGGCGACCGTCATGTGCACCTTGAGCACGTTGGCCATCGACGACCCCGCCTGCTCCAGGAGCATGCGCATCGCCTTCAGCGCGCTGTCTGTCTGCACCTTCGCGTCACCGGGTTCCTTCCTGTCCTCCGCGTACCAGCCGCCGATGCCCGCGAGGAACAGGAGATGGCCGGACCTGATGCAATGCGACAGCAGCGGATTCGGTGCCTGCCTGTCGCGCCTGTTGATGGCGACCTTCTTCGGCGTCCACACACCGACGGATGCCTGGGTTGCTGCCGACGACGATGGCGCGGCGGATGCGGCGGTCGCCGAACCCGCGAGCGCGGCGAGTCCGGCCGTCATCGCCGCACGCCGCGACCGAACCGCGACACGAGGGGCACGAGGGGCACGAGGAGTAGACATGGGGGCATTGTCGCCTACTGCAGGCGCGACGCCGCGTGTTCCGTCTGATCGATGCCGGCGATGTCCTTCGCCGTCACGCCACCCTCGCTGTGCGTCGACCACGAGACACGCACCTTTCGATAGCTGATCTGCAGATCGGGGTGGTGGTCGTTCGCCTCGGCGTCGAACGCCAGGCGCGTCACGAAGGCGATGGCGTCGGCGAACGACGGAAGGGCGAACGTCTTCGTGAGCGCATCACCCTGCAGCTGCCAGCCCGGGCGGGTACGCAGGTGAGCGGTGACGTCGTCTGGTGTGAGAGGCATGGGTCACCTCGACGTGGACACCTTGCGCCTCGTGATCGCCACGAGCTCGTTGCCGCCCATCGCCGTTTGTCCCACGGTCATGCCGACGATCTCGAACCCCTCGCCGCCGGCGTCCTGGAGTTCCTTCTCGAGCGTCGACGTGCGCTTGGTTGCCAGCAGGCGGTACTGGTATCGCTGGGCCGGTGCGTCACCGACAGCGCGCTCGAGGATGCACGCCACTTCAGCGCCGCCGAAGGTCGACCTGAACACCGTCTGGCCGACATACTCGAAGCCCGCGTCGCTCGCCTCCTGCAACTCCTTCTGCATCGTCGACGTCTTGCTCGTCGCCAGCAGCCTGTACTCCGCGCGCGTCGCACCCGGCACGCGCTGCATGACGACCACCGCCTCCGCCCCGCCGAACGACGTTTCGCCGCCCATCACGGCGCCGAAGCGGAAACCGGCGGCTGCCGCTTCGCTCAGCTCCTTCTGCATGGTCGACGTCTTGTTGGTGGCCAGCACGCGATACTCCACGCGTGCCGGCTGGGCCTGCGTGGCCGACGCCAACACGAGTCCCGCAAGCATCACCGTCGCACGGCACATCCACACGTTCATGCGTATCTCCTGGAAGAGCGCTTCGCCACGGGCTACGGCTCGAGGTGGTACTCGAACACGTAGAAGTGCTGCTTGTCCTTGATCTCGATGGTCAGGGTACCCGTCAGGCCCGCCAGTTCCCCCTCACCCGATCCGGGCACGACGATGACCGACTGGTGCTGGGCGCCGCGCGCCATGGTGCTGCCGTGCTGGAACGCGAACGAGCCCGCCTTACCGTGCAGCGTGCCCGTCACGCGCTCGATGGCCACATAACCGCCGGAGTCGCGCGCCGCGTTCAGGAACGACAGCATCTGCCCTGTGCTGGTCCCTGTCAGATCGCCCCGAAACGTCTTGTCGATCGTCATCCGGCCAGACGCGAACCGAGCCTCGTCCTCCTGCGGGCTCAGTTTGACGTCGAACTCCCCTCTCGCCGTGGTCATCCTCTGCTCCTGTCTGCGCGCGTCGGGTGCCGCCGCAACACCCGCCAGCGTGACACACACGACCGCCAGGCACATCCCTGCAGCACGCCCACGCCATTCCATGCGTCTGTTAGTACCACAGACGAACGGGGCCAGGGGTTTCAACCCCTGGCGACGCGATGACGAAGCGGCGTATCGTACGTCGGACTGAACGAATACCGCGGCGGGTCACACCGGCGCGACAGGAGAACGAAGGATGCGCAGGCTCGCACTGACGCGGCTGATCGCGATCGCAGCCGTGGCCGTCATCGCCGCGGCGTCGAACGCGGCATGTACCGGAACGCTACGCGGCGAGACACCCTCGCCTGACGCGCGGCAGGACGCCGCCCTTCCCGCGCTCGAGCGCATCGCCGGCGCGCAGCCCCGCAACGTGGTGTTCGTCCTGGCCGACGATCATCGCTACGACGCGATGAGCTTCATGGGCCATCCGATCGTCGAAACGCCCAACATGGACCGCGTGGCGCGCAACGGCGTCCACATGAAGAACGCGTTCGTGACGACGGCCCTCTGCTCGCCGAGCCGGGCCACCCTCCTCACCGGACGCTACGCGCACCAGCACCGCGTCGTCGACAACAACAACCCGGTGCCGCCCGGCACGACCTTCTTCCCGCAGTATCTGCAACGTGCTGGTTACCAGACGGCGTTCATCGGCAAGTGGCATATGGGCGGCGAGGGCGACGACCCGCAGCCCGGCTTCGATCGCTGGGTGAGCTTCCGCGGTCAAGGCTCGTACCTGCCGTCGAAGAACGGCCTGAACGTGGACGGCACGCGCGTGCCGCAGAAGGGCTACATCAGCGACGAGCTGACCGACTACGCGATCGACTGGCTGCGCGCGCGCGACAAGAACCGGCCGTTCTTCCTGTATCTCTCACACAAGGGCGTCCACGCCAACTTCACTCCCGCCGAACGCCACGCCGGACGACTCGCCTCGCGCACGTTCACGCCGCCGCGCAGTCAGTCGTTCCCGGCGGAACTGGAGGAGCGTCGACCGCGCTGGGTTCGCGATCAGCGCAACAGCTGGCACGGCGTGGAGTATCCGTACCACGGCACACTCGACGTCGGCGAGTACTTCAAGCGCTATGCCGAGACGCTGCTCGGCGTGGACGACAGCCTCGGCCGCGTGCTCGACCTCCTCGAATCCGAAGGCCTGGCCGAGTCGACGCTCGTCATCTACATGGGCGACAACGGCTTCGCGTTCGGCGAGCACGGCCTCATCGACAAGCGCACGGCGTACGAGGAGTCGATGCGCGTGCCGATGGTCATGCAATGCCCGGCACTCTTCGGCGGCGGACGCACGATCGAGGCGATGGCGGCGAACCTCGACATCGCGCCGACGATTCTTGCGGCCGCAGGCCTGCGTCAGCCGGCGGACATGGTGGGCGCCAGCCTGCTGCCGATCGCGCGGGGCGAGTCAGTACCGTGGCGCAGCGAACTGCTCTACGAGTACTACTGGGAGCGCAACTTCCCGCAGACACCCACGGTATTCGCGCTGCGTGGCGACACATACAAGTTCATCCGCTACCACGGCATCTGGGACGTCGACGAACTCTTCGATCTCGAGCACGACCCGCTGGAGATGGAGAACCTCATCGACAAACCCGAGCACGCCGCGCGCGCCGCCGAGATGAGCGACAGGATGTTCGCGATCCTCGCTGACACGGGTGGCCTCTCGATCCCGCTCAACGCCGATCGCGATCAAGTACAACGCCTCCGCTCGCCAGGTGCATTCGGCGCCGCCTCGTTCCCACCTGTCCTCGTCGCCCCGTCGCCACCACGGTAGCGCTGTGTCGACCATCTGCGAAGGACGTGCAGGACAGCAGGACGGAGGAGTATTCTGAAGCATGCGTACGTTCAACGTCGTCATCGAACGTGACCCTGACACCGGCCTCTTCGTCGGTCATGTCCCGGGGTGGCCAGGCGCACATAGCCAGGGCGACACGCTCGACGAACTGCAGGTCAACCTGCAGGAAGTCGTGAGCATGCTCCTCGAGGACGGCGAGCCGAAGCTCGAGTCCGAGTTCGTCGCGGTCCAGACCATCAAGGTGGCGTAGTGGGCAACCTGCCCACCCTCAAGCCACGTGAGGTCGTCGCCTTCCTGGAAGGACTGGGCTTCAGCGAAGTCCGGCAGAAGGGCTCCCACAAGCAGCTTCGGCACGCGGACGGCCGCGGGACGACCGTTCCGTTCCACGCGGGGCGCGACATCTCACCGACGCTGCTGCGCAAGATCGCGAAGGACATCGGGCTGACGGCAGAGCAGCTCATCTCCTCGGATCCAAGCCGCCGTTGACCGCGTTGCGGTAGCCACGACCCTCTCATCCTGCGACACACCAGGCCCCCGCCGGCCCGCCCAAGTGTCAGGTCGCCCGGAAGCCGTGCGTCTTCCTTTCCTGGCACCTCATGGCTCACCGTTACGGCATTCACGGCGACTATCTGAAGGACGGCAAACTCGATCTGCCCGAGTTGCTCGAAATGCCATCCGGCGACGACTGGGCGTGGACCCGGGACTTCATTCGGCATCGTCGGTGGCAGGAGGCCGTCACCTATCGCGACACGGCTCCGCACGAGTACACGGTTCGCAAGTGGGTGCCCGACGAGGCCGGTAACGTCGACTTCGAGCAGTTCGTTGCTCTCATTCGTCGATTCGGCCACGCCGACTTCTACTACCGGATTCGCCACCTCTACTGGGTCGTGGACGAGTTCAAGTACTGGACGATGGGATGGCCGGTTGACGAGACGACGGTGATCAACAGAGCACGGGTCGACGCGGCGGAACCCTGGAAGGACCGGTCGGGTCCCTAGATGTCTTCACCGTCGCGGATTCGGCGGCGGAGCTCGGCCAGCCAGTTTCCGTTGCGCCCGGCGTCGATGTTGATCGGCGGCGGGTCGACAGACGTTGGTGACGGCGGCACGGGAGGTGCATTCACCGGCACCTCGCGTTCAGGAACTGGGGTTGGTTCATGATGCTCGCGCTTCGTGTCGGTCATGATGTGCATCCTACAGGTGATCGATGACTGAACTGACCCTCTACGACAAGATCCACGGCTGCCTCCTCGGTGGCGCCTGCGGCGACGCGCTGGGTGCGCCGGTGGAGTTCGTGTCTCACGAGGCGATCGTGGCGCGCTATGGCGCGGCAGGCATCACGCGGTTCGACAAGGCGTACGGCGGGTTCGGTCTCGTCACCGACGACACGCAGATGACGCTGTTCACCGTCGAAGGGCTGATCCGTGCCTACGTGCGCAGCACACTCGAGGGCAGCTGCCACCCTCCGACCATCGTCCATCACGCGTACCTGCGATGGCTGGTCACTCAGGACGAGCGGTTCGAAGCGTTCGCTGCGAATGAACGGATCGCCGGGCAGATCGATGGGTGGTTGATCCGTGACAAGCGGCTGTGGGCGGCTCGAGCGCCAGGGAGGACTTGCTTGTCCGCGCTTCGCGCGGCTCGAGGGTCGCGCGAGTTCGGCGGCAAGGCCACCAACAACAGCAAGGGGTGCGGCACGGTCATGCGGGATGCGCCGATCGGGCTGTTCCGGTTCGACGACCCCTCAATCGCGTTCGAGTGGGCGGTCGAGACCGCGCAGACCACGCACGGGCATCCGTCGGCGTGGTTCTCGTCCGGTGCGCTGGCGGTGATCATCGCGCACATCGTGCGGGGCGAGTCGCTGGCTGATGCCGCCGGCCATGCACTGGCGACGTTGCAGGATCGCGCCGAGGCCGGCGAGGTTCGCGATGCTCTCCGGCGGGCAGTCGAACTGAGTCGCGTGCCGGACTGGCGCAGGCGTCTACCGGAACTTGGCCAGGGCTGGGTCGCGGAGGAAGCTCTTGCCATCTCGGTGCTCTGCGCGCTGGCCGCCGAAGACGCGCGCGAGGCCATCATCGCGGCGGTCAACCACAGCGGCGATTCGGACTCCACCGGAGCCATCACCGGGAACATCGTCGGCGCGATCGGCGGCGTGCATTCCCTCCCCACGGAGGGGACCGAGCAGGTGGAGCTGCGCGACGTGATCGAAACCCTCTCGCGTGACCTCACAGCGATCGTGAATGGGGCCGATGACGATGGGTTGGCCGAACGATTGTCGGACCGCTATCCGGGCTGGTAGACGCGGCAGGACGCAGACACGCACCTGTCAGCCCGTGGTCGTGTCGCTGTCTTCGAAGCGCGACTCACGCGCGGCGGGCGGTCCACCTGGCGGTGCCGTATTCTCCCAGGCTCACGTCGCCACTCATCGTGCGCGCGTCGGTTGCCGTACCCGTGTAGGTGAAGTTCAGCCTCACGCCGTTCGACGTGTACGACGCGCGGAGGACGACGTCGCGGCCGTGGATCGTGCCGGCGATCGGACGCGGCGCGAAGCTCGCGTGGAGCGTGCCGCTCAGCGCCGATCCATCCTGCGCGAGCACGAAGACGTGCGGCGACCGCCGGGCCGCGAAGTCCACGTCGACGTCCCAGCGGCCGGCAAGATCGAACGCCGCTGACGGTGGTGCCGACCGCGTCGCCGGTGCGCCGGCGAGCACGGCGTACACGCGCTCGGCGATGATCTGCTCCTCACCCGCTTCGAGCTGATACGGCGTGATGTCGATGCTCGGCCGCAGGTTCGGCGGGAACGGGAGGAACGATCCCGCACCGCTGACGGCAATGCGCGGCTCGCCGTCGTACAGCCGCATCTCGACCTCGTGTCCCGTGAGCGCGATGCGCGCCTCGTCCCACGTCACGGCGAGCGACGGCGTGCGATTCGATCGGCCCCTCGGCTGCCTGATCTCCGTCGTCACACCTGGCACCTGCGCCACGCGCGCGGCGATCGTCTCGAGCCAGGTCGTCCACTGCCGCGCCTCGGCGTCGTGATCGCGCGTCTTCCACGCCTCGACCGCCGCGAGCATGCCCATGATCTCCTCGCGACCAACCTTCAGGCCGCGACCGAGACCGTGATGCGGTGCGCTGTTGATCCACGCCGCCTGCACCAGCGCCTTGCGCCCGAGCAACAGGCCTGCGCACTGCGGTCCACGCAGACACTTGCCACCGCTGTAGGCGACGAGATCGGCGCCCTCTGCCAGGTGCGGGTTGGGGACGTCGAGCGTCTCGGCCGCCGCGTCGACGAGGATCGGAATGCGTCGAGGCCCCGCAACATCGGCGATCCGTCGCAGCGATAGCGGTCCTTCTTCGGATCCACGCCCGGCCAGCAGCATCACCATGGCCGTGCGAGGCCCGAGTGCCGCGACGAACTCCTCGAACGTCGCCACCTCGACGACCTTCGCGCCAACGGCCTTCAGCGCATGGTCGTACGCCGAGCGCGAGTAACGCGGCGTCACGATCTCGTCAGGCAGCCCCGCGAGGTTCGGCAACTGCACCATGCGATCGGGGTCGCCGCCGGTGATGCACGCGGCTGTCGCCACGGTGAGCGCCGCCGACGCGCCGGACGTCACGATGCCCCACTCCGCGCCGGTGAGCGTGGCAAGGCGCTGGCCCACGCCGTCCATGAGCTCGTCGATCTGCACGTAGTCGCGCGCCGCGGCGTCCATCGCGCGCTTCACTTCCGGCAGCGTGCGCGACGCGCCGACGATCGTCACGGTGCCTCGCGCGTTGACGAGCGGCCGCACGCCCACGCTCGCGTAGATCGATGGCGTTGCGGCCTGCGCACCGGAAGCCGTCGCGCGCCGCGCGGCAGCGTCGGCGACAACCGCCGTGGCGTTGCCGGCGGACGAGGTGAGCATCGTGGCCGCGAGCGCGCCGCCGCCCTGCAGCATCTGACGACGTGACGCGCGACCGGACAACAGGCGTGTGAGACGTGTGAAGGTGTTCATCGATCAGATCGCGTCGGAGATCGAGGTGAAGGTGAAACCCGCGAGCCGCAGCGGCGGCACCATGAACGGCGACCGGCGGACCGACGCGCCGATCGCCTGCACATTCCACGGTGCGAGCATCGCGAGCATGCCCTGATTGAATCGGAGATTGCGGACCGGGTGCTTCACGCGACCGTCCTCCACCCACCACACGCCGTCGCGCGTGAGACCGGTGAGCACGATCGTGCGAGGGTCCACGAGCCTGACGTACCAGAAGCGCGAGATGAGGAGACCGCGCTCGAGACCGCCGATCAGGCCTTCCATCGGCGTCGGCTTTGCCGATTCGACGATGAAGTTGACGGGACCAGGCGTTGGTGTCTGCTTACGTTCTGTAGCCCAGTACCTGTTGTAGGCCAGACGTTCGAGAACGCCGTCCTTCACGAGCGTGATGCGCTCCGCGGGAATGCCCTCGTCCGCTGCCGGTACCGCCGGCATCTCCGGGTGCATGGGATCGCTGTGGATGCTCAGCGACGGATGGAACAGCGCCTCGCCCACGCGTGTCTTGCCGTCGGCGGCGGAGAAGGCGCTGCGGCCCTCGTCGGCCGTGCGCGCGTCGAGCGCGCCGACGACAAATCCCATCAGGTCCGCCACGGCTTGCGCTTCGAGCACGACCGCGTACGTACCGGGCTCGATCGGGCGCGCGGCCTGCGAGGTCACGGCCTTGTCGACGGCAACCGTCGCGATGCGCGCGGGATCGACGCGGCGCACGTCGAAGTGATCGCCCGCGCAGTAGCCGGAGCCCGTCCCGTCCGCGCTGCGCGCCGTGAGGCTGAACGTCCCTTCGCTCGAACGGAAATAGCGGCGATTGCCGTTGGCCGTCGCCACCGCGATCGCCGACGCGTTGGCCGTGTGGACGCCCGCACCGCTCACGCCGGCAGTGCCGCATGCGTCGAGCACGGCGCGCAGCGCCTTCGCACGCGCGGCGACGTCCACGTCGGCCGTCGCGTCGGAGAAGCCTTTCGACTCCTGATACTCGAGTGGTCCGAGCGTCGGCACGTACTCGCGATGCACCGGCGAGATCCGCGCGATCTGCACGGCCTCGCGCGCGAGCTGCTCCAGGGCCGGTGCGCTCGCGTCGTTGCCGCTTGCCGCGCCACGCCGGCGCTCGATCCACACGGTTACGGTGATTGACAGGTCCTCGGCACGTCCGCTCGTCGTGAAACGGCTGTCGGCAAGCCTCGCGTGCGCCGCGATCGTGCTCTCGACGGACACGACGACGTCTTCCGCACCAGCGGCCTTCGCGTGCGCCAGCACGGTCTCGCAGAGCAACAGCGATTCCGAACGACTCAGCACTGCGCGTCTCCTGTCATGACGAGGCCGCCGTGTTGAGCACCGTGATGTCGCGGAATCGCGCTGGTGGACAACCGTGGCTCACGGCGTTGATCTGGCCCGGTTCGCCCTTGCCGTCTGCCGACGTGCCCCACAGGCGATACGACGCGGGGCCGCCCACGCCGTCACACGCACCCCAGAAGTCGGGCGTACGCGACTGGTACGCGGCGTCCTTGACCATCGCGCCGAGCCTGCCGTTGCGGATCTCGCGAATCACGCCACCGCCGAACTGGAAGTTGTAGCGCTGCTGATCGATCGACGACACGCCACGGCCCTCGATGAACAATCCGTGTTTGATGCCGCTGAACAGGTCGTCGAGCGTGACCTCCGTCGCGGCGGGCTGGAGCGACACGTTCGGCATCCGCGGGAACGGCACGCTCGCCCAGCTGTCGCTGTGCAGGCACCCGTGCGACCGGCGCTGCCCCACCAGCGGCGCGAGCTCACGCGTGGTCTGCCAGTCCACGAACACGCCGTCGCGCACGATGTGCCAGCGCTCCGACGGCACACCCTCATCATCGAATCCCGTCGTTGCGAGGCCCGCCGGCTGCGTGCGATCGGCGACCAGATTGACGATCGACGCGCCGAAGCGCAGCGAACCCGCGTTTGCCGGCTTCAGGAAGCTCGTGCCCGCCATGTTGGCTTCGTAGCCGAGCGCGCGATCGAGTTCGGTCGAGTGGCCGACGGACTCGTGGATGCACAGGAACAACTGCGACGGATCGACAACGATGTCGTAGCGGCCGGGACTGACGGTCTGCGCCTTCAGCTTCTCGACCACGTCGTGGCCGGCCTTCTCGGCATCACGCAGCCAGGGGTAGTCATCCACGTATTCGTAACCCACCAGTTGCGCACGATCGACGACGGGGCGCGACTGGAAGTCGCCCTTCGTGCGGTCGGCAGCCGTGGTGGTGAACTGCGGATACGTGCGCACGAGCCGCTGCGTGATGCGCGAACCCTCGCTCGACGCGAAGTACTTCTGCTCGTCAACGAACAGCAACTGCGAACTGACGAACGACACGCCGGGAACCGCGAGCGCCGTCTCGTTCAGCTTCATGAGGAACGACAGTTTGGTGTCGATCGGCACCTCGAAGGGATCGCGCCTGAACGCGCTCGTCCACGACGTCTTCACGACCTCCACGGGCGCGAGCTCGACTTTTCGCGTGCCGAGCGCGGCGTGCGCCCGCGCGATGGCCACAGCCTGCGTCGCGATCGTTCGCGCCGTCGCGGCGTCGACCCTGTTGCTGGCCGCGAAACCCCAGGCGCCGTCGACGAGCACGCGCAGGCCCATGCCGTAGCTGGCCGAACGCGAGACGTTCTGCACCTGCTTCTCGCGAGTGGCGATCGACTCGCGGCGATAGCGGTTGACACGGATGTCGGCGTAGGACGCACCGAGCCTGGCCGCTGCGGCCAGCGCCTCGTCCGCGGCTTCGGCCCGCTGCGCGTCGGCGGTGGGACCCGTCTGGAAGATCTCGCCCCATGCGGGCACGGCCGCACTGGCGACGAGAACGCCACTCGAGGCAAGGAACTGGCGACGCGTCAGATCGGCTGGCGTCATCGCGCGGATTATATGCGCCCGGCGCGGCGCCACCCACGCCCGACCCTCCATCCACCCATAAGGAGCGAACGGGTTTCAACCCGTTCGTCAGCGCGCGTCAGCGGGTCGCCGCGATCCGTTCCGCCGCCTCGGCGACGGTAGCCAGCCAGATCCCGTTGGCAGGGTCCTTCACGTACGCGAGCAGCGCGTCGAGCATCGCCACGCGTGTGGTTTGCCGGCCGCCGGCGCCGATCTCATGTCCCGCGAGTACGAGCCACGCACCACGGGTTCTGGCATCGTCGAGCAGCGGCAGGATCTGGTCGAAGTCCATGCCGTCCATCTCGACGCCGAGCGTCTGCGCGAAATCGACGAACGCCGGATCGTTGGCGGCCTCGTCGCGCCAGCCGCGCCCCGCCAGGAACTGCTCCGCAACGACAGGTACGTAGCTGCGTGCGTCACGGCCACGCCCGACGAACTTCTGACCGCACGGATACGCGAAGGTCCGCGGCGTCACGCCGAGCAGCGTCGTGACACGCGCGTTGGCCTCCGCGAGTTCCCGCGCCATCCGTTCGAGCGAGTGATCCTCGAGCGCCTTCGATCGCGAGAACGGGAAGTTGCCGGTACACGAATGCGTGAGCGAATGGTTGCCGATCTCATGACCGGCGGCCGCGACTCGCTTCCAGCCCTCCACGTCGCGCTCGACGGCAGACGGCACGACGTAGAACGTGGCCTTCGCGCCATGCCGCGCGAAGACAGGCAGTCCTTCGGTCACCTGGCTCCCCCGCCCATCGTCGAAGCTGAGGCTGAGCGCCATGCGCGCCCCGCCAGGCCAGGAGACAGCCGCCTGCGCACGGAGAGGCAACGGCAGAGCGACGAGCACCGCGGCGATGGCGGCGCCGGACAGGAGCGAGGCAAGCGACAGCATGCGCGACATGCCCGCCATCCTCGCACGCTGGCGCGGTGTTCGGGATGTGATGGATCAGAAGCGCAGATTCTCTATACATGTCGCGCCAGATATGTATAAATTTTCGTCTTTTCTATACACGTCTGGTGCTGCAATGCTAGACTGCCCCGGTGCTGACACGCCTCGATGAGCTGCCTCCAGGACGATTCACCACGCCAGCCATCATGGCTCGCCTCAATGCTTCGAGCAGGCAACTTGCTGAATTGAAAGGGGTTGTATCGTCGATCCCGAACGAGTCGATCCTCGTCAACACGCTGGCGCTTCAGGAAGCCAAGGACAGCTCGGCCATCGAGAACATCGTCACGACCCACGACGAGCTCTTCCAGGACACTTCAGCTGGCCCGGTGTCCGGCGCGGCCAAGGAGGTGGCTCGCTACCGGGAGGCGCTGGTCACCGGTCTCGACCAGGTGCTCGACTCGGGGCTGCTGACCAACCGGCACATCCTCACCATCCAGGCGCAGCTCGAGCAGAATCGCGCGGGCTTCCGCAAGCTGCCGGGCACGGTCCTCATGTCCGGCACGGGAGCCGTCGTCTACACACCGCCGCAGGATCCTGACGAGATCGTCGCCTTGATGGCGCACCTCGAACGCTTCATCAACGAGGATGTGCCCTACGACGCCGACCCGCTCATCAAGATGGCGCTCATCCACCACCAGTTCGAGAGCATCCATCCCTTCTACGACGCCAACGGCCGCACGGGACGCATCATCTCCGTGCTCTACCTCGTGAAGCAGGGCCTGCTGTCGCTGCCGGTCCTCTACCTGAGTCGTCACATCGTGAAGACGAAGCCCGAGTACTACCGTCTGCTCCAGGCCGTCCGCGTCGCCGACGCATGGGAGGAGTGGGTGCTGTACATGCTCACCGCCGTCGAGGTCACGGCGAAAGAAGGCATCGCCACGATTCAGGCGATCAAGGACGCCCTGCTCGACACCAAACACCGTATCCGTGCAAAGCACAGGTTCTACAGTCAGGATCTGATCAACAACCTGTTCCTGCACCCGTACACGAAGATCGGATTCGTCGAACGGGACCTGGGCGTGTCGCGCCTCACTGCCGCGAAGTATCTCGACGCGCTCGTGGCGGACGGGATCCTCGAGAAGCGGAGGATCAGGCGATCGAACTACTACATCAACACGCGCCTGTACGCGATCCTCACCAGCTCTGGCGCGACGTCGTAACCGCGGGCGTTGACAGGCGCGGGGCGGGGGCCAATGATGCGGACGTGGCTCGCAAGACATTCACGACGACGATTCTGAAGGCCGACGACATGCGTGCGACGGGCATCGAGGTGCCTGCCGACGTGGTGGAGCAGCTGTCCAGCGGCAAGCGACCCAAGGTGGTCGTCACGATCCGCGGCTACAGCTATCGCAGCACTGTCGCGGTGATGGGCGGCCGGTACCTCATCGCGCTCGCGGCGGCGCATCGCGAGAAGGCCGGCGTGGCCGGCGGCGACCGCGTGCGGGTGACGCTGGAGCTCGACACGGCCGACCGCACCGTGGAAGTGCCGAAGGACTTCGCTGCGGCGATGCGGAAGGCCCCCGGTACACGGGCCGCCTTCGACGCGCTGTCGTATACGCACCGCAAGGAGCACGTGCGCGCGATCGAGGATGCGAAGAAGCCCGAGACACGGGCGCGCCGCATCGCGACGGCGATCGGTATCCTCAGCGGCGACAGGCGGCGGTGACACGTCCGGCAGTCCACTGGCGATGCGGTGCGGCGTTCGCGTCGCTCGCGATCGCCATGAGTGTCGTGTCGGCACCCGCACGCGCGCAGACGGCCCAGAACGCGTCGCCGATGTCGGATACGACGCGACCGCACCCGCGTCTGACCGAAGCGCGTCCCGCGGGTACGCGTGCGACGCTCCCGATGGGCGAACTGTTCGTGTCTCGCGCGGCCCTCGATGCGCGGCGGGCATCTATGCCGCTCATCGTGCACTTCCACGGTGCGTCGTGGCTCATCGAACAGCACGTGGCGCGGAGCGCACCGCATGCGGCACTCGTGACCATCAATCTCGGCGCCGGATCGGCCAGGTACGCGGCGCCCTTTGCCGATCCCGCCGCTTTCGCGCAACTCCTCGAGCATGCCGCCGACGAAACCTCACGTGCGCTCGGGCGACCCGTGACCTGGTCACGCGTCGTGCTCACGTCCTTCAGCGCCGGCTACGGCGCCGTCAGGGCCGCACTCGCGCAATCAGGCGGTTACGCACGTGTCGACGCCATCGTGCTGCTCGACAGCCTGCACGCGTCGTACGTTCTCGACGGTGACGTACGCGCCGCGCGCACGAAGGATCCGGACGTGAAGATCGCCGACATCGACGTCTTCACGCGATTCGCCGCTGATGCGGCAGCCGGGCGCAAGCGCTTCGTGGTGACGCACTCCGAGGTCTATCCAGGCACGTACGCCAGCACCACCGAGACGGCGAACGCCCTGCTCGCGTCGCTGGCGCTCACGCGACGTCCCGTCCTGAAGCAGGGTCCGCTCGGCATGCAGCAATTGAGCGAGGCACAACGAGGCGATTTCCGCGTGTTCGGCTTCGCCGGCAACTCGGCGCCCGACCACGTCGACCACCTCTACGCGCTCGGCGACTGGCTGCGCTCCTGGAAGCTGCTGCGCTGAACTCGGATCGCCGTCCGGCGCGCTCATGTACGCCGCGGCCAGACGATGGTATCGTCGTCGAGAGCCACTCTGACAGCGCAGATTCCGCAATGGATCGGGGACCTCCGGTTGGCAGGTCCTGCCACAATCCGCGTCAGAAATGCCGAATTCCACGGATTTCGACTTGGCACGCGCCGTGCGCTGTTTCCGGTCGTCAATTGCACCGGAGGAAGCGAGATGCACACGATGATCGAGCGGATGTCGACGGTCGAGGATCACCTGGCGGACGTCGCGGCCAGCCTTGTACGGCTGAACGCGGCCAACGAGCGGATGGAGGCGCGCCACGAGCGCATACAGACGGAGAACGAGCAACTCGAGCGGTCGTCGAAGCGACTGGACAGACAACTCGGGGCATTGGCCAACAAGCAGGGACGGCTGGTCGAGGACATCATGTCGCCGGGCATCAGTCGGGTGTTCCGGCGCATGTTCGGCAGGCGGCGCATCGAGCTGACGCTGGAGCGGCTGACCGTTGCGGATCGACGCGATCCGGGGCGCACGCGGGAGTTCGACTCCATCGTCATCGCGAGCGATCTCGTGCTCGTGTGCGAGACGAAAAGCACGCTGCGGCCGGACGATATCCCCAACTTCATGCAGGGCCTGGCGGAGATTCGCGAGTATCTGCCTCAGGCCAACGGGCGCGACGTGGTGGGAGCGCTGGCGAGTTTCCGTATCGACCCGAGCCTCATCACCGCCGGCGAACGCAAGGGCCTGCTGATGTTCGGCCTCGGCACGGGCCTCGTGCGCATCCTGAACACGAAGGGCTTCGATCCGCACCGGTTCTAGGGAACGGCGGGAGGGCGCATATACTCGGCCACTGTCATGGCTCACCAACACACGTCGCCCACTCGTCGTCACTTCCTCACGCACGCCGCGGCGCTGGCTGGCGGTGCCACCGTTGCGACGGTGCCTGCGCATGCGCAGGGCACACAGCCGCGCGACGCGGGCGCCATCGTCGTGCCGCCGGCGGGCAAGCCGCTGCTGATCGCGACGAAGCTGAGCATGATTGCCAAAGAGGACGGCGGGCGCGTGCTGTCGCTGGCCGAGCGACTGAAGATGGCGACCGCCGCAGGATTCGACGGCGTGGACTTCGACGAGGCTGGCAGCTTCACCGTGGAGCAGGCGCGCGCCGCGGTGCAGGAAACCGGCGTCTTCGTCCATGGCGCGATCAATCACGCGCACTGGAAGCTGCGGCTCACGAGCGCAGACGAGGCGGAGCGCAATCAGGGCCGGGCAAACCTGGAACACTGCGTGCGCCTGTCGCACGCGGCCGGAGGCAACGGCGTGCTGCTGGTGGTCGGTCAGGCGAGTGACGGACCGACGGAGGTGATCGAGGAGCGCGCGCGACAGGAGATCAAGAAGGTGCTGCCGCTCGCCGCGTCGCTCGGACAGATGATCCTCATCGAGAACGTCGGCAACCGGATGATGTACGACATCGAGGGCGGAGCCGACCAGGGACCGCAGCGCTTCATCCGCTTCATCGACAGCTTCACCAGTCCGTGGATCGGCATGTACTACGACATCGGGAACCACTGGCGCTTCGCGCGGCCAGGCGAGTGGATCCGAACGCTCGGCCACCGCTGTGTGAAGCTCGACATCAAGGGCCGCAGCCGCGCGGCAGGCACGATGGTGGACATCACGCACGCGCAGGACGACGTGCCGTGGGACCAGGTGCGGCGCGCGCTCGCCGACATCGGCTTCGCGGGCTGGGCGTCGGCGGAAGTCGAGGGCGGCGGACTCGAGCGTCTCACGCTGGTGCGCCAGCAGATGCAGAAAGCGCTGGGCTTGACGGGTTGAACGGCAACCGGCAATCGGCAACGGGCAACCGGAAGGGGCATACGGGCACGCCGGCAACCGGAAAGGGCGTTCATTCCGGGACGAGCGTGAGGCGCGTGCGCGTGGCCTTGTCGACGGCGGCCTTCGAATACGGGAGCGGGATGTACTGTCCCTGCGCCCACAGGGGTGCGAGATCGCGGTAGTGCGGGCTCGCGGGATCGCCTGACTGGCCCGGCGTGTTGATCGCGACCGACGCATCCCAGCGGCCGACGTCGGCCACCATGCGGAAGGACGCGCCCGCCGTCAGGTGATAGTCGCTCGCGCGGTAGCTCGTCGCCATCGGCGTCACGGCGGATCCGCCGATCGGTCCCGCGTCGACGGTGAGCCGGCGCCGCGCCTCCGTATCCACACGTGCGCCGAGCGGGTGCTCGAAGATCGCCTGGTGCAGCGCGCCCCATCGCCACGTCGACTCGTCGGAACCCAGCGTGCGCGAGAGGTCGTGCAGCGCGGCGGCCAACGAGTCGACCAGCACACGCGCACGACGCTCCGGCGTCAACCATCCTTCGTGCCCGTCGAGCACCTGCAGCACGCGCGTCGAATCGCCATTCCCCACGCGCGCTGCCGCTCCTGCCGGCAGCACCGCCTGCACCACGGCTTTCCGCAGGTGCGCGGAGTACCACACCTCGAAGATCGCGGCCGCGGTGCTGTCCGGCCGCATGTGGTGATCCCATCCACGCAGCAGGTCGAGCGCGCGCGCCACGCCAGGACGATCGTCGGTGAGACCCGCGAGCATGGCCGTCACGCGCCGCGCGGGGATCGACAGCGTGTCGAGTTGATACGCACGCGAGTCGTCGAGACGATGCGGATCGGACGCGCCGAGGAGTTCGTGCAGACGCGTGGCCCTGAACGCGTCGCTCCATTCGTAGCCGACGCCCTTGGCCGCCGCCGGATGATCCGGCGGAATGTTGGCCTCGTTCGCCGTCATGACGTAGCCCGCCGTCGGATTGAACGCACGCGGCAGTTCGTCCATGTCGCGATAGCCGGCCCACTCGTAGCGACCGTCGCCGGGCACGGGCGTGAGACCGTCCCAGTTCGGCCTGATCACCGTCAGGCCGCCTGGCACCCAGCCGATGTTTCCCTGCGTGTCCGCGTACACCTGGTTCTCGCCCGGCGCGCCCCATCGGTTCATCGCGGCAGTGAACTGATCCCAGTTGCGCGCGCGCATGTACTCGATCGATCCGAAGTACGGGGCCATCCCCTCGTCAAGCCACGCCGCACGCAGCGCGAACGCACGACGCGATGCCGCATCACGCACGAGGATCGGGCCGTGCCGCGTGAACGCCAGCGTCACGTCGCGCGGCGCCTCGCCCCGCACTTCGATGCGCTCCGTCACGATGGTCATCGGCTCCCAGCGGCCCTGGTACCTGTACTCGTCGGGGCGATCGGGGTTGGTCTCGTAGACGTAGAGATCCTCCTGATCCATGTAGAAGCGCGTGAGGCCGAATGCGATCGCGTCGTTGTGACCGATCGAGATGCCAGGCAGGAACGGCTCGCCCGCGCCGATCGCGTCGAGGCCCGGTGCGACGAGGTGGCTGATGTAGCGGAGACTCGGCACCGAATGCGCGCGATGCGGGTCGCTGGCGAGAATCGGCCGCCGGGTCGCCGTCCTGGCCGGAGCCACCGCCCAGTTGTTCGATCCCTGCGCCGCCGCATCGTCGGCCGCCACCGGCAGCAGCGCGAGCGATGGCCCGGCAACACCACCGGCTGCCGCCGTCGGCGCGCGAAAGACAGGTCGCGCCGTCGCGAGCGCGTAGACCTCACGCAAACGCGCGAACGGCAGCGCACACGGATCGACACCGTCAGCGAGCGTCGGCGCGATCTCCGGCACGAGTGCGCGCCGCAGCCAGTCTGCCTTCGCGGCATCCTGCCCGTCCTTGCAGTACACCTCCGCCCTGTCGATCTCGCCCGTCAGGTTGAGCGTAAGTCCGTGGTGACGGATACGGACGATGTCCGAGGCGTCCCAGCGAGCGGGGGTGTAGCCGAGCAGCCGGAACTCCTCCGGAAGCAGCTCCGGCTGACGCTCGGTGAGCGCCACGTAGGCATTGACACCGGTGACGAACGCCTCGGCGATGCGCTTGGCATCCGAGGCGTACGCCAACCACTCGCGATACAGGTTGCCGCGGAACAGCACGGCGCGCGCCATGCGATCGCTCTCGACGTACTCGGGTCCGAAGTCCTTCGCCATCTGCCCGAGCCCGCGCTTGCGCCACATGTCGATCTGCCAGAGGCGATCGCGGGCGGCCATGTAGCCCTGGGCCACGAAGACGTCGTACAGGCGCTCGGCACGGATGTGCGGGATGCCGCTCCCATCGATCGAGACCGTGACCGGTCGTTCGAGCCCGGGGACGGCGTGCGCAGGCGGTGCGGAGGTGCGTGGCTGAGCCTGGCTGGGCACCGCCGCAGCGAGGCAGAGCCCGAGGGCGACACCGATGGTACGACGGGGCATGGCGTCATGGTATGACGAACGTGAGCGCGCGAACGGAATCTCCTATGATTTGTCCGGCGTGTGCCTCCCGGCTGCGCTGACCGCGCGTACCAGACCCATGATTCGCCACACCCTCACCGTTCTCGCTGTACTCGCCTGCCTGTCGCCCATGACTTCCGACGCCCAGACCGCCGCCAGGGTGCCCTCGCGGGCGCAGGCCGACGCCCCGATCACCTACGCGCTGAGTTTCGCCGACGCGACGCGGCACTACGTGGACGTCGAAGCCACCTATCCGACGAGTGGGCAGCCGCGCATCGAGCTGATGATGGCGGTCTGGACGCCGGGTTCGTACCTCGTGCGCGAGTACGCACGCCACGTCGAAGGCGTCCAGGTGGTGGCACCCGCTGGCGTCTCGGCGCCGGTCAAGACGCGGAAGAACCGCTGGAGCGTCGAGACGGGTGGCGCCTCGCACGTCACGATCCGCTATCGCGTCTACGGTCGCGAGATGAGCGTGCGCACCAACTGGATCGAGTCGCGATTCGCGCTGCTGCAGGGCGCATCGACGTACCTGACGCTCGTCGGCGGGTTGCAGCGGCCGCATCACGTCGCGCTCACGCTGCCCGACGGCTGGTTGAACGCGATGAGCGGACTCGCGGAGGCCAGCGGCCGGACGAACGCGTTCGTGGCCGCCGACTACGACACGCTCGTGGACAGCCCGATCGTGGCCGGCGACATGAAGGTCTACACGTTCACGCAGGGCGGCAAGCCGCACGCCCTGGTCAACGTCAACGAGAACGGCTCCTGGAATGGGGAACGTGCCGTTGCCGACGTCCAGCGCATCGTCGCCGAGCATGAGGCGTTCTGGGGCGGCCTGCCGTACGACAAGTACGTGTTCATCAACATGATCACCGAGGCCGGTGGCGGGCTCGAGCACGCCAATTCGTCGGTGCTGATGGCGTCGCGCTGGGCGATGGGCACGCGCGAAGCGTACGTGGGCTGGCTCAACCTCGTGGGTCACGAGTTCTTCCACGTGTGGAACATCAAGCGCCTGCGTCCTGTCACCCTCGGACCGTTCGACTACGAGCAGGAGAACTACACGCCGAGTCTCTGGGTTGCCGAAGGCTTCACGTCGTACTACGGCGATCTGCTGGTGCGGCGCGCCGGTCTCGCGTCCGACGCGGACTACTTCGTCGGCTTGTCGGGCGACATCAGCGGCGTCGAGCGCACCGCTGGGCGACTGGTGACGCCCGTGACGCAGGCGTCGTTCGATGCGTGGATCAAGTACTACCGTCCTGACGAGAACTCGCCGAACACGACGATCAGCTACTACACGAAGGGGCTCGTCATCGCCGCGCTGCTTGACGCGCGCATCCGCCTTGCCACGCAGGGGCAGAAGTCACTGGACGATGTGATGCGGCTCGCGTACGCACGGTACTCCGGGGCGAAAGGCTACACGGAGGCGCAGTTCCGCGCAGTGGTCGTAGAGCTGGGCGGCGCCGGCATCGCCGACATGCTGACGCGCATGCTCGACACGACGCAGCCGCTGGACTACGAGCCCCTGCTCGACGCATACGGCCTGCAGTTCCTGCCGCCAGACAGCCGTGCGACACGGGGCTGGCTCGGCGTGCGAACGAGGATCGACGGCGGACGTCTGGTGGTGAGCGAAGTGCAGCGCGACTCACCTGCCGCGGCCGCCGGTGTCAACGTCGACGATGAGATCCTCGCCATCGACGACATCCGCGTACGGGCCGACCAGTGGGAACGGCGGATGGACCAGTACCCGCCGACGACGCGCGCCTCGCTCCTCGTGGCGCGCCGCGATCAGCTGGTGCGACTCGACGTGACGTTCGCGCAGGAACCCGGCAACGCATGGCGCCTGATCCCGCGCCCGGGAGCGACGCCGGAACAGCTCACGTCACGGGCCGCATGGCTCGCGACGAGCCACTGAGCCACAACGACAGCGCCGTGTAGTACGCGGGGTAGACCAGTCCGCTCCAGCGCAGCCAGGCAGGCACGTCGGGCAGCCACCAGATGGTCAGCAGCATCTGCACGGCCCAGATGATGCCGAGGGCCACCGTCAGTCCCATGAGGATCGGCGTGCGCGAGGGATAGACGTACTTGATCGGGACGAACACGAGCGCGGCCAGCACCACCAGCAGCACGGTGGCGGTGGTCTGCGACCATCCCCACGCCGCGATGTACAGCGCCACGATGTTCCAGTAGGACGGCCAGCCCGTGAAGAAGTGGTCGGCGGTCTTGGCCGAGAGGTTGGAGAACCCGAGGCCACTCGCGATGAGCACGGCGGCCACGGCGCACGTCCCCGATGCGCCGCCCAGCCACCGGCCTTCCCACAGGATCGCCAGCGGGACGATGACGTACGTGAAGTAATCGACGATGTCGTCGAGACGCGCGCCGTCGATCGACGGCGCGTGGCGCTTGACGTCGACGGCCCGTGCGATGACGCCATCGACGGCATCCACGGCGACGGCCACCGCGAGCCAGAGGAACGCGGTGCGGATGTCGTGGCCCCAGGCGCTTCGCAGGGCGAGCCAGCCGAGCAGCGCCCCAGACGCCGTGAAGGCGTGTACGCCGAAGGCCGCGAACCGGTTCGGCACTGCCCCGCTACTGAACGGCGGCGAGACGGCGATCGAGTTCGGCCACGGCCGCCTCGATCTGCACCTTGCGGACCGGGTGGGTGGTGTTCTCGAGCTGACGCGTCAGTTCCGCCCTCGCTAGCCGAAGCGATTCGCGGGCACGCAGCTTCTCGGGATCGACGCCGGCGGCCAGGCCGCGGCGACGCTTCTCGTGTTCCCGCGCGTCAAGTTGTTCCTGCAATCGGGCTTCGGCGTCGACGAGCCCTTCTCCGGCATCACTCATTCAGGTCAGTCCTCCCCGTGGCGGCTCCTGCCCACGGTCCAACATGAGAGGATACCGAAAAACCGTGGACGTGCCCAAACTCTTCCACCCGGTGGTGGCGCAGTGGTTCTCGGCGGCGTTCGCCAGACCCACCCCGCCGCAGGTGCAGGGCTGGCCCGTCATCGCGAGCGGCGCGCACACGCTGCTCCTCGCGCCCACGGGCAGCGGCAAGACCCTCACGGGCTTTCTCTGGTGCATCAACCGGGTGATGTTCGAGCCGCCGGCGACGGCACGCGAACGCTGCCGCGTGCTCTACATCTCGCCGCTGAAGGCGCTGGCCGTTGACGTCGAGCGCAACCTGCGTGCGCCGCTGGCCGGCATCAGCCGCCTCGCGCTGGAGCAGGGCGTGCCGCACCACATGCCGGAGGTTGCGGTTCGCACGGGCGACACGCCCGCCGGCGAGCGCGCACGCTTCACGCGGCATCCGGCGGACATCCTCATCACCACGCCCGAATCGCTGTACCTGCTGATGACGTCGAACGCGCGCGACGTGCTGCGCGACGTCCATACGGTGATCGTCGACGAGATCCATGCGATGGTCGCCACCAAGCGCGGCGCGCATCTCGCGCTCACGCTCGAACGGCTCGAGGCACGCGCACGCGGTCCGGTGCAGCGCATCGGCCTCTCCGCCACGCAGCGCCCTCTCGACGAAGTCGCACGCTTCCTCGGCGGCGCGCCACGCAGGAGCGGTGCGGTCGGGCTCGGAGAGCCGACCATACCAGGTGAGGCCGACATTCCGGGTAGGGCCGACGCTTCTGGTAGCGCCAACGCTTCTGGTAGGGCCGGTTTTCCGAACCCGGCCCCGCAGGAAGATCCTGCGTGGCGGCCGGTGCAGATCGTCGACGCGGGACGCAAGCGACACCTGTCGCTGCACATCGAAGTGCCCGTCGAAGACATGGCGCGCCTGACGCAGGTGGAGGCGATCACGAGCGGGCCCGCGGCAGCCGGTCCACTCGCACCGTCGATCTGGGCGGCCATCCATCCACGTCTCCTCGACGTGATCCGCGCGCACACCTCCACGCTGCTGTTCGTCAACAGCCGTCGTCTCGCCGAGCGGATTGCGGGCGCGATCAATGAGCTGGCTGGCGAAACGCTGGTCCGCGCGCATCACGGATCGCTCGCGCGCGAGCAGCGCGTCGAGATCGAGGACGCCCTCAAGGCCGGGCGGCTCCGCGGACTCGCCTGCACATCGTCGCTCGAGCTCGGCATCGACATGGGGGCCGTCGATCTCGTGGTGCAGATCGAAGCGCCGCCGTCTGTCGCGAGCGGCCTGCAGCGCATCGGGAGGGCCGGCCATCAGGTGGGCGCGACGAGCGCGGGGCTGATCTTCCCGAAGTATCGCGGCGATCTCGTGGCGTGCGCCGCCGCCGTGCGCGCGATGCACGACGGACGCGTCGAGGCCTCGTTCATGCCGCGCAACCCGCTCGACGTGCTCGCGCAGCAGATCGTCGCGATGGTGGCCATGGACGACTGGCACGCCGACGACCTGTACGCGCGCGTGATGCACGCCGCGCCGTTCGCGTCGCTCCCTCGGCAGATCTTCGACGGCGTGCTCGACATGTTGTCAGGACGCTACCCGTCCGACGAGTTCGCGGAGCTTCGTCCGCGTCTCACGTGGGATCGCGTGGTCAATCAACTCACGACACGGCAGGGCGCCAAACACGTCGCCATCGCCAACGCCGGCACGATTCCCGACCGCGGCCTGTACGGCGTCTTCCTCGCCGGCGCGGCGGCCGGCACGGCTCGCGTCGGTGAACTCGACGAGGAGATGGTGTTCGAAAGCCGCGTGGGCGAGACGTTCCTGCTCGGCGCCTCGTCGTGGCGCATCGAGGACATCTCGCACGACCGCGTCATGGTGTCGCCGGCGCCAGGACAGCCCGGCAAGATGCCGTTCTGGAAGGGCGATGCGCCCGGGCGGCCGCTCGAATTCGGCCGCGAGATCGGTGCGCTCGTCCGGCAGTTGCGGCACGACACGCCTGACGCGGCGCGCACGCGACTCGAAGAGCGGCACGACCTCGACGCGCTCGCGGCGGCCAACCTGCTGCAATACCTCGCGGAGCAGGAAGAGGCCACGGGCGCGGTGCCCGACGATCGCACGATCGTGATCGAGCGCGTCCGCGACGAGATGGGCGAATGGCGGCTCTGTCTGCTGTCGCCACTCGGCGCGCGCGTGCTCGCGCCATGGGCGATGGCCGTCACCGCCCGCTTGCGCGAGAGGCTCGGGCTCGACGTCGAGACGTGGTGGGCAGACGATGGGTTCGCTGTGCGCTTTCCGGAGACCGACGACCCTCCGGATCCGATGTGGCTGATCCCTGCGCCAGACGAGATCGAGGACGTCGTCGTGAGGCAGCTTGGCTCGACGTCGCTCTTCGCCGCGCGCTTCCGCGAGTGCGCCGGGCGTGCGTTGCTCCTGCCGCGCAGGCGTCCTGGCCGTCGCGCCCCACTCTGGCAACAGCGCAAGCGCGCGCAGGATCTGCTGGCCGTTGCCGCGCGTTACGGATCCTTCCCCATCATCCTCGAGGCGTATCGCGAGTGCCTGCGCGACGTGTTCGACATGCCGGCGCTCGTCGAAACGCTGCAGGCCGTGCAGGCACGGCGCATCCGCGTGGCCACCGCAGACACGCCGACGCCCTCGCCGTTCGCCGCGTCGCTCCTGTTCGGTTACGTCGCGAACTACCTCTACGAGGGCGACGCGCCGCTGGCCGAGCGTCGCGCGCAGGCGCTCACGATCGATCAGGTCCAGCTCCAGACGTTGCTGGGATCGGCGGAACTGCGCGATCTGCTCGACACCGACGCACTTGCCGCGCTCGAAGCGCAGTTGCAGTGCCTGGCGCCCGACTATCGCGCGCGATCGCTGGATGGCGTGCACGATCTGCTGCTGCGCATCGGCGATCTGAGCGCCGACGAACTGCACGCGCGCAACGCTGACGAACGGGCTGAAGCCCGTTCGCTCCATACGGCATCGGAAGGAGCGCATCCGACGTCGGCGGGGGACCGGCTCGTGCGGGCGCGACGGGCGCTCGTGCTGTCGATCGCCGGCGAGCAGCGCTACGTGGCCATCGAGGACGCGGCTCGCTATCGCGACGCGCTCGGCGTGCCACTGCCACCGGGCGTCCCAGAGTCGCTGCTGACTCCACAGCCGCACGCGCTCCGCGATCTCGTGTCGCGCTTCGCGCGCACGCACGGGCCGTTCACCACCGACGAGGTGGCGGCGCGATTCGGGCTGGGCCGCTCCACCGCCGAACTCGCGCTCTCGTCTCTGCACGCGGAAGGGCGCCTCCTCGAAGGCGCGTTCCGTCCCGGCGGGCAGCATCGCGAATGGTGCGACAGCGGCGTACTGACGTCGCTGCGACGACGGTCGCTCGCGAAGCTGCGATCCGACGTCGAGCCCGTCGAACTGCCCGTGCTCGGTCGCCTGCTCGCACAGTGGCAGGGCGTCACGCATCGGCGACGCGGTCTCGACGCCCTCCTCGACATCGTCGAATCGCTGCAGGGACTGCCGTTGGCGGCGTCGATCCTCGAGCGCGAGATCCTGCCCGCGCGGTTGCAGCGCTACCAGCCCTCCGACCTCGACGCCCTGATCGCGGCGGGGGAGGTCGTGTGGACGGGCGTCGAACCGCTCGGTGAGCGCGACGGCCGCGTCGCGCTGTTCCTCGCCGATCACATGGGGGCGCTCTGGCGCGGGGCCATCCAGCCGCCCGATCGCACCGACCTGTCGCCGCGCGAGGACGCGATTCTCGAGACACTCGGTACGCGCGGCGCGCAGTTCTTCGGCGCACTCCACGACGCGGCAGGCGGCGGATTCCCGCAGGAGACCGTCGACGCGATCTGGTCGCTGGTCTGGCGCGGGTTCATCACCAACGACACGCTGCAGTCGCTGCGCGCGCACGTCGGTGCTGCCGTCAGGGAACGCCGCAGTCGAGCGCCGCGGACGTTCCGCTCGCGACGGTCCGCGCCGCCCGCCGCCGAGGGCCGATGGGCGCTGGTGGCGGAACGCCGCGACCTGATGACAACACCCACGACGTGGAGCGCGGCGACAGGTCAGCAACTCCTCACCCGTTACGGTATCGTCACGCGCGAGGCGGCATCGGCAGAGAGCCTGCCGGGTGGATTCACGGCGATCCACGACGTCTTCCGCACGCTGGAGGAGAGCGGGCGTATCAGGCGCGGGTACTTCGTGAACGGCGTGGGCGCCATGCAGTTCGCGATGCCGGCGGCCGTGGACGCCCTGCGGGCGCTCAGGACACCGCCGGAGGAACCGGAGGTCGCGGTGCTGTCGGCGACCGATCCCGCCAATCCGTACGGTGCCCTCGTGAAATGGCCCGAACCGCCGCCCGGCGCGAGTGGACGCGGCCCCACGCGCAGTGTCGGCGCGCGCGTCGTGCTCGTGGACGGCCATCTCGCCGCGTGGCTCGCGCGCGGTCTCCGGTCGTTGCTGGTGTGGCTGCCCGAGCACGATCCCGATCGCACCAGGCACGCGACGGCGCTGACGAGTGCCCTCCTCATGACGGGTACGGATCCCGATGAACGATCCGCGGCCGTGGTGCTCGCGGAGATCAACGGCGGCCCGGCGCTCGACTCCCAGGTGCGTCCGCATCTCGAGGCGGCAGGCTTCACCGCGACATCGCAAGGCCTGCAGCGGCGCGCCCCATCAGCGGGCCCATCGGCGGCTGTCGGGGTCGTGGCACATCTACCGCGTCGGGGGAGCGTGGCAGCGAGGCGCACGAGGTAGCGCGCCTCACGCATTCGTCGAGCCAGAAGTAGCTCACTGACCGGAGCAGTGCGACCGCGTGACGACGAGACGCTGCGGCTCGTCACGGTTCCAGGGGCGCGACAGGTCGAAAAAGTGGTCGCCGCGGGCCAGTGATGAGTCGATCTCTGCCGATGCGTAACGATCCGCCATCGCGTCGAAGTCGAAGAACTCGCGAGGAGCGCGTGGGCCGCGCGGCGACATTTCGCATGTGACCTCCAGCGGCACCGCGACGTTCGGTGCGTACGCGACGCGGATGGTGCACTCGCCTGCCCCGCCGGCAACCGCGCGCACGGCGGCGTGACGTGCCGCACAGGCGCCCAGGCGGTCGATGTGCGTGAGGTGCTTGCCCGACAGCGCCCCGCCGCCGATCGGGACGTGCGGGCCGTAGTAGTCCATCACCAGCTTTCGTCCCGTCTGGCCGTTGTCTCCGTCGCTCCCGCCGTTGAGCAGCGGGCCGTTCGGGTTCACGTCCAGGTCCACCGTCGACCACGGTTCGCACCAGCGGCCGTCGCCATCAGCCAGTTGCGCGTACGCCAGACCGAGGCAAGCCGCCACGCGCTCCGCCAGGTCGAGCACCTCCGTCTCTTCCCGATGCTGGAGGGTGACGAGCACGTGTTCGAGACGAAGTCGAACGGCGGATCGCGCGCGCGAATCCCCGCCCTCGAGACGCATGCGCACCAGGAGCTTGCCATCCGGTCCCTCGCCCCGCAGTTCGCCATCGCGACACGCGTCGGTGAGCGCGCGACGGAACGCGTGCGCGAGAAACGTTTCCGGCGGCAGGTAGTGCGTCCGCGCATCGCCCCACGCATGCCCGACGACGATCGACTGGTCGTTCACGTGCCGCGTCCAGCGCGTGGGATCGGCCACGACGCGGCAGATCGTGTCTGTCACACGATAGCGGTCGCCGTCGATCCAGTTGCCGCCGCAATACCCCACCTCGCGCGCGACGCGTCGCACGAGCGCGCCGAGGTCGGCAGTGAATGGTGCGCGCGTGGCGATGCCACCGGTCAGGAACACTTCGTTGGACCACGCACACACCTCGGTCTGGCAATAGGCATCGGGCTCGACCGCCGACGCGGCCGCGACGATCGCATCGGCGATCTGATCGCAGAACTTGTCGGGATGTCCGGGCAGTACGGCCTCGCAGACGCGAATCACGACGGCATCCGATCGAGTTGCGACCAGGGCAGGCCGGCCCGTCGCACCAGAGCGGGATCGCCGTCTCTCGTCACGATGACGTGGAGCCGCGAGCGACTCGCGGCGGCCACCAGCTTCGAGTTGAGGGGCTCGACGTACCCGTCCGTGACAATCACGGCAGCCGCTGGACGCGTGTCCGCTACGTGCCGCAACACGCACGTCAGGCTCGTGCCACCCGACGTCTCGGCCTTCAGGTGTCCGTGCTCGACGATCGCGGGTGCGACGATGTCGCTGAACGCCCACAGCGGCTGGCGCACGTATCGCCGCAGCCGCGCGATGAGCGCCACGATCTCCGGCATCTCCGCCCACATCGACCCGCTGACGTCGAGGTACACCTGCGTGCTGCCGGTGCGATGCGGGCGCTCGGTCGCCCAGCACGCGTCGGGCAGCAACGGCGACCACCGTGCACGCAGGAAGGCGCGCCTGTCTGACGGACTCAGCACGGGCAGCGTGTACGCCGCCTCGCGTGCCTCCCGTCCGGCACCGCGCGCGTCCGGCTGGATGTGCCGCCTGAACACGGCGAGCGTGGCGCGCCGCCACTGCTCGATCGGCGCGTCGCTCGACGCGAACACCTGCTCGAAGACGATCGCCGACGAGCCTCGCCCCCGCGGCGATCGCCAGATCCCCGCGCCGTTCATCTGCCGGAATGCGGCGTCCACGGCTGTCTCGAGTACCGACGGCAGCGCCTCGTCGAGTTCCGCGTGGTTGCCAATCAGCCGTCTCGCAACGGCGGGCACGTGCGGCTCGATGTCGTGCGCCAGGGCCTCGATGTCGTCGGCCACCAGTGTTCCCGCGTAGAGCCCGTCCCACAGCGATGTGAGGTCGATGCGTGTTCCGTGCCGCTCGGTGCGCAGGACCTCGCGCGCGCGCCTCCTGCGCAGCAGCCTCGCCAGCCCCGTTTCAGTCGCGTAGTAGCGCGACATCATGGACGAGTACGCCTCGCCGCACTGCCGAGCGATGATGGCGTTGATCACGGCATCACACGCGAGATGCCGCGCGGGCGTGACACCGAGCCGCGTTTGCGTGTGCCGCAGCAGCACGTGCAGCAGCTCGTGCAGGATCACGGCTTTCACGTGCGCGTCGGTGCGGCAGTGCGCGGCGACGAACGCGGCGTTGATGCGCAGGCGCGGCAGCGTCTCGCACGTCACGGCAAGCGTCGGCACGTCGCGCGTGAACTCGACGTGGAGCACGCGCAGGATCGCGCGGCACGCCAGCGGGTTCTCGTCGATGAGCTCCTGGAGGATGGCGCGAATGCGTGCGTCGGTCATGACACGTAGAACCCTTCCGGCTCGAAGAGCTCGAGCTGTCTCGAGAGGCTGGCCGTCGTCCAGACGACGGGACGCGACGGATCGAAGAGGTGCGCGGTACACAGGCCGAGCAGCAACGCCTGCTCCAGCACGGCCAGCGGGGCATCGTCGAGGCACGGCAACTCCCGCGCGCGAGGCACGAACCGCCTGCACAAGAGTCGCTTCGCTGGTACGGTGAACGCCGCGCGCAGATGGTCAGGCGTCGCGAAGCCGGCAGCGGCAAGCGTTCGCCACACGATGTCGGCGACATCGTCGCTTGCTCGATGGTCCAGGCCCACGCGCAGCACACGCGGCATGCGGATCGGACCGTCGGTGCGATTGAGCAGCGTCCGTCGAATGTGCTCCACGCGCGTCCGGCTGCACGGGCCGCCCGTGTTGGCCCACACCGTCATGACGTGCGGATCCCTTCGAGTTGGCGCACGCAGGCGTCGATGTCGGCCTCCAGCGCCGCTGGCGATCCGACTGCAGTGTCGGACGTGGTGCACCAGGAAAAGAACTGGTGCGCTCGCTCCCTGCGGGCGCCCTTCAGGGTCGCGAGGACCTTCCCGAGGCGCGCGAGTTGCGGATGCGTGGTGCCCGACTGCGACAGACGCTCCTGCCAGTGCAGTTCGGCGTCGACGGCGAGGATCCGCCCGGCGATCCGGCCGAGATCCTCGACGGCGTCCGCGCCGATCGGCAGGCGGCCGGCCACGGCTGCCGGATAGACAGCGAAGGCGAATGCCGCCGCGCGGTGCGTCGTCGCGTTGGCCAGCCACTCGGAGACCACCTGCGTCCCTTCGTCGGGATCGGTGCAATGCGCGAGCAGCAGGCGCAGCTTCTCGGCGATCGAGCCCGCCGCCATGAACTCGTGGACCCAGGCGGGCCGCGACTGCCGGGCGACGTCCCACGCACTCTGGTGCGCGGCCGCCACTCGCGCGCCATCCGGGTCCTCTCCCCACGTCGCGTGGGGCAGGCTGCACCCGAGCACCAGCTTGAACAGGTCACTCGTCCCCCCGCCGGCGACGATGGACGCGGCGACGAGGCTTCGCGCGAGCAACCGCACGCGCCGCGGCGAGACGCGGATACGACCCGCGTTCAGCGCCGTCGCCGCCGCCGACGCGTACGCCTGCGCGAACGACGAGCCGTGCGCAAGCGTGTGTTCGAACGTCGCGCGCCATGCCGTCACTCGATCGCGCAGATCGTCGTCTGCCGGCGCGATGCGCCCTTCGCCACCGGCATCGGCCAGGCGCAGGCGTTCGTCGGGGTTCAGTTCGCTCCACTCCGCCGCGCGCACGAAGAGCGCGAAGCGATCTGCAAGCGCGGGGTCGAGCGGCTCGGAACCCGTGTAGTCCTCGTGGGTGTCGCGATCGCTCGGGCACGGATTCATCGCCGCCCACCGATAGCGCAGCGTCGGGAGGGCGATCCCCTGCAGGCGGCGCTCGTGGATGAGCGAGAAGAGCCGGTTCTGGTGTTCGGGCCTGCACCGGCTGATCTCGTCGATCAGGACGGACTCGGCGCCCCACACGGTGGCGGGCGTCTGCAGGAACGTGATGCCCGCACGGTCGTCGTCCGGATACGGGAACCCGACGAGATCGTCGAACGCGATCAGGCTGGCGTTGTAGTGGCGGTGCTCGAGCCCGAGGGCCTCGCTGAGCGTGTTGAGGAGATACGTCTTGCCTGTGCCGGATCGCCCGATGAGCAGGAGCGGATCCCCGGTGACGAGCGCGGCCATGATGACGGGCTCGCACGTGTCGAACCCGTACACGCCGAGCGCCGCCAGCCGCGCGTGTGCGCGAATGGTAACCATTTGGTTGCCGGGCTCCACCGGCCACATCCGCGCGTGAGCGCGCGGGCACCTTGCGTGGTCGTCGCAGGTTGCCGGACCCGTGTCGTCCACGGGCCACTCGGGATGTCTCCTGGCACTCTAGCTGTCGGCGCTGATCGCCTCAACAGCCGAGCGTGTCATGCGCGTCTGGTGCGCGACACCGTCAGCCGGATGAAATCCGGCGGCTACACCTCAGGAAACCAGGATGGCTCTGAAGGCGGCGATGGCGGTGGTCATCTCGTCGGGCGTACCGAAGGAGATGCGGGCCTGCGTGGCCAGTGGCGGGAACGGGCGGCCGATGAGGACGCCGCGCTCGCGGCAGGCGGCGCCGAAGTCGCGGACGTCGCGGCGCACGTCGACCATCACGAAGTTGGCCTGCGACGGCACGGGCGGGTAGCCGATCTCCGTGAACGCCTTCACGAGGCGCGCACGCGCTTCGCGATTGAGCGCCTGCTGCCGCGCGAAGTACACCGTGTCGTCGAGCGACGCGATGGCGGCCGCGACGGACGCGCAGGCGAGCGTGCCGCTGCCGGCGCACAGGCGAAGGCGTTCGAGCGTGTCCGGATGACCGATGGCGTACCCGATGCGCATGCCGGCCAGACCGTGGATCTTCGAGAACGTTCGCAGCACGACGAGGTTGCGTCGCTCGGCGGCGAGCGACGCCACCGAGCCGTACGTCGGATCGTCGGCGCAGTCGAAGTACGCCTCATCGATCATCACCACCGTCTCGGGCGATGCCGCCGCGATGCGTTCGATGAACGAGACGATGGCGGTCTTCGGATGAAAGGTGCCCGTGGGGTTGTCCGGGTTGCAGACGTAGACGAGCCCGGCACCGTGGCCCTGTTCCGCCATGCGGTCGAGATCGATCGTGAGCGCCGGCGTCAGCGGCACCATGCGCACGGGCATGCGCAGCGCGCCTGCCGTACGCACGGGCGTCTCGAACGTCGGCGTCGCAGCCACGAGCGGACGTTCGGCCGTGACCCACGCGAACACCGACGCCCTCAGGAGATCGCCCGATCCTGCCGCCACGAGTACCGACGCGGCGGAGATGCCCTGCATCGCCGCCACGCGTCCCGTGAGGAGGCTCGGCGATCGCGAGTAACGGTTCCCGTCATCCAGCAGCGCGCGTTCGACGGCGGCGACCACGCGCGGGCCAGGACCGTACGGACTCTCATTGCTGCCGAGGCGAATCATGCCCGGCGGAATCTGCGGACGGTCCTGTCCTGCGGCGTGCGCGGCGGTCATCGCCTCGAAGCCCCGGGCCGAGAGGGCTGCACCGCTCACCGTCGCGGTGACCTGTCCCATGCGGCGGACGAATCCGCGTCGTGTCAGAGCCATGTGTGTCGATCCTCGGAGTGATGGCGCCGGAGGGTGACGTCGTTGGTGCCCTAGTATGCGCCGGTCGAGGCGCGTTCGCGCCTGCCATTCATGGGCGCGGCTGAAGCGTGCTCGCGGCGTCAGGGTCGGCATCGGCCCACAACGCGCGCGCCTGCGCGATCGTCTCCTCCGCCTCGCGGGCGTGCCCGAGGTGCCGGTACGCCGCCGCAAGACCGCGACGGGGTTGCACGCGCCGGGGCCATTCGGCGATCACGTCCCTGTAGCGTTCGACAGCCGCAGCGTAGCGATCCGTTGTCAGCAGCAGATCCGCTTCGACCTCCCGGGCCAGGACCACCGGCGCCAGCAGTTCCTCGCCGGCGTTCAATCGCCGTTCGAGATCGTGTGCGGCGTCGAGCAGCATCTGCATCTCGTCACGTTCGTACTGCGCGCCGGCCATCGTCCCCTGCACGATGAGACGCGCGCGTTCCGCTTCGCTCACCGGACCTGCGGTGCGAGCCATGTGCGTGAGCCGATCCAGTTCGGCGCGCGCCTGCGCCTGCAGGCCGGCGTCCTGCGTGGCCCAGGAGGCACGTGCCGACGCGACGCCGCGCACGAGCGGCCCGACCCAGGGAATCGCCAGCTCTCCTGGCAGCGACACCGACGCGAGCGTGGACCACTGCGCCCCGTCGACCAGACGCGTGGCGTCACCGCGCAGGATGAGCGCGTCCCATGCGTCACGATCGCCCGGATCGAGGACAAGGCCGGCACGGCGGGCTGCCGTCAGTCGCGCGTCGGCGTCGCGCCAGCGCCCCTCGTCGAGGTCGCGCTGCACGCAGCGCGCCAGCGTGAGCTGCGCGTCAGGCAGCAGGACCGTTGGCAGCAGTCGCGGCTCGACAGTCGGAGTTGGACAACCGGAGAGCACCGCGCGCCCCTGATTTCCGCCGAAAAACCTGGCATTTCCGCGAACAGGCACGAAGGCACCGCTCAGCGCCACGGCCAGCAGCGCACTGCCGGTCAGGGCTCGCCGAGCAACGCCGTCCATGCCGGGATTATGAACCGGCGAAGGGATGGCGACACGGCGCGGGTGATAAGGTGTGGGGCCATGACCTTACCAGCGGGGCTCTATGCCCACTTCACCACCAGCGAAGGCGCATTCACCGTCCGGCTGTTCGAGGACGAGGCGCCCAAGACGGTGGCCAACTTCGCCGGCCTCGCCGAGGGCACCATCGAGTGGCAGGACCCTGTCACGCGCCAGCCCATCACGCGGCCGTTCTACGACGGGTTGATCTTCCACCGCGTGATCGATGGGTTCGTCATCCAGGGCGGCTGCCCGATGGGCAACGGCATGGGTGGTCCGGGATACAAGTTCGGCGACGAGTTCCATCCGTCGCGTCGTCACGGCAAGTCCGGCATCCTGTCGATGGCCAACGCCGGCCCCGGCACCAACGGCAGTCAGTTCTTCGTCACGCTCGGCCCCACGCCGCACCTCGACGATCGGCACTCGGTGTTCGGCGAAGTGATCTCGGGAATGGACGTGGTCTCTCGCATCGGCCATGTGCCGACCGGCCGCGGCGATCGTCCCGTGAAGGACGTGGTCATCGAGTCGATCAAGATCGAGCGCGTCGACGCGTAGCCCTCACGCCACCACGGCCCTCACGCGCGCGAGGAGGCGATCGGGCGCGAAGGGCTTCTGCAGGAACGGACGTCCTGCGTCGATGATGTCGCGCTGCACGAGCGCGTGATCGGCGTAGCCGGACATGAACAGCACATGGACGTGGGGGCGCTCGGCCCCCACGCGCTTTGCCAGTTCCACGCCGTTGAGGCCCGGCATCACCACGTCGGTCAGGAGCAGATCGATCGCACCGGCGTGCTGCGACGACAGCAGCAGCGCTTCCTCGGCGTCCTGCGCCGAGAGCACCACGAGTCCTTCTCCTTCGAGCACGCGCCGCACGAGGCGCAACACCGACGCCTCGTCCTCCACCACCAGCACCACGGGCGGCCCGATGCGCGCGACGGGTGGCGGCACCACGGGCGCCTGCACCGCGGCCCCCTTCTGCTCTTCGTAGTACCGCGGCAGCACGATTTCGACGCGGGTGCCGACGCCTGGCGTGCTATCCAGCGCCACCGCGCCACCCGTCTGGCGCACGATGCCGTACACGGTCGGCAGTCCGAGTCCCTGCGCGAGCGGCCTCGTGGTGAAGAAGGGTTCGAAAGCGCTGGCACGCGTCGCTTCCGACATGCCCGAACCGGTGTCGGCCACCGTCAGCGTGACCGCCGGCCCACGGCGCACCTCCAGCGTCCGCGCCCGCTCATCGTCCAGCACGCCGAGCGAGATCTCGATCGAGAAGGTCCCGCCATCGGGCATGGCGTCCCTGGCGTTGGCGGCGAGACTGAAGATCGTCTGCTCGATCTGTCCCGGATCGGCGAACACTTCGACGGGCTCGTCGGGGACACGGATCTCGACCCTGACCTGCTCGCCCATGAGCCGCGACAGCATCTTCGACATGTCGCCGAGCATCACGCCGATGTCGACGATCTCGGGCTGCATGAGCTGACGCCGGCTGAATGCCAGCAACTGACGCGTCAGCGATGACGCACGAATCGCGGCGTTGCGGATCTCGTGCAGGTCGAAGCGCCGGGGATCGCCGATCTCGAACTGCGTGTCGAGCAGATCGCAGTACCCGACCACGGCCGTCAGCAGGTTGTTGAAGTCGTGCGCGATGCCGCCGGCGAGGCGGCCCACCGTGTTGAGGCGCTGGGCCTGCCGTACGGACTCTTCGAGCTTGCGCTGATGCGTCGCGTCGCGGAACCGCCAGAAGTGGACGATGGTCCTGCCGCGCTGATCGATGGGCGAATACGACCATTCCAGCGTGCGGCCGTCTGTCGCGGTGAGCGTCTCCTGCGCCGGCCCGGCATGCGGCTCGCGACTCGCCGCCAGCCGCGCGTCGAGCCCGACGCTCTGGTCGAACGAGGCCGACGCGGCCGCCCACACCGACTGTAACGGACCTTCCTTCAGCGGCGCGGTCCCCGTGTCGCCGAACAGCGCGACCCACGCCGCGTTGACGACGCATGCGCCGCCTTCCACCGCCTCGAGACACGCGGCCTCGGGCAGGTGCTGGATGAGCGGGATGAACGGCGTCAGCGATGAAGCGTGCGATCCGGTCCACATGTCGTTCTCAGTTCGGGCATTCCCAGTGGCGCGACAGCCGGCGGACGCGCGCGAGCAGGCATCGGTGCAGGAGGAGGTCGATCGCCGCCAACCCGGCCACGCCCACAAGTGTACGCACGACGTTGGCGTAGAGATACGGCCGCCAGAACGGAATCGTCGAAATGATCACCATCGTCGGCGCCATGAGGAGCAGCAGGGCAAACGAGCGCGTGCCCTGTCGTGTGGGCTGCGAGAACGGGAGCGCCGGATTCAGCAGCAGATCGGCGGTCAACAGGGCGTGCGACAGGAGGCCGACGACAACGCCGTGCGCGAGCAGTTCGAGCGGCGGGCGCGGATACAGCCATCCGAGGATCGCCAGGACGAGCACCAGATACGGCAGCAGGAACCGCGTGACGACGGTGTTCTTCAACGCGACGACGATGGATTCCCGGGACGTTGGCGCCGCATGGAACACCCAGCCCGCCCGCCACGATTCGCTGTAGACGAGGAACTGCCGCAGCATCACCGGGAAGAACAGGACCGCGTAGTAGACCAGCAGCGGCTCCCGCTGCATCACCTCGGGCCCCTCCGAATCGCTGAACCCGGCAAACAGGTAGATGACCGTCAGCGGCAGGATGCCGAGCACGCCGAGCCTGAACTTCTGGTCGGTGCGGAACTGGGCGGCGGCGAGCAGTCCGATCGCCTGGTGCGCGCGCCCGAACGGCGACCATCGCGACGCCGGCAGCGTGCCCCGTCGCGGCCGGTCCACGAACATCGTCGACAGGCGGTCCGCGTACGTGAGCGTGAGCCGACTGCGCACCAGCAGCGTGGCACCGACGAGTGCCACGAGTGGCGCAACGGCCGCGATGACGTCGAGCCCGGTCCCGCGTCCCTCGACCAGTTCGATCCATGCCGCGAACCAGGCCGCCGGATTCACGTACGCCCACGACGACTTGTCGAACGTCAGGGCGTCGAGTCCGCGCGTGGACCGTGACAGGACGAAGAAGCCGCCGATGAACACGAACGAGAGGGCGAACTGCAGATAGCCCAGCGCGCGGTGCAGCCGGCCAGCGGGAATGACCTGCACGAGCGTCAGGAACAGCAGGATCACGGCCAGCGGCACGAGGATCGCGCACAGGATCGCGGCGGCGAGGCTCGTGAGTGCGGCGGCGATCGATCCGCCGAAGTCACGATAGACGTAGGCCACCGTCGGCAGGAGCGCGAACGGCGCCGTGAGCATCAGCGAGAATCCGACCACCGACGTGAGGCGCGCGACGAAGAACGTCCGGCCGTCGACGGGACGCGGCGCGAGTTGCACGTGGTCGTCTGGCGACAGCACGATGCTGGTGAAGTCCACGAGCAGCGCGAGACCCAGCGTCGCGAGCAGGAGCGAGTAGTAGATGGTGCTCGTGGCGAAGACGTTGGGCAGTGCCACGATGAGCGCCGCGCAGAAGCCGCCGTACACGAACTGCGACAGCAGCGCGCCGCCGAAGCTGCCGATGGCCGCGCGCGACAGACGGAGCCCGGTGCCCGTCATCTGCCTGATGTCGCTGAGCACCGACACCCACACCAGCGCCCGCCATTGCACGGGGTCGACGCCGAGCGCGCGCGCCAGGATGGCTGTCACCGTCGCGCCTCGAGCGCCGACAGCACGCCAGCCGTGGCGTCCTCGGCACTCCGTGCTCCGGTCAGCGCGGCGAACGCGTGCTCGAGCGACTCACTCCCCGTCTCGCGCGCGATGTCTTCCGGCGTTCCCGCGGCGATCGCGCGCCCCTTGTCGACGATGACGATGCGGGGACAAAGCCGTTCGACGATATCGAGCAAATGCGAGCAGAAGAGGATGGTACGGCCCTGCGCCGCCAGCCCGCGCAGCAGCTCCTTGAACACGAGCATCGCGTTGGCGTCGAGGCCGTTGAGGGGCTCGTCGAAGATGATGACGTCAGGCGCGTGCAGCAACGCCGACGCGATGAGCACCTTCTGCCGCATGCCCTTGGAAAACGTCACCATGCGGGATCCGCGAACGTCCTGCATGTCGAACATGCGCAGGAGTTCCTCGATGCGCGATCCCACCACGCCGGCATCGAGGCCGTACAGCAGCGAGATGAAGCGGAAGTATTCGTCAGGCGTGAGCGCGTCGTAGAGCGCGCCCGTCTCGGGCACGTACCCCACGCGCCGCTTCACCTCGATCGGGTGCGTGGCGATGTCGAAGCCCGCCACCTCCACGCGTCCGCGCTGCAGCGGGAGCAGGCCGGTGAGGATCTTGACGGTGGTCGACTTTCCCGCGCCGTTCGGGCCGAGCAGTCCGAGCACCTCGCCGCCGTGCGCTTCGAAGGTGAGCCCCTGCACGGCGGGCGTCCCACCGTACGCGTGATGGAGATCTGTGACGCGGATCACGCCCACGAGTGTACAGATGTCGGCCGAACCGCGGCTTGCATCTGAATCCGTCGGCAGGGCCAGCCATCCAGGCCCGGCCGCGGGCCGATCGGCGACTACTTCGCGGCGGGTGCCTGCGGAGTGATGAACTTGGTGTCCACCGCCAGGCGCTTCAGCATGGCCTCGAAGCCTGTCTTGTCGACCGCCTTCACGTAGGCCTCTTCCGGCGCCACGAGCTTGTTCTTCACGAGGTCGGCGAGCGCGTCGTTCAGCGTCTGCATGCCGACGGCCTTGCCCACCTGCATCATGGACGGGATCTGGAAGGTCTTGCCTTCGCGAATCAGGTTGCTGATCGCGGTGTTGACGATCAGCGTCTCGAGGGCCGCGATCCGGCCGCCGCCGACCTTGCGACAGAGCGTCTGCGCCACGACGCCCTTCAGCGACTCGCTGAGCATCACGCGGATCTGGCTCTGCCTGTCGGCTGGGAACTGGTCGATGATGCGGTCCACCGTCGACGCCGCGGTGCTCGTATGCAGCGTGCCGAACACGAGGTGCCCGGTCTCCGCCGTCTCGATGGCGATAGCCACCGTCTCGAGGTCGCGCATCTCGCCGACGAGCACGATGTCGGGATCCTCGCGCAGCGCCGCGCGCAGCGCGTCCTTGAAGCCGTCCGTGTGCGTGTGGACCTCACGCTGGTTGATGAGGCACTGCTTGTTCTCGTGAACGAACTCGATCGGATCCTCGATCGTGATGACGTGATCCTGGCGCGTCCTGTTGATGTAGTCGACCATCGCGCAGAGCGTGGTCGACTTGCCCGAACCTGTCGGTCCCGTCACGAGGACGAGCCCCTTGCTCAAGTGGCACAACTGCAGCAGATGCGACGACAGTCCGAGCTGCTCCGCGGTGAGGATCTGGCTCGGGATGACGCGGAACACCGCGCCCATGCCCTTGCGATCCATGAAGATGTTGGCGCGGAAGCGCGCCAGCCCCTGGATCTCGTAGGCGAAGTCGGTGTCGTGGCGCCGCTCGAACTCGGTGCGGTTCTTCTCGGGCGTGATGGGCCCGAGCAGACGCCGGATGTCGTCGGCCGTCAATCGCGGCGCGCTTTCCTCGACGGGCGCCATCCTGCCGTCCTTGCGCACCATCGGCGGCACGCTGACACTCAGGTGCAGGTCCGAGGCCCCTGTCTGCACCATCAGGCGGAACAGGCGGTTGATCGGGGGTTCCTGGACGATCGGCGTGGGCGCGGGAGCAACGGAAGCCATCTCACGTCCCCAATCGGCACGACGCGGCGGGACTGGAGGGCATGGCTGTCGGCATCCGCGGCATCGCGGCATGTCCGGGTCTACACTTTCCGCCATGCAACCTCGCCTCCACGGCCTCACCCGCGGCATCGTTCTCGCCCTCGGATGCCTGATGCTGGCAGTGCCGCACGCGCAGACGCCCACGCTGGTACCCGGCGCGCGCGTCCTGCTCGACGCGCACAACGCGTATCCGTATGAAGGTCGGTTCGCGGACCGCATCACGCGAGGCCTGGCCACGGGGCTGCCGGTGGCCATCGAACAGGACCTGATCTGGCGCGTGGGGTCCGACGGCAAGGGCGAGTCGGTGGTGGGCCACGACGAGGACAAGGTGGCCGACGCGGCCACGTTCGAGGCGTACTTCTTCAAAACCATCGCGCCGCTGATGCGGTGGGCGCTCGAGGAGAACCGGCGCGAGACGTGGCCGCTCATCGTGCTGAACCTCGATTTCAAGACGAACGAGCCCGCGCACCACGCCCGCGTGCTCGAGCTCCTGACCGCGCACGACGCGTGGCTCACGACGGCGCCGCGCACCGCCACACCCGAACGTCCCGAGCCGTTCACCGTCGGTCCGTTGCTGGTGCTCACCGGCAGCAACGACGGCCAGCAGCGAAGCTTCCACGATGCCATCGCTCCGGGCGATCGCATCAGGCTGTTCGGCGCGTATGAAGCGCCCGCCACGCCCGAACTCACCAGCGAGCAGCGCACGCTCGCGCTCGGCACGACGGCACCGGAGGTCCTGATGCCGGCGCGCGCCACCAACTATCGCCGCTGGGTCAACTTCCCGTGGCTGGTCGTCGAGTCAGGCGGCCCGACGAAGGCCGGCGACTGGACGGCCGCCGATCGCACGCGGCTCGACGCGCTCGTGACGCGTGCCCACGGGCAGGGGCTGTTCATCCGCTTCTACACGCTCAACGGACACCCCGCCGACGAGGCGTCACGCCAGGGCTGGTCGCGGACGTACAACTTCGGCAGCGAGGCGAACGCGAGGCTGCGGTGGCAGGCCGCGCGCGAAGCCCGCGTGGACTTCATCGCCACCGATCAGTACGAAGCGTTCAGCCGCAGATGAGTTCGGATGGCGGCGTTGTCTGGTACTGTCGGCCATGCGGGCGACGTCCTGCCTGAATCCACCATGACCATGTCCACGTCTGCTTCGTTCGCTTCCGCTCGCGCTGCCCTTGGCGCGTGCGTCGCCGCTTTCACGCTGGTGCTCGCCGTCCCCGGCGCTCATGCCGAGACGGACTCGAAGAAGGTGCGCTTCGACGGCAGCGACACGGTGCCCGTCAAGCTCGTCGTCCAGGGTGTGGAGGTGAGCACGATCCGCTTCAGCCTCGAAGGCGGGATCAAGTTCAATCCGTTCAAGTCTGGCAAAGGCCCGCAGGCCTTCCTCGCCGTGAAGAACGCGGGTACCAAGGCTCTGGACTTCGGCATCGCCATCGTCCTCTACGACGAGAGGGGTGCGGTGATCGCCGCGAGCGAGAGCAATCACCTCGGCGATCTCGACCCGGGCGAGGAGGGCGAGATCGTGGTGATGTTCCGCTACGTGAAGCGGAAGATCTACGCCGCCAAGACCGTGGAGATCGTGCTCGAAACGCTCCCGCCGAGCTGACCTGTCATGTGCGGGCAGTGACGCAACAGGCGGGACCGGTGTGAGCCGGTCCCGCCCGCAGCACTCCGACGAACAAGGGAAGGGGAAGGTGTTCGTCGAGAGATCGGTCAGAACCTGATGCGCATGCCCGTCTCGAACCGGCGGGCCGCCATGGCGGCCGTGGGGACGCCGAAGCGGTTCGACGAGAGCACGGACACGTAGTTGACGTAGTTCACCTGGTTGAACACGTTGAACGCCTGCAGGTAGACCTCGAGCTGCATCGCACGGTCGTTGCCGCCCATCGGACCGAACCCGCCGCCGCCACGACCGCCGCCAGGTCCACCGCCGCCCGGTCCGCCCGCAATCACCACTGGGCCGCCGGTTCCACCGGTTCCACCGCGACGTGCGCCGAAGCCACGCGTCCAGCTGAGACGCAGGTCGGTGTTGCTCTGCCACGGCAGGCGTTCGCTGTTGCGTCCCACGCCTTCGGGCCGTTCGTTGATCACGCCATCCTGGTTGGTATCAAGGCCCGTCGTGATGGTGTACGGACGCCCTGACATCGCCCGATAGTTGATCGTCGCCCGCAGGCCCAGGAACAGGTCCGTGTTGACGAACGCGAAGATTCGATGCCGGATGTCGTCGCCGGCAGGCCCCCACTCGGCTTCGAGGTTGTTGCTGTCCACCGGCAGCGTGAGCGCGCCGTTGGTGTAGTTCTTCCGCTCGCCAATCATGTAGCCGATGTTGCCGAACAGCCGGCGCGGCTGATAGTTGAAGTTCACGTTCAGGTCGAGGCCCTGGCTGTCTGCGGCGCCCGTCGACTCGAGATACGTGATGTTGCCGAGCGTCGGGTCCGGACGCACGCCGTCAACCGGCGCGTTCAGGTTGCGCGATCGGAACTGGTTCCAGCCGTGCTGGTTGAAGTAGTTGGCGCGCAGCCGCAGCCATCCCGTGAGCTGCTGGTCCACGCCCAGGGAGTAGCGGCGCACCGTCGGCATGTCGAGGTCCGGCGCCATCCGCACGATGCTCGCGTTCACCGGCACTGCCGTTCCGCCGTCGTACGGATTCGGGAACCCCGGGTTGCGCACGATCTCGTCGTACTGATGCGTGCCGTCCTGACGCAGCGCGCTCTCGTACACGCTCGTCTCGTACCAGTCGTAGAACAGCCCTGCCCCCGCGCGGATCGTGGTCTTGTTGCTCTTGAACGGCGACCACGTCATGCCCGCGCGCGGCGCGACGTTGAGCTTGTCTGCCACGAGCGACTGCACTTCGTAGCGCGCGCCGAACGACAGCAGGAGGTTCTTGCGGAATCGATAGTCGTCCTGCACGAACAGCCCGAGTTGCGTGTTGCGGTACTCGACGTACGGGTCACCAAGGCGCACCGTGTAGTTGTTGGGCTGATTCGCGTAGTAGGCGTCCATCGACGGGAACGTGAACGTGCCCGCGAAGTTGCGCAGTTCGTCGCCGATGTAGTTGCCCGTCTCGAGCTCGAAGCCCGTGCGCATGCTGTGCTTCTTGCCCACGGGGATATCGAGGTTGTCGGCCACGCGCAGTTCCCAGAACCGCCTGCCGCCCTGCACCTGCGCACCACCATCGGTGAACGCATCCTGCACGCGAACCGTGACAGCGTCGCTGACCGAGGTGGACGAGCTCTCCTGCCACGAATACTGCACGCGGATCTCGTTCAGGTACTTGTTGGCAAACGTCCCCGAGTCGGAGACGCGCAGTCTGTTCGTGAAGCCGTCACGGCTGTAGGCCCTCGAATCGAGGTCGTACTCGCCGATACCCAGGTTCGTCGCGCTGTTGGTGTCGCGGTCGAACGAGAAGCGCAGCGTGTGGGTCTTCGTGAGGACGTGCTCGATGTTGAAGTCGAAGCTGTAACGGTCTGACGGCTGCGTGACGAGTCCGTTGAAGAGGCCCGTGGGCGTCGTGGCGACGCGGTTCTGCACGTCGTACACGTTGTTGCCTCGGACGTTCAGCGAGAAGCCCGTGCGCCCCTTCACGATGGGTCCATCGATCGACCAGCCGTACCTGTACGTCCGACCCTCGCCCTTGGCGTCGGCGAGCGCGTTGCGCGCATCGAGCTGGTTGTCGCGGAACGCGACGTTCATGTTGTTGCGAATCGGGCCGTTGCCCGGACGCGTGACGATGTCCACGCGCGGGAAGCCGGCATCGTGGTTCTCGGCCGCGAACGGATCGAACCTGAAGCGGATCTCGCGGATCTGCGACTTCGGCGGGAGCTGCCCACCCTCGAAGCCGTTGACGCGGATGCGCGCGCCTGGCCCGGCGAGCTGTTCGAGCTGCTGCGCCATCTCGTCGGGATCGTCGGCGAGCGCCTCGATCTGCGACGCGCTCAACGACGTGGAGAACGCTTCGGTCAGGACGCGATCGGTCGTGTCCTGCTCCACGTCCACCTGCTCCACGAAGCCGGCAATCTCCAGGGTCACGTCCTGGCGCGTCGTGCGGCCGGCGCGCACCTGGAGGTCCGACGCCGCGGACGGATCGAAGCCGGGGAACTCGGCAACGACAGCGTAGCGACCGGGCACGAGCGCGGCGAACGTCGCCACGCCCTTCTCGTCGGCGAGCTGTTCGGTCACCGTGCCGTCAGGCCGGGTCAGGGTGACGCTGGCGGCGGCGATGGCCGCGCCCGTCGTGTCGTACACGGTGATGCTCAGCGTGCCGGGACGCTCCTGTGCGGACGCCGTCACGGCACTCCCGGCAACCACGAGGGCCGCCAGGAGAACTCGAAGAAACTTCATCTCAGTTGCTCGCCTTCTTCTGGAACCGATCGGCCTTCACGGCTGTGTTGAGCTTGTACTTCTCGATGGTCCACTCCTCCTGCACCTTGCCCTCGACCTGACGGGTGATCTTGTGGGGCAGCAGCACGCCATCGACCTTGCGGTAGTCGCTGAAGAACACGTTGGCCTCGACCAGCGGCGGCGGAGGCTCGGCCTCGAACTTCTTCCGCATGTCCTCGAAGTACGCGCGGCGCTCCTCGTCGGTCTTGAACTGCGGGGGCGGCGCCATCTGGCGGATGCGGGGCTGCCGCATCATGTAGCTGAGCATCAGCGGACGATGCTCGGCCTGATCCACGAAAAGCCGGGCGCGGAAGTTGTCGGGCCCGGTGATGTCGATGACGTCGGCCACGCCGCTCGGTGCCTCGGCTTCGGCCACGTGCGCGAACGTGAGTTCCGACAGTACCGGCGAGGTCGGCAGGATCCCCAGCAGCGTCCGATACAGGTCCGCCTTGATGCCCACCGACGGGTCCTGCTGACGCGGTCCGCCCATCTCGATGCCCATGCCAGGGCCACCACGTCTGCCCCGGCCACCCGGACCGCCGCCAGGACCGCCTGGACCACCCGGTCCCATGCGCATCATGAACCCGCCGCCCCCCGTGGACTCGCGGAACGCATCGGCACCCTTGATGGTCTGCGTGATCCGCGGCCCGGCCATGCCGTTGGGCAGCGTGATGTCGGTGGCAACCTGGAACGCATCGGGGTTGAGACCCGCGAGCTCGAGACCACCCGTCATCTCGCGCTCACCCATCACGCGGCGGTACTCGCCTTCGGCAGTGAACGACTTGAGGTTGGTGACCTTGTCGCCGCCCATCGCCTTGGCGACCGCGGCAAGCACCGCCTGCGCCTTCTCCGGATCGCCCTTGGTGGCCACGGCCTGCTGCGCCGCGGGGTCGGCTGCCGGCGCCTGTGCCAGCACGCTGCCCGCTCCCATCACGCCCATCAACGCGGCAAGCGCCGCGGTCCGCATCATCGTGTTCTGCATCTGTCTGCCCTGTCCCTTCACGAACGCCCCTTCCCTTGGGCTCGAAACCATTGGACGATCCTCGAGGCCCGGCAGTGGTCAAGTGCCGGTAAAAAGATTGTTAAGGATGAAAAATGCCGCTGTCGCGGTGGTCGGTGCCGGTGCCGCGGGGCTCATGGCGTCCATCGCCGCCGCCCGTCAGTCGCCCGGTATTCGCGTCATCGCGCTCGATGGTGCCGTCCGTCTCGGCGCGAAAATCCTGATTGCCGGCGGCGGGCGCTGCAACGTCACGCATCACGCCGTGAACGAGCGCGACTTCCATGGGTCGTCGCCGGCGGCCATCCGCCGCGTCCTCCGCGCGTTCGACGTCGAAGCCACGCGCACGTTCTTCGAGGCCGAAGGCGTCACGCTCGTCAGGGAATCGACAGGCAAGCTGTTTCCCGCATCGAACCGGGCCAGCGACGTCCTCGACGCGCTCACGGGCGCCGCGCGTCGGGCCGGCGTGGAACTCCGGCATCCGGCTCGCGTGACGGCCGTCAGGAACGATGGGGCTGGTGGCTTCCATGTGGTGACGCGCACGCGCGACGGCGACGACACGCTCGCCGTGCGCACCGTGGTGCTGGCGACGGGGGGCAGGAGCGTGCCGAAGACGGGCTCCGATGGCGCGGGGTATGCGCTGGCCAGGAGCCTCGGCCTGCCGCTGACGCCGCGGACCTTCCCCGCGCTCGTGCCGCTGACGCTGCCAGACGGCCACCCGCTGCGCGCGTTGTCGGGGCTTGCGACGGACGTGCGCCTCACCGTCGTGTCGGGGACGGGCCGGCGCCTCCATACCGTGAGCGGCGCCCTGCTCTGCACGCATCAGGGCATCTCGGGGCCGGCCGTGCTCGACGTCAGCCGCGTGTGGCAGGCCGCGCTCGAGGACGATCCGGACGCAGGGTTGTTGGTGGATTGGGTGGGAGGGATTGAAGGGCCGGGCCAGGACGAAGGACGGAAGGCGAGCACGCCGGAGGATTTCGACAGGCGGCTGCAGGCGCACGGGAATCGACCGGTGAGGCGTGTGTTCGCGCCGGCGCTGCCCGATCGACTGGCTGCGGCGTTGTGCGGGATGGCTGATGTCGATCCCGAGCAGTCGGGCGCGACCCTGACGCGCGAAGCGCGTCGCCGGCTCGTGACCGTGGCCACTGCCAGTCGCCTGCCGATTACCGGCACGCGCGGATTCGAGGTCGCCGAAGTCACGGCAGGCGGCGTCCCCTTGTCGGCCCTTACGGCGAACCTCGAAGCACGGACCCACGCCGGCGTGTTCGTCTGCGGCGAGCTCTGCGACGTGGACGGCCGGATCGGCGGTTTCAACTTCCAATGGTCATGGGCGAGTGGCACGTGTGCCGGACGAGCGGCGGCCAGACTGGCGGTCGAGGCCGCACAGGCACCTGTGTCAGGATGAGAACCTCGATGCGCGGACGACAGACGATGAGTGCGGCGCTGGCGGTGGCGCTCATGGCGCTGCTTGTGTGGGGCGAGAGTCCCGCGGCCAGCACGGCCCCGGTGCGCGCGCCGCTGCTGTGGGACGTCCGCATCGACGGCCAGCAACTCTGGCTCTTCGGCACCATCCACGTCCCTGACGCGCGCGTCCTCGCCCTGCCACCGGCCGTACGCGAGGCGTTCGACGCGTCCGATCGCGTGGTCACCGAAGTGGCGTTCGACACAGTGCAGCAGGCCGAACTCGCAGCCGCGCTCATGCTGCCCGAGGGCCAGCGGCTGCGCACCATCCTCGGCGAGGAACGGTTCGCGCGGCTCGATGCGCGCGTGCGCTCCGCGCTCACGCCCGTGGCCCCGCAGGTCGCCCCGCTGGTCGCCGGCTTGCTCGACCGCCTCAAGCCGTGGGCCGCGCTTGCACAGCTCGCCACGCTCGACTACCTGCCCGACCTGATGGCCGGACGGCTGGCGCTCGACGCCCAGCTCTACGCCGACGCCGTGGCCGCGGGCAAGAAGGCCGGCGGTCTCGAGACCGTGGCGGAGCAGGTAGGCGCCTTCGAGGCCTTCACGCTCGAGGAGCAGACCACGCTCATGGACGACGCGCTGCGCGAAGGCGGCGCGAGCGGTCTTGCCATCCCCGGAGCCACGCTGGTGGAGTGGTACCTTGCCGGAGATGACGAGAAGCTGGCGACGGCGATGAGCCAGGGCGTTGGCGATCCGGCGCTCTCGCGCAAGGTCGAGCAGGAAATCCTGATCAAGCGCAACAGGCGCATGGCCGACCGGATCGACGCGCTGCACACCGCGTCGCCGCATGAGATCATCTTCGTTGCCGTCGGGGCCCTGCACCTGGTCGGCCCCGACAACCTTCCGCAGCTCCTGCAGGCCCGCGGATACGATTCGCGCCGCGCACGGCCCTGACCGTCCGGCACACAGGAAGAAAGCTCGCATGCGTTCCACGTGGATGTTGATGGCGGTGTTCCTGCTCGGCGGCTGTACCGCCGCGCCCTCGTCGGAGGCGCAACCTGCGACCTCACGCACGACCCCCGGCTCACCGACGGTCCTGGCCACCGTCAACGGCACCCCGATCACGGAGGACGACGTCCGCAAGGCGGCCGGCCTCGAGATCTCGCGACTCGAGGAGCAGGTCTACGAGCTGCGCAAGCAACAGGTGGAGGCGCTCATCGAGCGGCGGCTGCTCGAAGCGGAAGCCACACGTCGCGGACAGGCGTTCGAGGTCTTCGAACAGACGGAGATCCGCAGCAAGGTGACGGCCGTCACCGACGCGGAAATCGACGCGTTCATCGAGGCCAACCGCGCGCGCATTCGCGGCGACGTGACGCAGCTTCGCCCGCAGATTCGCGAGTTCCTCCAGGAACAGAAGGTCAGCACCCAGCGCGCGGCCGTCGTGGACGGTCTGCGGACGAGCGCGAAGGTCGAAGTACACCTCACGCCCCCACCCGTCCATCGCGTCGACGTGGACGTCACCGACGCGCCCATCCGCGGCACCGCAACCGCCCCCGTCACCATCGTCGAGTACTCGGACTTCCACTGCCCGTTCTGCCGTCGTGTGCAGCCGACGCTGATGGCGCTGCTCGACAAGTACCCGGGGAAGGTGCGCCTGATCTACAAGCACCTCCCGCTCGATGGCCTTCACCCGCAGGCGCGGCGCGTGTCGGAAGCGTCGTGGTGCGCCGCGCGGCAGGGCAAGTTCTGGGAGTTCCACGACGCGGTGTACGCCGACACGAGCAACGATTCGAGCGAAGCGGCGCTGACCCGCTTCGCGTCGGCCGCCCGCCTCGACGCGCAGGCGTTCGCGGCATGCCTTGCGGGCTCCGAAGCCCGCGTGGCGATCCAGACGGACATCGCTCAGGGTGAGGCGCTGGGCCTCAACAGCACGCCCGGGTTCTTCGTGAACGGACGAGAAATTCGCGGAGCGCAGCCGATCGAGGCGTTCGTCACGTTGATCGACGAAGAACTGCGCGGCGACCGGCCGTGACCTCCGGGTGGGCCGGGCTCGGCGAGCCGGCCCCCTCACACACGCATCAGGACGGCGCGGGCCGGGCGGCCCGTGGCCGTGGCAATCGCGCGCGCGTAGAGACCTACCTGCCGACGGTACACATCGAACGACGCGTCGAGGTCTGCATCGGTCTTGAAGTCCACCACCGTCCAGCCCGTCTCGTCTTCGAACGCCAGGTCGAACTGCCCCTCCACCCACGTCCCATCGTCGAGCCGCAGCGTGACGGCCGACTCGCGGCGGCAGCGTCCGGCGCGGTGCGCGCGAGCAGCGGCGTCGACGAGCGGATGACGCAGCGTGTCGCGGACCACGGCGGCGACGGTGGCGTGATTGACGCCATGCGCACCAAGCACTCGGGCCTTGAACGCGACGGCCGCCCCGATGTCCGCCTCCGACGCATCGAGCGCGACGATGGCGAGCACTTCGTGAACGAGGGCGCCGAACAGGCGTCCGCCGCTGCGAGGGGCCGTCGATCCCACTGACACGACGTCGACGTCCACGTCGGACGGCTCGCTCTCTTTCGCTGCCTGCGTCACGCGTGCGACGCGCATCGACGGCTGCCGGCCGTGTTCGAGCCGACGCTCGTGCAATTGCGTCCAGTAGTCCACCGCCTCGAGCCCCTCCCGAACGCGCTCGTCCGGAGCGGCCTTGTCGATGAGCGTGCGCTGCCGCTCACCGAAGGCCATCACCGCGTCGAGGTGCAGACGCGACGGATCCCACCAGGTGACGTCGAAGGTGGCGCCTGGCTCGCCGAGCGTGTAGCGGCCTGGCCTGATGGGCGTGGCGTGCGCCGCGATGGGATCGTCGGATCGTTCGAGCGCGGTGTCGCGCCCGAACGGCGGACAGCCGATCGCGTCCTGCGGCGCCGGCCAGGGCATGTCGGGATAGATCGCGCGATTCATCACGTCGATCCACTTCTCGCCCTGTCGCGGATTCGGGTACGGTTGGTCGCCCACGCCGGGGATCACCAGCAGGTCGCGCGCGCGCGTCGCCGCGACGTACGCAAGCCTGTGCCCTTCGGCGCGATCGCGCGCCACTTCCACGTCGCGCAATTCCACGAGTTCGATGGGCGTGCAGCCCGCGATGGTCTGCACGCACGCTCCACGCGACGGCACGAGTGCGCGCGTGGGTCGATCGGACGCCAGCCGGCACGTGATATCGGCCAGGATCACGACGGGGAATTCGAGGCCCTTGGCCTTGTGCACCGTCATCACCCGCACGCCGTCGCTGCCCTCTTCGAGGATCGGCGTCTCGGCCGCCTCGGTATACGACCTGTCGAGCAACTGCTGCACGAAGCCGCGGAACGACGCGCCTTCCCTCGCTTCATACTGCCGCGCGAGCTCGACCACGTGCAGCACGTTCGCCAGCGCCTGTTCTCCTCCCGGTCTCAGCGCGAGTCCTGCCTGCGCCCGCGTCGCGCGCAGCAGCGTCTGCAGCGTGTCCTGCACGGGAACGCGATTGCGCTCGCGGTTCAGCGATCGCAGCAGTCGCAGGGCATCATCGATGCCCTCCGTCGAACGAGCAGAGTCTCCTCCCGTCGCAGGGGCCACGCATGCGTCGCCCCTACCGGACTCGGACGGATCGGAATCAGAAGGCAGAGCGGTCGCCGGGGCCATCGGGTCGAGGCGACCGTGATGCGCGTCGCGATAGGCGAGCAGTTCGTGGTCGGGGAACGCGAAGAAGCCGCCGCGCAACGTCGCGTACACCGACAACTCATCATCCGGCCACTCGATCGCGCAGAGCGCCGCCTGCAGCGCGTCCACCTCTTCGCGTTCGTGGAAGCTGCGGCCGCCCACGAGCAGGTGCGGCACCTGCCGCGACTCCAGCGCCTCGACGTACGGACGCGTGACGTCGACGCCCCAACTCGTGAAGCGGCGGAAGAGGATCGCGATGTGCCGCGCCTGAATCGGTACGCGCCGCTCTCCACCGCCCGGTGCGCGTTCGGACACCGTCCAACCGCTCTCCTGGATCAGCCACTCGATGAACGCGCCCGTCGCGTCAGGCAGTGATGCCTCGATCGCGTCGTGACTGATGTACTTCGAGCCATACGGTCGCGGCACCGGCAGCGCCACGAGAGCCGGCTGCCCGACGGCATCATCGCGAACGGGTTCGAGCGCCACGTAGTCGGCCTGCGAGGCGTCGACACCTCCCTGCATCACCTGCGCGAACACGTGATTCACGGCTCGCTGCAGCGCCGGCACGCTGCGGAAGCACGTGCGCAACTGACATGCGTGCCCGCCCGTGGCCAGCAACTGCGTCTTCACGCGCCAGTACGTATCGACATCTGCGCGGCGGAAGCGGTAGATCGCCTGCTTCGGGTCGCCGACGATGAAGAGCTTGCCGGGGACGGGCGTGACACGCGTCCAGTCGGACTGGCCGACATCGTCTGCCGCGAGCAGCAGGAGGATCTCGGCCTGGATCGGGTCGGTGTCCTGGAACTCGTCGACGAACAAGCGGCGGTGGCGCTGCTGGAAATCGACGCGCACGCCGGCGTTGTCGCGCAGCAGGTCGCGGGCGCGCGTCAGCAGGTCCGTGAAGTCGAGCGCGCCGCGCGCCTGCTTGGCTGCTTCGTATCGCAGCAGGCACGGCTGCAGCTCACGCTGGAGACACGCCGCCAGGTCGGCACCGAGCGCCATCGTCGTCTCCTGGAGGAGCACCTTCAACTGCGCGTGAGCCGCCTTCACGTCGGCGCGCGGCATGCCCTCGGCGAACGTGCTGCCGAACCCCGTTCGACAACGCGTGAACGCCTTGTCGCGCAGCAGCGGATCGAGCAGCGCCTCGATGGCATCGAGCGCATCCTCGCCGGGTGGCCCCTCGGGAATCGACGCGGCGTGCCGTCGACTGAATCGACGAATGGGTGCGGTGTCGATGCGGAAGTTGTCGCCTCTGGGGCCCTTCTCGGTGACGGCCGCGAATGCGTGAATCGCGTCGAGCGCCGAGACGATGAGCGCGCGGCGATCTATCGGATCGCGCCGCCACGCGGCGTCGAAGTCCCGCCACTCGGCGAGCGCGTGCGCGGCCTTTCGCAGGGCCGCTCGCGGACCGGCTTCGCCCTCCTCGTCGCGGTGCGCACGGCGGAGCACGCGCCGCACGCCTTCGGTCGGCGCTTCGAGGTTCTCGCGCAACCACTCGTCGACCACGGCATCGAGCAGCTGCACCGCCACGGGCTCCAGCAGGACTTCGAAGCGCGGATCGACGTCTGCCTCGACGGGCCGCTCGCGAAGGAGATCGGCGCAGAATCCGTGGATGGTGCTGACGTGCGCGTCCTCCAGGTGCGCAAGCGCGTCTTCGAGGCGTGTGCGCGCATCGCCCTCGCGGCGCTCGCGTGCCAGTTCGATCTCCTCACGCAGGCGCAGCTTCAATTCGCCCGCGGCTTTCTCGGTGAACGTCACGGCCACGATCTCGCCGATGCGCGCGCGGCCTTCCGCGAGCGTGTTCACCATGCGCGCCACGAGCTCCGTTGTCTTGCCGGTGCCCGCAGCCGCTTCGACGACGAGCGTCGTGTCGAGGTCGTTGCGAATACGCTGCCGATCGGGATCGTCGACGAGCGTGCGTCGATCGCGCGTCACTTCATTCTCCGCAGGAGTCGCAGCTCCGTCAGCGCGCGCGCGTCCTTGCGTGCGGGCACGCCCTGCGCCCCGGGGCCGCAGACCGTCGCGAAGTCGCACCACGTACACGCCTCGTCGGCCGGTGCCGCAGGCAGCCGGCCGTCCTGGATGGCGTGATCGATGATGGCCAGCACCTCGAGCCCCTGCTGGCGCGTCTGCTCACCCACGACACCGGCAACCGCCCACGGATGGTCCTCGAACCCGCCGTCTTCGGTGCAGTAGTAGAGACGGGATGCCACAACGTGTCCGCCGAACGCGGCTTCGACAGCCATCGCGTAGAGGATCGGCTGCAGCGTGCGACCACCGTTGACCACAGCGGAATCCGGTAGCCGATGCCGCCCCGTCTTGTAGTCGGTGATGCGCCACTCCGCGTCGCCGCCGCGTTCGAGCAGGTCGACCACGCCGTGCAGGCGAGTGCCGTCGGGCAGGATCACGTCCTCGCGATGGCTGGCCTCGTCGCGACCGAATCCACCGCTGAACCCGACGCCAATCTCCACGCGCGCGGGTGTCCATCGCGCACCGTCTGCCGGCAGGCGGCGAATCCACTCGTGGATGTCGCGCCGAATTGCCGCAACGGCGTCTTCCCACACGCGCACGATCGGTGGACTGAGGCGATCCTGATACTCGCCGGCGATGCGCGTGACGAACCGATCGGCAACGGCCTGCGCCTCCATCACATGCGCGTCGGGAAGCGGCGCCCAGTCACGCGCGATCAGCTCGCGCATGATCTCGGCCAGCATCTCGTGCACCATCGAGCCGCGCGTGAGTGGATCGAGCGTGACGAGCGGCGCAGCCTCTTCACGCGGCTGCAGCCGCAGGATCGTCGACAGATAGAACTGATACGGACATGACGCGAAGCGCTGCAACGCAGACGCCGAGTACGCGCGCGCCTGCAGCCGATGCGCCGCGAGCGCCTCGGGCGCCGCGACGAGTCCGTCGTGCGGCGACCACGCGCGCGCGAGTCGCTGATGTCGCGCGAGCAGCGATCGGCGCAGCGCCGGATTCAGCTCGAAGAGGTAGCGGGCGCGTCCGGCGATGTCGGTGCCCGGCCCGTGCAGATAGCGCTGGAGCATGCTGAGGTCATGCTCGGCCGCGTCGATGGCCGATGTGGGATCCTGCGGCGCGGGCCACGACAACCGCGCACCACTCCGCTGTTGCGCTTCACGCATCAGCGACTCGTAGCCCGGCACGCGCCCCGTGACGGCACGTTGCACGTCGATGGCGTAGAACGACGGCACACGCGGACGGGCCTGCGCTGTCTCCATCGACGCGTACGACACGACCAGCGCGCGGGCCGCTGCTCCCGCCGCCAGACGCAGCTGAAGACGTTCCGCTGCCACGCGCGCATCGTCTGTCGGCAGGTCGGGCGACACCTGCGCGCGCTCGCGATCGAGCAGCAGGGGATCCTGGCGGCTGCGCTGCGGGAACACACGCTCGGACAGGCCGAGTACGCACACGACATCGAACGTCCGGCCGCGTACCTGATCGGGTGTGCCGACGAAGAGACTGCCGTACCTGGGCGCAGGCGGCGGCACGGCAAGCTGCGTCAGGCGGTCGCGCAACACGTCCCGCACCTCGTCGAGGCTCACGTCGGCGACACCGGCGAGCGGCTGGAGCTCTGCGAGCACCGCCAGCACGCGATCGGGCCGCGCAACGACGCGGGGCGCGAGCGCGGACAACCGCGCGATCCAGCCGCCCCAGTCGTCCACGTCCGGCCATGCGGCCATCTCGCCCATCACCGAGCCGGCAAACGCGAGCAGTTCGTCCGTCCACGCCACTTGTCGCATGAGCGACGCGTGGCGCGACGAACTCGGATCGTCCTTCAACGCGGCATCGGCGCGCACCTTCAGCTGCTCGCGATGGCCCTCCAACCGACGACGCCAGCGATCGGCACCGCCGATCACCTGCGCATCGTTCAGGATGGCTTCCCAACGCCAAGGTGAGAGACGACGCCGCGCACCCATCTCTGGCGCGTCGAGCGGCTCGACAGCGTCGATCTCCGGCGCTCCGGCCATCTCGCGCATGCCCAAGGTCTCCGTCTCGTCAGGCACGGGCTCTGTCGGCGCCCTTGTCACCACTGGTACCTGCCCGAGCGACAGGTATTCCGCGAAACGACGCGCCGACAGATCCTCGGACGCGCACGCGAGCACCGCGAGCATCGCGCGTCCCGCCGGATCGGGGCGACGAGTGCCACGTCCGAAGACGGCGGGGATGTCCGCGCGACGCAGGGCCGTTTCGAGATGACTCGCGTAGAGCTCCGGTGCGCGCATGACCACCGCCATGCGGTCGAACGGCGTCCCCTGCTCCGCGTGCGCGAGAACCATGCGTACGGCCTCGACGCACTCGCGCCCTTCCCCCGGTGCGGACAGGAAGTCGACCGAGGCGTCACCAGCGCGCTCCACACTCGCGGGATCCGACGGCTCGAACAGACCGAGATGGACGCGCCGCAGGGCGTCCGGCGTGTCCCTGTGGTCGGCAGGCTGCACCGCATCGCGCACGTCCGGCAGATCCGCCAGCAGTCGCGCGAGCCACGTGTCGCCATCGGGTCCAGCGATGCACGCGGCGGAACTGCGCGCGACGAGCGCCGACGCCAGCGCCACGTCGAGACGACTCGCCAGCCCGATGTCGACGAGCGCGAGCGGGATGTCGAGATCGGGAGCGTCTCCGCGATGCACCGCCGCGGCGGCGCGCGTCAGCACGCCTGCCCTGTCCGCGTGTCCCAGCTCCGCCAGCGCGTCCTCGATCGCGGCGAGCAGCCACGCGAGATCCTTCCCCCTCGCCGTCCCGTCGTCGAGGCTGGCGGGAACGAGCGCGGCCAGGCGCGCGTCGCTCATCGTCTTGGCGAGCGCCGCGATGAAGCCCGGATGGCGGCTGGCCCGATCGAAGTGCGCGAGCGCGTCACGTTCGCATGCGCGCCCGACGACGCGGGCGACGATCGCGTCGAAGCCGAGAGAAGAGACGGGCGTGAGGCCGCTCGCGATGAGGGACGGCGTGGCCAGACGCACGGTGTAGCCGACCCACCCTGCCCGCTCGACGCCGATCGTGGCGGGCTCACCGGCCAGCACGTGACGCACCACGTCGTGCGCCTGCTCGTGCGTGGGGGCGAGCACGCGGCAGCCGGTGCCGAGATGCGCGAGCACATGGCGCCGTACCGCGGCCAGGCGCACATGACTCGCACCGTGTATGGCCGTCAGGACAGGGCGGCCCCCGGCGACAGCGGGCTCCTCTGCCGGGACCTTGTCGTCCCACGGCAGATGCAGCGTGGACATCGCGCCCGCATAGTACCCTGTCCCCGTGCACGCGCTGCCGCCTCGAATCGACATCGCGTTCGTCCGAGGCATCGAAGGCGAACCCGACTGGGTGCCGGAAGTCCTGGATGCCGGCGAACTGGCGCGCTGGCACGCGCTCCACGCCATCGGACGACCGCTGTTCCTGGCCGCGCACGTCGGCGTGCGGATGCTCGCCACGCAACGGATCATCCCGGCCACTGACACACCCACGCCGGGATCGGAGCCGTCGGAGTTCGCATGGGTCACGCTGCCATCAGGAAAGCCAGCGCTGACGTATCGAGACGGACGACCGCAGCCACTCCACATGAGCGTCGCGCATGGCGGCGGCCTGGCAGCCGTGGCGGTCTGCGATGCCGGTCCAATCGGCATCGACGTGGAGCGCGTGGATGCGCGACGGAACCTCCTCGCGATCGCGAAGCGGTTCTATGCGCCCGAGGAATACGAGGCCCTGGCGCGATGCGGGGCCGACGAACGGATGTCGCTCTTCCACCAGTGGTGGACGCGCAAGGAAGCCGTGCTCAAGGCAACGGGAACGGGGTTGCGCGGCGGACTCGACGTGCGCGTCGACGCGCCGCCCGACAGCGACGGCTGGCGCGCCGTCACGCTGAACGGGCATCCTGAAGCGCTCTTCGTGCGCGACATCAGACCGCCGGAGCACCCCCGTGTGTTCGGGGCCATCGCCATCGAAGGCCAGCCTGCCTCAATCACGCACGTCTCGGTCCGGCTCGATCAGTCCTCGCGGGTGGCCACGTAGAGCACCACCGGAGCGGCCAGCATCGCGACGAGCGCGACCACACAGACCACCAGCCACATGCCCGTCGGCATCGCCCATGCCGACGGATTCGCGTCGAGCAGGACACGCGCGGCAGGCGCCAGCGCCGCGCGCAGCCACCACGCGAGCGCGCCCGTCACCGACAACAGCAGGCCGACGACACAGGCCGCGGCCAGGCCCGTCGCAACGGTGATGGGGCGGCCTGCGGCCGCGGCGGCCTCCTGACGTGCGCGAATCCCCGCACGCCACCACGTCTGCCCCGCCGACGGCACGTGCGCGTCGGCGATGGCCGCGCTCCTGTCGTCGCGCAGCGTCGTGGCGAGGAGGAACAACTCGCGACACGAATCACACTCCGCCATGTGTGCCGTCGCCTCGTCGGCGATGGGCACATCAGGTGGCGCCAGCGCCGCGGCCAGCACTGCCTCTTCGTTGGTGCATGGGTGCGTCATCACCGGCCTCCTCCCCGCGCCATGCCTCCCGGCAGCAATGCCGCGAGGCGCTGACGCGCGCGGAACAGCATCGTCTTCACGCTGTTGGTGCGCAGGCCGAGCGACGCCGCGATCTCCTCGTGGGACGAGCCCTCCGCGTACGCGAGCCAGAGCAACTGCTGATCGCGATCGGCCAGGCGCGCGAGCGCGCGGCGGACGTCGGCGCGAGCGTCGCTGCTGTGGACGGCATCGGGCGGGCCCTGCAGCGCGCTGCCCGCGGGCTCTTCGATCGACACCGTCGCCGGACGGAACCGGCGGCGACTGTCGTGCGCGAGGTTGGTGGCGATGCGATACAGCGCGTTGCGCTCGTGCCGATCGTCCTGGTAGCGTCCCGGCGTCCTCAGGAAGCGGAAGTACGTCTCCTGGAGCAGGTCGTCAGCCGCGTGCGCGTCCCGCGTCAGCCTGTGCAGATACACCCAGAGCGGCCGAGAGGTCCTGTCGTACAGCAGCCTGAACTCGTCTTCGCGCAGCACGAACGTGTCGTCGCTGGTGGCTGCGGCAGTGAGCGCGAGGGCGTCGATGCGGGCGTCGGTCATGTCAGGCCTGCGGCCACGGCGCACTGGCCGGCGTCTCCGTCTCGCGCAGCAATCCGAGCTTGCGCGACAGGGCGTAGGCAATCCCCGCCGACAGCACGAACCCGCATCCGATGGCCGTGACGAGCACGCCCAGCACACGGAGCGGCTGCGCCACATCGTCGATCGCGCTGCGCGTCACGAACTGGAGCGCCACACCGGCGCACACCGCCACGACGCCTACCTGCACCGACCACAGGATACGGCTGACGGGAGCCGCAAGCGGCGTGGGGCGGCCGTCGAGCCTGATCGGTGCCGATTCGAGGAACTGTCGTCCGGCATCAGACTCCATATAGCTGCGCAGATCCTCGGACGTCGTCATCCTGTCGAGCAGCTTGGTATGCGTCTCGACCTGCACTTTCGCCACGCGCTGCCAACGCCTGTGATCGAGCGCCGTCCGTACGAGCCAACCGAAGGCGAGGCAGACGCCGAGCATGACGGTGCCGGCCGACAGCGCACTCAACAACTCCCGCCACATCCAACGCCCGCTGTCGTCGGGCATCTCGCCCTGCGGTTCGCCCAGGAAATACCCCGGCGACCGCACGATCTCGGGGTGCGCGGCGATGAACGCGCCCAGCCGCGGATACGGCGCAAGGTAGTCGGCGTTGGTCAGCAGCGTGGGCTGGCGCTGGAGCACCTCGCGCACGGCGGGCGGGTGCTGCTGGAGCAACTCCCTGAGCTGGTTGCGCGTGTCGTCGGCGCGCTGATCGGAGGCAGGAAGCGGCGCCTGTTCGGCGCCACGCTCGAAAAGCTGCGGGGGCAGCGTCGCCGGCTGGGCGGCCGCGCGCTGCGCGCAGACAGGCGCGGGGGCCGCAGACAGGCACACCGCCGCGAATACGACGTGGCGCAGGCGCGAGGAGAGCAGGAAAGCCCGGGTCATCATGCCGGGTATTACGCGAACGGCGGCAAGAGGTTGACAGGCCGATGCCGTCAGCGCAGGGCGGGTTGCTCGACCCAGCGCTCGAGCATCGCGCGGAGCTTCGGCAGTTCGACGGGCTTGAGCAGGTAGTCGGCCATCCCCGCGGACAGGCAGCGCTCACGGGCGCCCTCGATCCCGGCGGCCGTCATGGCCACGACCGGTGGCCGATTCCCGGCCGGCAGCAGGCGTTCGAGCTGTCGTGTGGCCTCGTAACCGTCGAGGCCCGGCATGTGGCAGTCCATCAGGATGACGGCGTAGCGCGTCGCCCGCGCCATCCTCACGGCCTCGTGGCCGTCTCCCGCCACGTCGGCCGCGTATCCGAGTTTCTCCAGCATCGCCACGGCCACGCGCTGGTTGACCGGGTTGTCCTCGGCCACGAGCACGCGGCGCGACGGCTCGACCGCAGCGACATCAGGCCGTCCGGCAGGCGCCGGCATCGCCAACGACGCCAGCGACCACGACACGTCGCGCGACGCTGCCGGAGCAACGGCGATGGGCGCGACGATCGTGAACCAGAAGCACGAGCCCTCGCCCACGGCGCTCGTCACCCCAATGGTTCCGCCGAGCCCGTCGACCAGCCCCTTCGAGATGGCCAGACCGAGTCCCGTACCGCCGAAGCGACGCGTGGTGGACGCATCGGCCTGCATGAACTTCTCGAACAGCAGCGGCTGCTTGTCCTCCGGGATCCCGATACCCGTGTCGGTGACGGTGAGGCGCAACGTTGCCCGTCCGGCGTCGACACCGTCACACGAGACGGCCACGCACACCGATCCCGTCTCGGTGAACTTGACGGCGTTGCCCACGAGGTTGAACAGCACCTGTCGCACGCGGCCCGGATCGGTGATGACGGGGGATGGCGTGCCAGCACTCACGTCGATGTCGAAACTCAGGCCCTTCTCCGCCGCGGGCACGCGCAGCATCGCCGCGACTTCACGAGCCAGCCCGCCGACATCCGTGGGGATCTGCTCCAGCACCACGCGGCCAGCCTCGATCTTCGAGAAGTCGAGCACATCGTCGATGAGGTGCAGCAGAGACTGTCCGGACCTGGTGATGAGATCGAGGTAGTCGCGCTGCTCACCGGTGAGCGGCGTGTCGCCCAGCAGTGTCGCCATCCCGAGCACGCCGTTGAGCGGCGTGCGCAACTCGTGGCTCATCACGGCCAGGAAGTCGCTCTTGCTGCGTGCAGCCCGTTCCGCGTGCTCGCGTGCGAGTTGCAGCGTCTCGACGGCCGCGCGCCGTTCCGTCACATCGCTCACGGTGCCGACCACACGCGTGGCCACACCCTGCGCGTCACGCGCGACAACGCGACCGCGGGCGAGAACCCAGCGATAGCTCCCATCGCTGCAGCGCACCCGGTACTCGGAGACGTACTGCTCGGACTCGCCAGCCAGGTGCGCCTTGATGTCGTCGCGGAAGCGCCCGCGATCCTCTTCGTGGACGAAGGCGTCCCACTCGGCGCTGCGCACGGCCGTGATCTGGTCGTGTCCCAGCATCGCGAAGAGCCGGCGCGAGCCGTGTAGCGTGTCAGCCGTGACGTCCCAGTCCCAGATACCGTCGTCAGATCCCTCGACGGCAGCCTTCCAGCGTTCCTCCACCGCCCGCGCCGCCGCTTCGGCGCGCAGGCGCTCGGAGAGGTCGACGATGACGCCGGCGACGTAGCGTCCGCGCGGGCTCTCGTACCACGAGAGCAGCACTTCCGCCTGGAACTCCTCGCCGTTGTGACGACGGCCGACCAACGGCACCGGCACGCCTGCGGCGAGGCGCCCCTGACCAGCGAGGAACTTGCCGAGTCCTTCCAGGAACCGCTGCTGCTCCGACGGCGACACGTACTGCGCGCAGCTCACGCCTTTCACATGGGCGCGCGAGACGCCGAGCATCTGTTCGGCAGCCGCGTTGAGGTAGGTGAAACGCCCTTCGGCATCCGTGGTGACGATTGCCACGCGGGCCGCTTCGGCAACGGCGAGGAAGGCGTCGTCTCGCCCCGGGCGCGTGCCCGGCTGCGCGCCACGCCAGCCGGCCGCCCAGCTCAGACGCCTGTGGAACCACACCAGCAGCAGTGCCGCGACCACCGCGATGACGCCGGCCAACGCCAGCCCTGTCGGTACCGGAGGAGACGCCAGATCCCGTCGCCACAGCCCCATCGCCGATGCGAGGAGCAGGACATTGATGCCGAGCGCCACCCCCAGCGCGACCCGCGCCGCAGCCGGACGCGCCAGCAGACGCACGACGGCCGTCAGGGGCCGCACGACGGCTCGCGTGGTGGCTACAGGCATCTGAACAGGAATCGACACATCCTCAGCGATGCCCCAGCCCGAAAGTGTCGTCGGCCTCGCTTTGGTCGAGTACGCGCCGCGCGACGTACTCGCCGAGGGCGGGCCCCATCTTGAAGCCGTGTCCCGAACCGCCGCCGACCAGCCACGCATTCGGTGTGCCGGGATGGCGATCGATGAGGAAATGCGAGTCGGGCGTGAGCTCGTACTGGCAAACCTCGGACCCGAGCAGCGGCGCGTCGGCGATGGCCGGGAACCGCAGGCGCAGGAAGGCCCGTGCCTCGGCCAGCTTCTCCCTCGTCGGCGTACGGTCGCCTTTCGTCGGATCGAACGTCGGCCCGTACGTGTCGTCGGCAACCTTGAAGCCGCGGTTGGCGTTGCCGGGAATGCCGTAGTACATGGAGGCGCGGTAGTCGAGCCACACCGGCATGTGCAGCCAGCGCGCGTCGCCGGCGGGCGTGCCGAAATAGAACGACTCCTGCCGCGACGGACGGATCAGCGGGCCAATCACGTCAGGGAACAGGGTGCCCAGCCAGGGGCCACACGCAAACACGAACCGATCGGCATCGAGCGTGCGCCCATCGTCGAGCGTGAGCGCGCGCATGGGACCACCGTCCACCGGCACGTCGGTTACCTGACCGACCACGTACTGCCCGCCCTCGGCCACCAACGTCTCGACCACGTGCTCACACGCGCGGCGTGCGAGGGCGTAGCCGGCCTCCGGCTCCCACAGGACGTTCGTAACGCCTTCGAAGGAGACGTGCGGCCAGCGGGCTTTCGCCTGCGCGGGATCGAGCCACTCGGCAGGCAGTCCGGCCGCTTTCATCGGCTCCAGCGATGCCTGGCCGAAAGACTCGTCGCCGCTGAAGATCCAGATGGCACCGGAGCGAACGAAGAACGTCCGTTGCGACCGCGCGTCGTGCTCGCGCCACAACTGCATCGCCCGCGCCGCCATCGCCGTGTAGATGGTGCGCGCGCCGTACGTGCCGCGGATGACGCGTGTCTCGCCGCTGGAACTCGCCCGTGCGTGGCCCGGTCCCCAGGCATCCACGAGCGTGACCGTCGCGCCGGCCCGGCGCAGCATGAGCGCCGTCCAGCCGCCGAATGCGCCGGCCCCTGTTACAACGACCCTCAATGCATGCCCGTCTCGCCGCTGAGTTCCTTGGCGAGGTCGCCCATCACGGCCTTCGAGTCGCCGAACAGCATCAGCGTGTTGGCGCCGTAGTACAGCTCGTTCTCGATGCCGGCAAAGCCCGGGTTCATCGAGCGCTTGTTGGCGATCACGGTGCGCGCCTTGTCGGCGTCGATGATCGGCATGCCGTAGATCGGGCTGCCCTTGTCGTGCCGCGCGGCGGGGTTCACCACGTCGTTGGCGCCGAGGATGATGCAGACGTCCACCTGCCCCATCTCGGGGTTGATGTCGTCCATCTCGACGAGTCTGTCGTACGGGATCTCGGCCTCGGCGAGCAGGACGTTCATGTGGCCGGGCATGCGTCCGGCCACCGGATGGATCGCGAAGCGCACGTCGATGCCCTTCTTCGTGAGCTGCTCGAACACGTCGCGCACGCGATGCTGCGCCTGCGCCACGGCCATCCCGTAGCCGGGTACGATCACCACGCGATCGGCGTTCTCCAGGATCTGCGCAGCGTCCTCGATCGTCGCGGACTTCACCGTCCGTTGCTCTGTCTGCGTCGCCGCGGCGCTCACCTGCCCGAACGCACCGAACAGCACGTTGGTGAACGATCGGTTCATCGCGCGGCACATGATGATCGACAGGATCAGGCCCGACGATCCGTCGAGCGCACCGGCCACGATGAGCAGTTTGTTCTCGAGCACGAAGCCCATGGCGACGGCCGCGAGGCCGGCGTACGAGTTGAGCAGCGAGATCACCGTCGGCATGTCGGCGCCGCCGATCGGCATCACGAGCATCACGCCGAAGATGAGCGCCAGCACCACGAGCACGGGGAACAGGAACGTCAGGTGCGGGTTCACCACCAGCGCCACGCCGATCAGGACGCCCGCGCCGATCAGCGCGAAATTGACGATGTTCTGGCCCGGGTAGGTGACCGGACGCGTGGGCAGAATCTCCTGCAGCTTGCCCGCTGCCACGAGGCTGCCCGTACACGTCATCAGGCCGAGCGCCACCTCGAACACGATCGCGCCGGTGCGGAACGCCGTGAGATCGCCTTCGTGCAGGAACAGGTAGTACTTGCCGATGCCCACCAGGCCCGCGGCCAGGCCGCCGAAGGCGTGCGAGAGCGCGGTGCGCTGCGGGACCGCCGTCAGCGGCACCCACGAGAGCGGCACGCCGACGATCGTGCCGAGCACGATGGCGATGAAGATCCAGGTATAGCCCGAGATGTCGGGCCGCAGCAGCGTGCCGACCACCGCGAGCACCATCGCGGCGACGCCCGCGAAGACGCCGTTGCGGGCCGTCTTCGGGTCGCTCATCCACTTGAGCGAGAAGATGAACAGCGCGGCCGAGACGAGATAGACGAGGTCGATCGTCTGCGGACTCACCGCGACGGCTCCTTCTTCTTGAACATCTTCAGCATGCGATCGGTGATGAGGAAGCCGCTGATGATGTTGGTCGTGGAGGCGAACACGGCGACGGCGCCGAGCACGGTGCTCATCGTGTCGTGCTGCGGCCCGGCGAGGATGATGGCTCCGACGATCGCGATCGCGGAGATCGCGTTGGTGAGCGACATCAGTGGCGTGTGCAACAGGCGCGACACGCGCCTGATGACGTCCATGCCGATGAACGTCGCCAGCATGAACACGAACAGCGCGGTGATGAAATCCATGGCTCAGGCCTTCGCGATGGCGTCGCGCAGCGCGGCGAGATGTCCGGGGATCGCCTCGTAGGGATCCGGCGCGCTCTCGTACTCGAGCACGACGTAGCCCCGGTAGTTGGCGTCCTTCAGCAGCTTCACGAAGCGCGGCACGTCGGTCGGCACCTTCTGCTTCACGGGGCCCGTATCCACCTTGAGCTGCACGTTCACGGCGTACGGGACGATCTTGGCCAGCTGCGGATAGACGTCGGTGTCGTCCACGTTGCCCGAGTCGAGGTTCACGCCGAACCACGGCGAGTCGATCTGCGCCAGGGCGGGCAGCATGCGATCGATCTTCGTCAGGTAGTCGTGGTTCTCGAGGCCGAGGATCACGCCGTGTTTCTCGGCGAAGACGAGCGCCTTGCGCAGGTTCTTGATCCCGTTGGCGATGCCCTGTTCCTCGCTCATCCCCTTAGGCGGGACGCCGCTGAACACGCGCACCACGGGCGCGCCGAGCACCGCGTAGTGGCCGAGCCACGTGTCTGTGTGGGCCAGCCACTTCTCCAGTTCCGGATCGCCGTCGGGCAGCGTGTAGTTGTTCCGGATCGCGCCGCCCGAGATGTCGAGCCCGTTGATGTGGCACCGGCGCTTGACCTCGTTGAGATACGCGCGGTCGAACGTCGCCGGGAAGAAGTACGACGTGAGCTCCACGGCATCCACGCCGAGCGTGGCCGCCCAGTCGATGAACCCGAGGAGATCCATCGCCCCTTTGGTGCCGGGCTTTGCCGTCAGGTACTGCCGCATCGAGTACGCCGCAAGCCCCACACGCAGTTGGCTCTTCCCGGACCGCGTGATGGGCGCCGCCGACACCGAGGTCGATGGGAGGGTCGAGGCCACGGCCGCCGTGGCCGAAGCCGAGATGAAGGCACGTCGAGTGAGAGACATGGTCGTGCCGGGGAGTGTAGTACGCTGAACCCGTTTCCGGGAGTCGACATCTCCACACCCTCCATCCTGCTCGTCGTCCTGCTCGCCGGGGCGGCCGCGTGCGGCCCCTCCGCGCCGACCATCGCCGGAGTCCCGGAGAAGGTGGACTTCAATTTCCACGTCCGCCCAATCCTCTCGGACAAGTGCTTCTCCTGCCACGGGCCTGACGACCGCGCCCGCAAGGGCGGCCTGAGCCTGCACACGAAGGAAGGCGCGTTCGCGATGCTCCCGAGCGGTCATCGCGCGGTGGTGCCCGGCAGGACGGGCAAGAGCGAACTGGTGCGGCGCATCCTCAGCACCGACCCCGCGGTGCTGATGCCCCTCCCCGCCTCGCACCTCGTACTCAGTGAGGTCGAGAAGGCGATCCTCGTCCGCTGGATCGAACAGGGTGCGACGTGGACGCCGCACTGGGCCTTCGTCGCGCCCACGAAGCCTTCATTGCCTGACGGCGAGGATGTGTCCGCGCTGTCCAATCCGATCGACAGGTTCGTCCGTGCGGGCCTGCGCAACACGGGTCTGTCCCCGTCTGCAGAAGCCTCGCGCGAGACGCTGCTGCGGCGCGTCTCGATGGATCTCACGGGTCTGCCGCCCACGCTCGACGAGATCGAGGCCTTCCTCGCCGACACGAGTCCTCGCGCCTTCGAGACGGTGGTCGACAGGCTGCTGGCCTCGCCGGCCTACGGCGAGCGCATGGCCGTCGACTGGCTCGACCTGGCCCGCTACGCCGACTCGCACGGCTACCAGGACGATGGGATGCGGTCGATGTCGCCGTGGCGTGACTGGGTGATTGCGGCCTTCAATCGCAACATGCCGTTCGACCAGTTCATCACGTGGCAACTGGCGGGCGACCTGCTGCCGAACGCCACCACCGAACAGCGCCTCGCCACGGCCTTCAACCGCAACCACATGCAGAGCCAGGAAGGCGGCATCGTCTCGGAGGAGTACAGGGTCGAGTACGTGGCCGACCGCGTGGACACGTTCGGGACCGCGTTTCTCGGGCTGACCGTGCAGTGCGCCCGCTGCCACGACCACAAGTACGATCCGATTCTCCAGAAGGACTACTTCAAGCTCTTCGCGTTCTTCAACAACGTGAACGAGACGGGTCAGATCCCGTACTCGGGCATGCCGAGTCCGACAGTCACGATCACCACGCCGGCGGCCGACGAGGCGCTCGCGACGCTGCGCGCGGCGATGGCGCCGCTCGAAGACGCGACGCGCGTCGATCGGCTCGCCACGGGACCGGTGTTCGACGCGTGGCTCGCGCATCCGCGCGGTCCCGTCACACTCCCACGGCCCATCGTCCATCTGCCGCTCGATGCGATGAAGCAGTACACGTTCGCGAACCTGGCCTCGCCGAAGCGGCCCGGCGTGGTGGGCAACGAGGAGGAGCGGAAGAAGAAGACGGCGCGCGTGCCTGACGTGGTGCCGGGCAAAGTCGGCAACGCCGTCCATCTCGTGGGCGACAGCCAGATCGACCTCGGTGGACGCGACCAGAAATTCGGCTTCTTCGAACGTAACGAGCCGTTCTCCTTCGCGCTGTGGATGCGGCGCGACGCCGACGGGATCGGCGGTCCCGTGATCACGCGGTCAGGCGCCGTGATGAACGGCCATCGCGGCTACGAGTTGATCCTGCGACCCGACGGCACGCTCACGGCGGGCCTGCACCACGTGGCGCCCGACAACTCGCTCGAGATCGAGACGCTGACGCCGTTGCAGGTGGGCACCTGGTACCACGTGGCGGTCACCTACGACGGCTCGAGCCGGGCTCCGGGTCTCCGGCTGTTCCTCGACGGCACGGCCGCCAACACGCGCCTGATGACCGACAACCTCACGCGCAGCATCATCAGCGAGCCGAAGGGCGACTGGGGCGGCATCTCCGCGATTCGCATCGGCAGGCGCGGCGACGAGAACCTGTCGGAGGTCTCGGTCGACGAGTTCAAGGTGTTCCCGGATCAACTGACCGCCGTCGAGGTCGCGGCGGTGGCTGGCATTGACGATCCGCTGGGAGCCGTGTCGCAACGGCCGGACGGCACGGCGGCGCTGCAGGATCACTGGGTCCGTCGCGTGGCGAAGCTCGGAGAGCCCGATCGCGCGCGTCTGCGCGCAATGCGCGGAGAAGAGAACCGCCTCATCACGCACCTGCCGCAGGTGATGGTGATGCGCGAACTGCCGCCGGAACGCCAGCGCCCGACGTTCATCCTCGCGCGCGGTGCCTACGACGCGCCGACCGACCGCGTCGAGGCAGACACGCCGTCGGTGTTACCGGCGCTGGATCCCTCGCTTCCGCGCACGCGGCTCGGCTTGGCACAGTGGCTCGTGGCGCCCGAGAACCCGCTGGCGGCACGCGTGGTCGTCAATCGCGCGTGGGCGATGCTGTTCGGCACGGGCCTTGTCGCAACACCCGGAGACTTCGGCAACCAGGGCACGCTGCCCACGCACCCAGAACTGCTCGACCACCTCGCCGTCACGTTCCGCGAGAGCGGATGGGACCTCAAGACACTGCTGCGCGAGATCGTCATGTCTCGGACGTATCGCCAGTCGTCGGCCGCCACGGCGAAGGCCCGCGAGATCGATCCCGCCAATGCGAAACTGGCGCGCGGTCCCGCCTATCGCCTGTCTGCCGAGCAGATCCGCGACGGCGCGCTGGCCGCCAGCGGCCTGCTCGTGCGCACCATCGGCGGCGAGAGCGTCTACCCGTATCAGCCGCCGGGCCTGTGGGAGGAACTCGCGACGCGCAACGCCACGACGTACAAGCAGGGCACGGGCGACGACCTCTACCGCCGCAGCCTGTACACCGTGTGGAAACGCAGCACGCCGCCGCCATCGGCAATCGGCTTCGACGCGGCCGAGCGTCTGCTCTGCTCCGTCACACGGCAGCGCACGAGCACGCCGCTCCAGGCGTTGGTGTTGCTCAACGACGTGCAGTACGTGGAGGCGGCGCGGGTGCTCGCCGAGCGTCTGATCGTCGACGGTGGACCGTCGCCAGACGACCGCATTCGCCGGGCGTATCGCCTCGTCACGAGCCGCGACCCGCAGCCCACTGAACTGGCCGCCGTGAGGACGCTCTACGAACGCGAGCGTGCGAGGTTCGACGCAGACAGGTTCGCGGCGCGCCGGTTGTCGGCCAGGGGCGAACGGCCGCCGGCCGACGGATTGGTCCCCGCGGAGGTGGCCGCGTGGACCGTCGTCGCGAGTACCATCATGAACACCGACGAAGCGGTGACCAAGCGATGAAAGCCCTCGAGGATCTGAAGTTCAACGCCACGCGCCGGCATTTCCTGTCGGCGGCCAGCCTCGGCATCGGATCGGTGGCCCTCGGATCGCTGCTGGAGCCGGCGCGCCTGTTCGGTGGCCAGGCGCCGGCGGCCGTGGCGATGCCGGGTGCGCCGGCGAGCGGCGTGGTGCTCGGGGCGACGCACCACGTCCCCCGCGCACGTCGCGTGATCTACCTGTTCCAGAGCGGCGGCCCGTCGCAGCTCGATCTCTTCGACGAGAAACCGCTGCTGCGGACGATGAACGGCGAGGAACTGCCCGACTCGGTGCGCAAGGGCCAGCGCCTCACGGGCATGACGGCGCACCAGAAGCAGTTCCCGCTCGCGGGATCGCAGTTCACGTTCGCGCGTCACGGGCAGAGCGGGGCGATGGTCAGCGATCTCATGCCGCACACCGCGTCGATCGTCGATCGCCTGTGCTTCGTGAAGTCGATGCACACCGAAGCGATCAACCACGACCCCGCCGTCACGTTCGTGCAGACGGGATCGCAGCAGGCGGGCCGGCCGTCGATGGGATCGTGGCTGTCGTACGGACTCGGGTCCGACAACGCCAACCTGCCCGCGTTCATCGTGCTGCTGTCGCGCGGACGGCAAGGCGATCAGCCGCTGTACTCGCGGCTCTGGGGCAGCGGCTTCCTGCCGTCGCAGCACCAGGGCGTGCAGTTCAGGAGCGGCAGGGATCCGGTGCTCTATCTCGGCAACCCCGACGGTCTCGACGCCCAGACCCGTCGTCACATGCTCGACACGTTCCGGCAGCTCGAGGAAGAGCAGCACGCACGCGTGCTCGACCCCGAGATCAACGCCCGCATCGTGCAGTACGAGATGGCGTACCGCATGCAGACGTCGGTGCCCGAAGTGATGGACTTCTCGGACGAGCCGCAGCACGTCATCGACATGTACGGGCCGGATGTCAGGAAGCCGGGTACGTACGCCGCCAACTGCCTGCTCGCGCGCCGGCTCGCCGAGCGCGACGTCCGCTTCATCCAGCTCTATCACCAGGGCTGGGACCAGCACGGCACGCTGCCGAAGGACATCCGTGTGATGGCGCAGTCCGTGGATCAGGCGTCGGCGGCGCTGGTGAAGGATCTCGACCAGCGGGGGCTGCTCGAAGACACGCTCGTCATCTGGGGCGGCGAGTTCGGCCGCACGAACTACTCGCAGGGCAAGCTCACAAAGGACGACTACGGCCGCGATCACCACCCGCGCGCGTTCACGGTGTGGATGGCGGGGGGCGGCATCAAGCCAGGCATCACGTACGGAGAGACCGACGAGTTCGGCTACAACGTCGTGCGCGACGCGGTGCACGTCCACGACTTCCAGGCGACGCTCATGTACCTGCTCGGCGTGGATCACGAGCAGCTCACGTTCAAGCACCAGGGCCGGCGCTACCGCCTCACCGACGTGGAAGGCCACGTCGTGAAGGCGCTGTTGGCGTAAGCGAGTGCTCACGGATTTGCAGCCGTTCCTGGGGCGGTTCCATCCCCTGATCGTCCACCTGCCGATCGGCTTCCTCCTGCTGATCGCCGCCGTGGAACTCCTCTCGCGCACGCGCCGGTTCGCCGGTGCCGGCCTGCACAGGGTCATGCCCGTCCTGCTCGGCCTCGGTGCGGCCAGCACGCTGGCCGCGATCGCCACGGGCCTGATGCTGGCATCGGATGGCGGGTACGACGAGGCGCTCGTCGGGCGGCACCAGCGATGGGCCTTCATGCTGGCGTTCGCGCTGGGCGTGGCATGTGTGGCCGCGTGGGCGCGCGCGCGGCGGGCGCAGGGTGGAACCGACGATGACGTCGCACCGGCGCCGCCTGCCGGCGTGGCGCGCCTCTATCCCGCGTCGCTGGTGGTGGTGCTCGTGCTCGTCGCGGGCACCGGACACTTCGGCGGCGCACTCACGCACGGCGACGGCTATCTCACCGAGCACATGCCGGCGCTGCCCTTCTTCGGCGCGCCGCCAGCCGAGGCTCCGACAGGGCCCGTCGACCTGAGCGCAACCAACGTGTACGAGACGCTCGTCGCGCCGACGTTCACCGCGCGTTGCGTGACGTGCCATGGGCCGTCGCGCCAGGCAGGCAAACTGCGGCTCGATTCACCAGAGTCGATACACGCGGGCGGCGAGTCGGGCGCGGTGCTCGTGCCCGGGCGTGCGGTGGACAGCCTGCTCGTCAAGCGCGTCTTCCTGCCGCTCTCGGACGGGAAGGTGATGCCGCCGCGCGGCCATCAGGCACCGTCGCACGCGGAGATGTCGCTGCTGCGCTGGTGGATCGATCAGGGGGCGTCGTTCGACGCCTCGCTGGCCGAGGTCGACGTCACGCCCGACCTCGAGCCCGCCATCGCCGACCGCACGGGTCCCATCGACTTCACGGCGCCGGCCATCCTGTCTGTCAGCGTCCCGGCGGCTTCGCCGGCAGCCATCGAGGCCTTGCGCGCCATCGCATTGAAGGTGGAACCGCTGCGTGCAGGCTCGTCGCTGCTGATGGTGGAAGCACCGCCTGCCGCACGAGCGTTCGACGATGGGGCGTTGGCGACGCTGGAACCGCTGGCCGAGCAGATCGCGTGGCTCGATCTCGGCGGCACGCAGGTGACAGACGAGGGACTCACGCGCGTGCTCCCGAAACTCGTGAACCTCTGGCGCCTCACGCTCGCGCGTACGGCAGTCACCGACGCGGGCCTTGCGCCGCTCCGGTCGCTGCAGCGCCTCGAAGCCGTCAACCTCTACGCGACGTCGATCACCGACGCGGGATTGCGATCGCTCGACAGCCTCCCCCGCCTTCGCGCCGTGTACGCGTGGCAGACGCGTGTCACGCCGCAGGGTGCCGACGCGCTGCGGCAAGCCCTCCCCCGCGTCCAGGTGAACCTCGGCGACCCAGCCACCACGGTTCCCTGACCGGCAACCGGCAATCGGCAACAGGCAACCGGATCGTCGAGGCGGGGATCTCGCCGCGCGTAACGCCGTCAGGGCGAAGGCACACCTACGGGCCGAAGCCCGTGCGCTCCATCGGTGATGCTCCCTACGAGAGGCGCGAGACGACCGCGGCTTCGAGTTCGGCTTCGATCGCCAGCAACTCGCGACGCTCCGACTCCGCGCCGCCGTTGGCCGCGAGGATCGCGGCGCGGCGGCCCGACGCATCGCTCGCCGCGTCGGCCTCGATGTACGCCTGGACGATCGGTCCGTACGCGCTGCCCGTCTGCGCCGCCACGGCCGGCAGGAACGTGATGCCCGCGTGGTTGATCACGTGGTTGATCGCCACCGTCGCGACGATCTCGCGCTTGAGCGGATGCTTCGTGAAGGCATCGGCGTACCGCGCCTGCATCAGATCCGGGAAATAGCGTGTGAGCAGCGGCAGGCCCGCGTCGCTGTCCGGCACCGACGAGGCAAGCGTGATGTCGTAGGCCTGCATCTTGGCCTGCGCCAGCACCACGGCCAGCAGCGGACGCGGCAGGCCGCGCAGGCGCTGAGGACTCGACAGCAACGCATCGCGCGTCGGCACGTCGTGGTCCTCGCGGCTGAAGACGCGATTGACGATCATCTGATCGATCGCGTCGACGAACGCGTCGTACTCCACCACGCTGCGCACGCCGTCGAGCGACAACGCGCGCGCCTGGTTCCTGTTGTCGTCGAGCACCAGTTCGGAGACGTTGTCGGTCATCTCCTTCAGCACGACGTTGCGGTCGTCCTTGCTGGCAATGACCTTCTCGCGCACGAGGATGTCGAGCAGGATCTTGATGTTGACCTCGTGGTCCGACATGTCCACGCCGCCTGAATTGTCGATCGCGTCCGTGTTGCACAACCCGCCGCGATCCCAGTACTCGATGCGCGCCTTCTGCGTGAGTCCGAGGTTGCCGCCCTCACCCACCACCAGCGCCCGCACCTCGCACGCGTCGACGCGCACGCGGTCGTTCGCGCGGTCGCCGACCTGCGAGTCGTCCTCGGCGCTCGCCTTCACGTACGTCCCGATCCCGCCGTTGTAGAGCAGGTCGACGCGCGACGTGAGGATGCGCCGGATCATCTCCTCGCCCGTGACCTCATCGGCGTCGATGTCGAGCAGCGCCTTGACCTGCGGCGAGACGGGGATCGCCTTGGCCGACCTGTCGAAGATGCCGCCGCCCTCGCTGATGATCGAGGCGTCGTAGTCGCGCCACGTCGATCGCGGCAGCTTGAACAACCGCTCGCGCTCGACGAACGACCGCTCCATGTCGGGATCGGGGTCGAGGAAGATGTGCTGGTGGTTGAAGGCCGCCACGAGCCTCGTCACACGGCTGCGCAGCGACCCGTTGCCGAACACGTCGCCCGACATGTCGCCGATGCCGGCCATCGTGAACGGCTCGACCTGGATGTCGCGCCCGAGATTGCGGAAGTGATGGCGCACGCATTCCCACGCGCCCCGCGCCGTGATGCCCTCCACCTTGTGGTCGTAGCCATGGCTTCCACCCGAGGCGAACGCGTCTCCCAGCCAGAAGCCGTACTGCGCCGACACCGCGTTGGCCGTGTCCGACAGGTGCGCGGTGCCCTTGTCGGCCGCCACCACGAGGTACGGATCAGGCATGTCGTACCGCACCACATCCGGCGGATGCACGACGGCGCCGTCGACGATGTTGTCTGTGACGTCGAGCAGTCCGGCGATGAACTGGCGATACCGATCGACGAGGTACTGATCGAGCGCCGGGCGCGCCGGCAACACGCCCTTCAGTACGAAGCCCCCCTTGGACCCGACGGGCACGATGATGGAGTTCTTGGCCATCTGCGTCTTCATCAGGCCGAGCACTTCGGTCCGGAAGTCGTCGTGGCGGTCGCTCCAGCGCAGACCGCCGCGGGCCACGCGCCCGCCGCGCAGATGGATGCCTTCGAGGTGCGGCGAGTGCACGTAGATCTCGAAGAGCGGGCGCGGCGACACCATGCCGGCCACCTTCGCGCACTCCACCTTCATCGAGCACACGGGGCGCTCGGGCTTCTGGTACGCATTGGTGCGCACGACGGCGAGCAGCAGGTTCTCGACGCCGCGCAGGATCTCGTCGTCGAGCAGGCTGCCGACCTGCTGGAGCGCGCGCCGGAGGGCCCGATCCGCGTGATCGACGGCCTGATCGCGATCGCCGTCCAGGACGGGGTTGAAGCGCGCGTCGAAGAGCCGCAACAGCGCCGCGGCGGCGGCACTGTTGCGCAGCAGCACGCTGGTGATCGTGTCGGCGTTGTAGCTCGGACGCACCTGGATCAAGTGGTTGCGCAGGGTCCGCAGCACTTCCACCTGGCGCCACGTGAGGCCTTCGCTCGTCACGAGACCGTTGAGGGCATCGTCTGTCGCACGCCGTTCGTGCAGGGCGCGGAGCGCGTCGAGCAGGCGCTCGGGCGCCCCCAGTACCGCCGCGATGATGTTCGGCGACGCGTGGACGCGCAGGCGCTCGAGAAAGCCCGTGCGGTTGTCTGGCAGGACCAGCGGCAGCGCCAGTTCCTCGACAACGGGCAGGCCCAGGTGGGCGAGGGTGCGCAGGGTGTCCGAGAGGCCGAGCGGTTTGGGCGCGTAGAGCTTGATCGTCGCGTGGTCGGACGACTCGGGAAGGACGTGCATCTCGAGACGCCCTTCGAGGGCTTCGAGGCGCGCGAGATCGGCGGGCACCTCCCCGGGTGCCGTCGACACGCGATACAGGCCGCTGCGCGTGTCGGTCCTGATGTACTTGTCGAAGAGACGACGGCCTTCGATCGTGCCGTGCGCCTCCTCCAGGCGTTGCGCGACATGGTCCTCCCACGTCGTCACCACCTGGCGCGTGAGCGCGCGTACGGTGTCGGTGTCGATGGGGCTCTCGAGCGCCGACGCATCGAAGTAGAAGACGATCACCGCCGTGGTGCCGAGATCGGCCCACTCGCTGAAGAGGATGCGGCCGAATGCCTGCTGGAGCGCGGCACCGAGCGCCGCTTCGACGGACGGCGAGTAGCGGACGTCCGAGAACGCCACGGTCACGGCTGCGTATCCGGACCCCTGGCGCGCGGAGACGGCGATCTCGTCGTCGCCGACCAGGTTCACCATCTGCTGGATGATGGCGCGCAGATCCTCGCGCCGCGCGTAGAGCAGTTCCCGCTTCGGGAAGTAGTTGAACGACGCCCTGGCCTCGCGCCACGCGTGCGAGTTCTTCGCCACGTCGAGGTTCGCGAGCACATAGGCGAGCTTGTCATGCAGGACCGGAATGTCCGCGGCCCTCGTGGCGAACGCGCTCTTGGCGAAGCGGCCGATGGCCAGCGTCATGCCCGCGAGCGAGCCGTCAGCGTTCCACTCGCGGATGAAGATGTCTTCGAGCGGACCGCGATGGTGAATCGCCCGACCATCCACGCAGTAGTCGATGTCCAGGATGCGCGCGTCGTCAGGTGCCGGCGCGACATTGCGGGCGATGTCTGCCGGCAATCCGGGGAACACGGTTTCGAGGAGCGATCGGTCCTTGAAGGCGCCGAGTGCGCTGTCGTCCTGCGGCTGCAGGTGCCCGTCGGCGCCGGGTACGTAGCGCATCACACCGAGGAGGACGAAGTTGTCGTCGCAGATCCACTGGAGGAGCGCACGAGCCGCGTCGACGGACTCGACCGCCTCCCGTCCTTCACGCGCGCGCAGCCGCCCTCCCGCCGCCTGCAGCGACGCCTTCATCGCGGCGAAGTCCTCCACGGCGAGGAACACGCTCTTCAGCAGGCTGAAGATCTGGTGCTCGAGGCGCCGCATCCGATCGGTGCGATCCACGCGCTCGATGCGGAACTGACAGAAGAGCTCGCGCGATCCTTCGTCGGCGAGCGTGCCCACATGGACCACGCGCTCCCACTGGCGCCGCACGGTGAGCCGCGGATGGACCGCCGAGAAGACGCGCAGCCCCTCGTTCTTGAAGAAGTTCGTGAGGCTCTCGAAGATGAACGGCGCGTCCGGCGTGTGCGTCTCGACGATGGTCACTTCGTGCGGGCCGCCGTCGTGTCCCGCCATCGCCCGGTCCTCGGCCTCGTCGGCGTTGCGCACCGAGACGTGGAGCCCTGGCAATCCCCGATACAACTGGACATCAGGCGGCATCGTCCGGGCGATGAACCTGAAGTACTCTTCGATTCTCGCGGCCAGTGCAGCGGGCGGCAGGCGGAAGATGACGGCGTCGGGAAGTTCACCCGTCACGACCGTGGCGAACTCCCGGAGCAGTTCTCTGTCACCCTCTGGCGCGGCCTCGGTGACGAGGCGTTGGATTTCGTCGAGCAGGTGGGCACGCTTGGTGGGGTCTGCTGTAATCATGACGAGTACGGATGGCCTCTATGCCGATCGCGGATGCTATCGCGCTCCCGCGAGGGAGACAAGGCGCGTGACATGCGGGCGTGCGGGTGCAGCGATGCGGTGGGCAGTGGCCGTCCTGGTTGCGGCCGCCGTCTCCGTGACCGGCGCTTTCGCGCAGGACCAGCCCGATGCGACATGGCGGACCGTCGTCGAGCGGTACATCGCCGGCGACGTGAACGAGGCTGTCTCGGCCGCGGTGACGATCCCCGCTGACGGTCTGCGCGCCGATGCGACGCGCGCGTTCGACGAGTGGCGTCCAGGCGGAACGCGCCTGCTCGACGGCGCGCGGACACAGGTCATCAAGCGGTTGCAGGTGTCCGCGCTGCTTCCCATCGAACTGCTCTACCTGACCGGCCGGCTCGACCTCCCGGAGCCGGCCGTCGTCGCGCTGGAGGATGTTGCCACCGAGGCGTGGCGGCGGCTTGCCGCGTTCGAGTCCGAGCGCAACGATCCGGAGGCGGCAGCGGTGCGGCGGTTCCGCGTGCGGTGGCGATTCGCGCTGATCGCGCATCTGCTCGCCAATGCGCGCTATGCCGAGTGCACGCGCGAGATCGCGAAGACGCGCGTGCCTGCCGACGACACGGACGCGCGCGTGATGTTCGACATGCTGCGCGGAATCGATGCCGAGACCCGGGCACGCCTGACGGCGCATGTCAGCCCGGAGCAGGCGTCTTACATGGCGCGGCGGCCGGCTCAGGGTACGCGGGTGTGGCTCGTCAGGAACGCGCTGGCCGTGGCCGCCGACTCCTACCGGAAGGTCCTCGCGCAGGTGCCCGGCGACCGGGAGGCCACGCTCCGTCTCGCGCGTGTGGCCATCGAACGCGAGCGATTCGACGAGGCCGCCTCGCTGCTCACGCCGCTGTTGCAGACGCCATGTCCGGACGTGATCTGTGGCCTGGCCTGGCTCTTCGCCGGCGACCTGCACGAAGCGCGGCGGGATCCGGCGCAGGCGTCCGCGGCGTTCGCGCGCGCGTCGAGCGTGCCGTCAGTGCGTGCGGCAGCACTCATGGCCTTGGTACAGGGCAACCTCCGTCGCGGCGACACGGCGGCCGCCTATGCGCTGACCACGCAGTTCACGGCCGTGAACACGCGGGCCGCAGGTCACCTGCCCAATGCCTGGCTGGCCTACACGGGTGGGCACCCGCTCGACCCGGGGCGTGGGCTCCCGCCCCTCCGTGCCGAGGTGGTGCGGTGACGACGGGCCGACCCTGCCCGGCGCCGCAGTCGGTAGGGCCGGCTCTCCGAGTGGCAGGGCCGGCTCTCCGAGCCCGGCCACTCGCGGCGGTGGCGGCCTGCGTCGCGGTCGTCGCGGCGATGCTGGCGGTGCAATCGCCGGTGCGCGCGCAGGATCCGCAACCGATGTTCCGTGCCGTTGTCGACGCGGTGACAATCGACGCGTTCGCCCATCACGAGCGTCAACCTCTCGCCGGACTCACGGGGCGCGATTTCGTGGTGCGCGACAACGGCGTGGAACAGGCCGTCGACTCGATCGGCACCACCGACAGCGCGCATGTGATCGTCGGGCTGGATCTCAGTAGCAGCGTGGATGGCAGGACGCTCGACCAACTGCGCGCCGCCGTGCGGGCACTGGCCGGCGCGCTGACGGGCAACGACAGGCTCTCGCTCTTCACGTTCTCGGACCGTGTGCGTCTGCTGATGCGCGCGGAGACGCCCGGGGGCGCGCTGGACAGCACGCTGGCGAACATGACCGCCGGTGGCGCCACGGTGCTGCACGACGCCATCGTGTTCGGCAGCGCGCTGGCCTCGGCAGACAGCCGGCCGTCGGTGTTCGTGCTCCTCACCGACGGCATGGACACGGGAAGCTGGTCGTCGGCGAGTCTCACGCTCGACGCGGTCCGTCACACGAACGTAGTGATCTATCCGATCGGCGCCGGCCTGCCATCGGCTCCCATCGCAGCCTCGCAATCCGATGCCTTCACCACCCGCAGCTGGATGGTGCCGACGCTCGGAGAGGGCCTGCGCATGCTGCAACAGGTGGCCGACATGACCGGCGGTGAGTTCCTGCGCGTCAACAGGCGCGCGCGATTCGCGTCGACGTTCGCCGCCATCCTCGCGCAGTATCGCCAGCGGTATCTGCTCACGTACACGCCGACGGGCGCCGCCACTCCGGGCTGGCACCGGCTCGACGTGCGCCTCCGCTCCCGTCCCGGCACCGTCGTGGCCCGCGAAGGGTACATGGCGAGGTAGGAAAACCGGTTGCCCGTTGCCGGTTGCCCGTTGCCGGCGGTTATGCTGTTGTCCGGCTTCAGCCAGGAGTTCCGAGCCGTGTCTTCTTCGTCGAGCCGTCGTGCGTTCCTGTCGTCCTCAGCTGCCTTGGTCGCCGCTGCGACCCTCCACGGTCAGGGTGGATCCGCGAAACCGGCGACGCGCGTGGTGCTCCCGCGGCCGGTAGCGCTCGGGTTCGACAACTTTTCCGTGCGCGGCAGCCACTGGAAGGCGGCGCGCCTGCTCGAGTACGCCACGACCATCGGCGCCGACTCCGTGTTCATCAGCGACCTCGATGCATTCGAGTCGCTCGGGGAACCCGCCCTCCGCAAGGTGCGCGACGATGCGGCGGCGCGCCACGTGGCGATCAACGTCGGGACGTGGAGCGTGTGCCCGACGAGCAAGGCATTCCGACCGGCGGGCGGGACGGCCGACGAGCAGCTCGCCCGCGCGATCCGTGTCGCGCACCTCGTGGGATCGCCGGTCGTGCGAATCGTGCTCGGCACGTGGGAGGACCGCCTCACGCCGGGCGGCATCGGTCGGCACATCGACGCGCTCGTCGCCGTCCTGAAGACGGCCCGTTCGCAGGCGCTCGATGCCGGCATCAAGGTGGCCGTGGAGAACCACGCCGGAGACATGCGGGCCGACGAGCTCGGCGCGCTCGTCGAGATGTCGGGCCGCGATTTCGTGGGCGTGAACTACGACTCGGGCAACTCGCTCTGGACGCTCGAGAACCCGCTCGACGCGCTCGAAATCCTCGCTCCCTACATCGTCACCACGAGCCTGCGCGACGGCGTGGTCACCGAGATCCCCACGGGATGCCGAGTGAAGTGGACCGCCATGGGCGAGGGTCAGGTGGACTTCGCGCGCTTCATGCCGCGGTTCGCCGAGCTCTGTCCAGGCGTACCCATCCACATCGAGACGATCTCGGGCGTGGGCCGCGACCTCCCGTATCTGGAAGACGAGTTCTGGACGGCGTGGCCGCGTCTCGAAGGTCAGAGCTTTGCGAAGTTCCTGCGGATAGGCCGTCGGAAAACGCCGCTCGCCCCTGCCGCGACCAAGGCCGACGATGCCGCCGACCAGCGCCGCGAACTCGAACGCAGCCTCGCCTACTGCCGCCAGACGCTCGGCCTCGGCCTGCGCACATCCAACGTCGGCCCCGCGTAGCACCACATCGCGCGCCGGCTCTGGTGATACCGATTCAGACGCGGCCAGCGGCGATGAGCAGCGCCGATACGGCGTCGAACTCCTCGCTGTTGGCGGGCGCCCACGCGCCACCGGCCATCGCGCGCAAGGCCCGTGCGCGTTCGGCCGCGCTCATGCCGTACGTGACGTTGAGGAATGAACGCCACTCCGCCGACAACGCCACTGCATCGTGGGCGCTCGCGTCGGCGAGCCATGCCTGGACGGCGGCGACGGCGGATCCGTACTCGGGCGTGAAGTCCTCGTGCAGGTAGCCGCCGCACAGCGACGCGAGCAACTGTGTCGATGTCCTGCCTGTCATCGCGGATTCTCCGGATAGCTCGTCAACACGTACCAGTCCTGGCCGCGCGCTCGCAGCACCACCACGGCGCCGGTCACCTCACGCGAGGCCGTCCAGCCCCGCCGCAGGATCCTGCCTGTCGGCAGGGTGTCGCGTGCGCGATGCCGGATTGCGAGATTCGGCTTCGGTGTCCGTCTGTCGATCCACGCCTCTACCGTGCGCGCGTGTTGGTCGAGCGTGCGTCGCACCACGTCTTCGGCAGTCGCAAGATCGGGATAGCTCGACGCGGCGGCGATCGACTCCCGCTCGAGCCGCGCGCGCAATTGTGCGTCGGTCCTGCCCACGTGCCTCGCGATCGTGTGGCCGCCACCCTTCTCGTCGCGGCGAAGATCGACGTTCCAACGGTCTGGCGCCGTTGGCGCGGTCTCCTGACGGACCGCCTCCGCTGCAGGCGACGCGGGCGGTGCCTTCGCGACAGGTGGCACCGATGCCGCCGACTCCTGACGGGGCGAAGCGGAACACCCGCCGATGGCCAGCGCAAGTGCGAGCCACGACCATCGAGCGCGGCTCATGCCTGCACCTGTCCCTGAGTCGGGGTGACAGCGACGAACTGCCTGACGAGCTCGTCGACACCCGTGATCGCGCCGCCGACGACGATGGCGTACGCGCCGGCGTCGAACGCCTGTCGCGCATCGTCGGGCGTGCGGATGCGTCCTTCGGCGATCACCGGGACGTGCGTGCGCGCGGCGAGTCGCTCGACGAGCGCCAGGTCAGGCCCCGGCAGGCGCGGGCTGTCGTCGGTGTAGCCCGACAACGTCGTGCCGATCACGTCCACGCCGAGATCGGCAGCCGCGAGCCCCTGAACCTCCGTCGCCACATCGGCCATCACGAGACGGCCATGGGCGTGAATCACGCGCACGATGTCGCTCGTCCGTTCGCCGAAGGGACGCGTGCGATCCGTGGCGTCGATGGCGACGATGTCCGCACCTGCCGCGATGACCGCGCTGGCAGCATGACGCGTGGGCGTGATGTACACCGGCGATCCCTCGAACGCCTGCTTGTACAAACCGATGATGGGCACCGTGACCAGCACGCGCGTGGCGTCGATGTGCGACGGCGAGTCGATGCGCACGGCGGCCGCGCCCCGCTGCTCCGCCGTGAGCGCGAGGCGGGCGATCACGTACGGATCGTGCAGCGGCGAACCCGCAGGGGCCTGACACGACACGATGAGGCGATGCCTGAGCGCGGCAAGTGACGATTCAAGGTCCTGCGTCATCGGTCCGTCCCTCCAGCCGACGCCACGAGCGTGGCACGAATCGCGTCGGTCACGTGCACGCCACCGGCACGCAGTGCGAGCAGCGCTGCGCCGACGGCGGGACTGCACCGCGCATGCCTGACAGTGGCGTCGAGGACACGCGCCGACACGGCAGCCGCGAACGCGTCAGCATACGGTTTCGAGCGGAACACGCCGCCTGTCATGCACACGAGCGGCGCGTCGAGGGCGATCCGGGTCGCGACCGACGCGACGCGGCGAGCCAGCGCGTCGAGCCCGTTCGCGACGACCTGCGCGGCCACCACGTCGCCACGCAGCCATGTGTCGATCACCTCGCGCGATGCCGCGGCAACCCCATCGCGGCTGACGTGACCGTTGTACATCACCATGGGCAGGTTCCGCAGATCCGTCACGTCGAACCGTTTCGTCAGCACGGGCACCAGTTCGGTGTCTGGCCCGACGCCATCGAGTGCATCGAGCGCGGCACGTACACCATCGCGCGCCAGGCCGAAAGCGCTCCCTTCGTCGCCGAACACGTAGCCCCAGCCGCCGGTGCGGGCGCTGCGACCATCACCATGCTCGCCATAGACCACCGACCCGGTCCCGGCAACGGCGATGATGCCCGGGGCGCCGAGCGTGCCGCCTGCCAGTGCCGCGGGCGCGTCGTGCTCCACGCACAACACGGCGGTCATCAGCAATGGCGCGATCACCTCGGTCTTGAAATCCGCGTCACCCGTCATCGCGCAGTACACGGCAGCGAATGACGTCGTATCCGACGAACCGAGGCCCGCCTCACCGAGCGCAGCATCGGTGCTCTCGACGATCGCCCGCCGCAATCGCTCACGACCACCAGGCATCTCGACGTGATTCGAGGGACCCGCCGATCCGCGTCCGAGCACCCGCCCCGCATCGTCTATCACGACGGCCTGCGTGCCGGTCTGGCCGCCGTCGATGCCCAGGTACACTGCCGCGGGCGACGGCGATGACGTCATACCCACGCTCCCGCCAGCACCTCGTCGATGTGCGCCACGAGGTCGGCACCACCAACGGCCGACGCCGCGTCCCGCGCGCGGGCTTCCTCTTCGTGCGGCAGCGCGTCAGGCGTGGACAGCACGTGCACACGCTCGTGCGCGATGATGGCCGCCTTGACCAGGTCGGGATCGTGCCCGAACAGGTCGCGAACCTGCTCGACCACCGTCAGGTTCACGGAGATGACACCGGTGCGGCGATCGTACTCGCCGGCAGACACGGGCGCCCAGCGCCCTTCTTCGATCACGACATCGGTCACGGGCGAACGGGCTCCGGGCGGCGCAGGTCCACGCCCTGCGCCACGAGTGAGGCTCGCAGCACGCCGGTGTCGACGTGCCGCGGTGGGACGCCGGCATGCAGGCTCTGGACGACGGCCGTCGCGGCAGCCTGGCCGAGCGTCATGATGGTTGGTGTGAGGCGCGTCGAGGCGAGGGCCTCGTGCGTCACGGAGATGCAGCGTCCCGCCACGAGCAGGTCGTCCGCGACGAGCGGCACGAGACACCGATAGGGAATCTCGTACGTCCTGCCTTCGGGGAGCCGCACCGTGGTCGTACCTTCGCCAGCCGGGTTGTGGATGTCGATGGGATACGCACTCCGTGCGACGGCATCAGGGAACGCGCGCCCCTCGAGCAGATCGTCGCCAGTCAGTATGTACTCACCGAGGATGCGGCGGCTCTCGCGGACGCCGACCTGGGCTGGCGTGGCGGCAAGGCGACACGACTCGAATCCAGGCACGCGCGTCCTGAAGAACGCCACCAGCGCCATCGTCTGCCGGCGCGTCTCGATCTCGGCGCGCGTGAGATCGTCGGCGTCGAGCGGGTTCAGGCCCGTCACGCGCGTCATGTTGACCGTCACCTCGTCGCGATACGCGCCGCGGAACAGGCTCACGATCTCCCGCGGGATGTCGACGTCGCCCGCCGCACGCGCCTCCTGCCAGATCCGCCAGAGTCCCGCGATGGCCGTGAGCGTGTCGGCGGAGAAGCGTTCCGGCGGCAGGCTCGTGCGGATCTGATCGGGGTGCTCGCGCAGCCACGCCGCGGTGCGATCGAGATCCACATGGCTCAACCGGAACATCATCGTCATCGGCTGCACGAGTCCGTCGGCGTTGCCCAGCTCGCACGGAACGCCCGCCGCGTGCGCAACGAGCGCGTCCGCCGAGCAGTCGATGGTACGGCGTGCGTGGACCTCGCGCTGACCCGACACCGTCTGCACGCGCACGCCCGCCACGCGATCGCCCTCGACGATCGTGGCGAGGAACGTCGCGTGCAGCAGCAGATGGACGCCAGCCTCTTCACACATGGCCATCAGCAGCCACTTGTGCGCCTCCGGGTCGAACGGCGTGATGGTGGGCACGTAGTCCGATGCGTCTGGCAGGTGGCCGGGCGACGCGCCCATCGCGACGAGGCGCTCGACGAACTCCTGCGCGAGCCCGCCCGTGATGCGGCCGGACTCGTCTGCCGACCCTGCGTGGTACGTCATCCACGGTGCGACCATGGCCGCCGTGGCCGTGCCACCGAGGAACCCGTAGCGCTCCACGAGACACACGCGCGCGCCGAGTCGCGCCGCCGTGATGGCGGCCGTACACCCGGCGTTACCGCCTCCCACGACGAGGACGTCGAACGGCGTCACGCCACTACTGTGCTCTGGCTGTCGCGATGATGACAACCTGCGCGTCTCCGGGCAGGGTCCGCATCTCGACGCCGGCAAGGCCGAGCAGGTGCCCCTCGTCGGCCAGTCCCGAGAGATTGACGAGCCGCGCCCCGCACAGCAGATGGACGTCCGGCAGCACGCGTCCCGCGTCGCCGTACTCCGCCATGGCGTCGGCGACGGCACGCAGCGTCTGCTCCAGGTCGGCGGCCGTGCATTCCCGGACGACGGCGTCCTGCCGCTGCAACCGCACCACGCCGCCGCGATCGACGACACGGAGTTGTGCCGCGTCGCGACGCCACGGTTGCCACCACATGCCCTGTCGCGGCGTGCACATGAACACGTCGAGCTCCGGAGTGCCCGCCACGCGCGCCATCGACGCCGCGTCTCGCTGCGCCGATCGGGCTGCCGCCGCGCGCCGTGCCTCCTCGTCGACCGACAGATCGGGCCCGCTGCCTCGCCGCAATTCGACCGAGCCCGCGGCCGCCGCCCTGACGACATGGCGACGCGGATCGACCTCCACGTGGACCGTGACGGTCTCTGCCAGCGCGCCGTTGCGGACCGCCGCGGCGACGGCCTCCTCACGCACGCGCAGGACGTCTGGCGGCGTGGGATCGACGATCGTCCGTTCGACAACGTCGCGCACCATGGCCAGCGCCACACCGATCGGCGAGATGACCTCGGCTTGCCGCGCGAGCCGCCAGGGCACGTGCAGCAACGCGCCCGCATGCGGCACGAGTGCGGCGGCGCCGCCGCCACCGCCGACGAGTTCGACTGTCGCGGCCGGCAACCGATACTCATCGACGAGCGCGCGCACCTGCGCGACCACCTTGCCGCAGGCGCAGTCGAGCACGACCTGCGCCAGCGCGCGGGCATCCTGTCCAACGATGCGCGCGAGCGCGACGAATGCCTGACGGGCGGTGTCGCCGTCGGCGCGCGCGAAGGCCACCTCTGGTACCAGATCGAGCGCGTTGGCCGCGCACGTCGGCGTGACGGCGAAGCGGGCACCGCAAGCGACGAGCACGACATGATCGTCAGGATCGCCAGGTCGTGGCTGCTCGAACGTCACGTCGACGGCTCCATCGAACGTGCCCGCCGGCGCAAAGCACGCGTACGCGACGCCGGCGATGTGCGCGGAGCGCGGTCCCACGTCCACGAGGCGCCCCTCGCGCATGCGCACCATGCTGCCGCCGGCGATCGCGATCGTGCGCACGTCGAGTGTGTCGAGGAACGTGCGATGGCCGCCGACGCGCGCGGGACGCATCTGCGGCGCCCCGTCGCGGATCACGGAGATGTCGGCGCTGGTTCCACCGACTTCGATGAAGATGCCGTCGGACACCTGCTCGTGCATCAGCGCGCCGGCGATCCCGGCCGCAGGTCCCGACAGCATCGTCTGGATCGGCCGTCTGGCGACCTCGTCGACGGTCATCACGCCTCCGTCGGACCGCATGATCATCAGCGGCGCGGTGATACCGGTCTCCTCCACTGCGCGCCGGGTCATCGTCGATGTCGCGACCATCGTTGGCAGGATGGCGGCGTTGACCAGCGCCGTCCGCGTGCGCGTGCGCAGGCCGTAGCGCGACGACACGTCGTGCCCGGCCGTCGCCTGCAGGCCCCGCGATCGCGCGATCCGCACGATCGCCTCTTCGACGCGCGGGTCGTCCACGGCGAACGCGGCGCTCGCGACGACCACCTCGGCGCCCGCGCGTGCGAGCACCGCGACCGCCTGCTCGATCGCCGCGTCGGCCTGTGACGGATCGTCGATCGGCACGAACGCGTGCCCGGCACGCAATACTTTCCCTGGCGCCAGCGTCACCGGGGGCACACGCGTGTCGAGCCGTGCCTTCCACCGTTCACCTCGCCGGCCCGCGCCGACGACGCCGACGCGCGAGACGTCGCCTTCGAGCAACGCATTGGTCGCCTGCGTCGTGGAGTGCGCGATGAACGCGACCTCCCCTCCGCTGGCACCGAGCTGCGCCAGCATCCGGTGCAGGCCGTCGATGATGCCGCGCGCGACGCCGTCGGCCGCGCGATGCGTGGTGGGCACCTTGAGCTGTGCGACGAGCGTGAACGTCTCGGCGTCCACGGCGACGACGTCCGTGAACGTGCCACCCACGTCGATGCCGATGCGCAGACGTCCGCGTGTCACAGGAACAACCACGCGCCGAGGAGCAGGCCCCCGAAGCACACGAGCATCATCGCGGGCAGCGTCGCCATCGAGATGTCCTCGACGCGCACGCCCGTGTACGACGCCACCCAGACGTTGTGCGTGTTGGTGGGATCGCAGACGTTCTGCACCTGCACGATCGACATGATGGCGGCGAGCAGGGCGAACGGCGGGAGAATGCCCGCGGCGAGCATCAGGCTGAACACGCCCGCGCCGACACCGAACACGTTGAACGGCCCTCGATAGAGCGCGAGCGGCGCCAGCAGCGTGAAGAACAGCACGTACGACACCGGTGACCTGACGGGCACCTGCGCGACGATCGGTGCGAGCGCGTCGCGGACCGCCGGCAGCGTCAGCGCGTTGAGCAGCATGCCGATGCCCACGAGCAGGATCGCGGCAGGTGCCGCGTCTTCCACGCCGCGAATCGCCGACGAGACGAGCGTTCTGACGATGTCGCGAGGCCGCGTGACGCACGTGCCGTACACGGCACCTGCGAGGAATGCCGGCACTTCGCGCCAGCCGAATCCGACGTACAGCACCAGCGGGACGAGCGGAGTGAGGTAGGCGGGCCACGGTGTCGCAGGACGGCGGCCTTCCCGGACCGGCGCGGCCCAGAGACGCAGGTCCGGCACACGGCGCACCGCCCACCAGACGTAGCCCGCGACCACGGCCGTCATCACGACGGCCAGGCCAACGGCGAACTGCACGAGCTCCGGAGGGAGCGGTGCGGCGGCCGGCATCTGCAGCAGCTCGCGATAGAGGCGCCACAGCGCGATGTTGAAGATGAAGCCCGTGGCGAATGCCAGCAGGAAGAGGATCGCCGCGAGCCGTCGCGGCACGCCGAGGCTCATCACGATCGGCAGGACCAGCGAACCGACCATGATGATCGCGCCGAGGCCCGTGAGCGACGTGAAGAGCACGGCTGTCGCAACCATCAGGACCGTCGTCACGACCAGCGGTCTCTCGCCGCCGAACTCCGCGGCGTGCCTGATCACATCCTCCGCGATCCCCGTCGTCATCATGACGCGACCGAGCAGGGCACCCGCGCACACGGCGATGTACGCCGGCGCCAACCGGATCGCGCCGTCGGCGACGACTGTCGAGAGCCATTGCGCGTGCGGTTCGCCCACCACGATGGCGATCGACGCGGCCATGGCTGGCAACGCGAGCAACGCCGGCAGTCGGCGCAGGAACATCAGCGCCGCGAAGACCGCCAGCACGGCGAGCAGCAATACCGCCGTCACTTCGCGTCCACGCAGAGGGGACGATGGCGCGCGGGCCATGTGAGGCCGCGCGTGGGGATGTCGAACGCGATCGCGGCTTCGAAGGTGCGCCCCCACGGCAGTGTGACGTCGAAGTCACGCGGGTCGCCGATGCCGACGGCAACGTCTGCCGGCTCAGGCGATGGCGGCACGAACTCGGTCCCGAACGACCGCACGTACGTGGAGAGCGATGGTGCCAGCTCGCGGCGGATCTCGGCAGCGACATCGTCGGCCTTCCCGCCGAGGTGCAACGTGTCGAGGCCCTCTCCGCGAAGCCGCGCGTTGAGGCGCGGCCGGAGCACGCCCTGATACGCGAGGTCGTTGGCGAGCCTGTGCACCATGAAGGTGGCCTGCGCGTCGGCCATCGCGGCGAAGGCCGGGCTCGTACACGTCATCGCGAGACGCGCGCCTGCCCACGCCAGCAGGCCGTGCGGGATGGCCGTGCCGATGGTGTTGCCAGCCGTGTTCCACGACGCGTAACCGTAGAGTGACGGAACGACGCCGGCTGCCAGGAGTGCGTCGGTGAATGCCGGCGAGGCGCCCTGCACGTCGCCTCGCGGATCCACGTCGGCGACGATTGCACGTCCGCCTGCCTTGACGTCGCGCGCGACTGTCGATGCGAATGCCGCAGGCGCGCCCGTGTCGTGGCGATCGGCGAATACGTACAGCGTCAGGTCACCCGCGCGACCACGTGCCACGACCGACGCGCCCGCGGCGGCGATCTGGAAGTCGACGGTCTCGTGGAGCTGTCGATCCTCGAACGGCGCCACCATCGTGCGTGCACGTTCACTCGAATACGCGGCGCTCATCGTCGGCGCGAGACCGCGAGCGTGCATCACCGCGCGGGCGAGCAGCAGCATCGCCACTTCGTCTGCACCTGGCTGGATGCCCACGCGGTCCTGGAGCCGCGCGTCGGCCACCGCCTTCGTCACAGCGGCACGATCCGCCAGGTGCAGCCCCCGCGGCTTCGCATCGTCTTGCGAAACGACGAGGAAATCGAAGACGCCCCGCCTGACGAGATCCACTGCGGCGAGGTTCACGCGACGATTCCGCTCGCGTGCGGTCTTGTAGTCGTCGAGGGCCGCACGAGGAATCGACGTCTCGAGCGACGTCAGTTCGCGGCGCTCATCGTCATTGGCTGGGTCCGCCGCGAGCTCCGCGTAGCGCGCCAGGGACTCGCGGAACGTCGCGTTCGACAACGTCGCCGTAGGTGCCAGCCGCATCAACACACTGAATCCGTAGACGCGCAACGACGGGTTCGCCCGCCGGATCTCGTCGAGCACATCGAGCCGCCGCATGGCGTTGTCGGCGTCGACGGCATTGGCGCGCGACGCCACGAGCCCGCCGTACGCCAGCATGTCGGTCGAGACGATCAACGCGTCCACCGATCGCCAGTCCTGCGCGCGAAGCCACGTCGCGATCGCCGAGGTGTCGCCGGGCGTCGTGAAGCGACCCAGCATGGCCTCCGGCGGTGCGATGACATCCGCGTGAGCGATGGGCGCCAGCATCAGCGGGTACTGCACGCACACGGGCCTATCGTCGAGCGGCACCAGCACGATGCGCAGGCGTTCGACGTTGGTCACCGGCGCAGCCACCTGCGCACACACGGCGACTGCCGCGCCTGTCGTCAACACCCACGCCACGCCAGCCACCCATGTTCGCCTGCGCACGTGGGCATTCTAGCGACACGTCGCCGGGCACCGGGCAGCGACTGCTGCGACCGATCGCGAGTTTCGCGATCGGTTGCCGGTTGCCGGTTGCCGGTTGCCGGTTGCCGGTTGCCGCCGCCTGCTACGATCCCCCCTATGCGTATCGCCTTCATCGGCCTCGGCGTCATGGGCGGACCCATGGCCGGACACCTCCAGCGCGCGGGCCACGACGTCTGCGTCTTCAATCGCACCGCCAGTCGCGCCGATGCGTGGGTCGCCGAGTACGGCGGCAGCGCGGCAGCCACCCCACGCGAGGCAGCGGCGGGCGCCGCGATCGTCTGCGCGTGTGTCGGCGCGGACCATGACGTCAGGGCCGTGACGATCGGTGAAGACGGGGCCTTCCACGGGATGTCGCCAGACGCGGTGTTCGTCGATCACACGACCGCCTCCGCGGCGGTCGCGCGCGAACTGCACGCCGCGGCGCGCGATCGCGGCCTGCACTTCGTCGACGCGCCCGTGTCGGGCGGACAGGCGGGCGCGCAGAAGGGTCAGCTCAGCGTGATGTGCGGCGGCGACGCCGAGCCGTACGCGCGCGTCGAGCCGGTACTGAAGGCCTACGGGCGCATGGTGGCGCGCATCGGCGAGAGCGGTGCCGGACAACTCTGCAAGATGTGCAACCAGTTGTGTATCGCCGGGCTCGTGCAGGGGTTGGCCGAGGCGCTGCACTTCGCGGGGCGCGCCGATCTCGACATCGAGGCCGTGATGTCGGTGATCTCGAAGGGCGCGGCGCAGTCGTGGCAGATGGAGAACCGCTGGAAGACGATGGTCGCCGGCGAGTTCGACTTCGGGTTCGCCGTCGACTGGATGCGCAAGGACCTCGGCATCGTCCTCGACGAGGCGCGCCGCAACGGGTCGCGCCTGCCCGTGGCCGCGCTCGTGGATCAGTTCTACGCGCAGGTGCAGGCGCGCGGCGGAAGCCGGTGGGACACGTCGAGCCTGATCGCGCTCCTCGACAAGCCGACCGCGGGTTCGTGATCCGGCGTGCATCGGGCATGATGGTCAGGATGTCCCGCGTCGCGCGAAATCTCGCGATCCTGTCGTGCCTGCTCTGCGCACCGCTCACAACGCGCGCCCAGCCTTCCGCAGGTAGCGTCGGTCCTCTGGGCCCGACCGCGCCAGCAGCGCCGCCTGCCGCACCGCTCCCCAATCCGCTGCCGTTCCCCGAGTGGCTGCAGGGGGTACGTGAAGAGGCGCTCGGTCGCGGCGTCTCCGCCGCGACGATCGAGGCCGCCCTGCGCGACGTTGCGCCGGTGATGCAGATCCTGGAGCGCGACAGGACGCAGGCCGAGTTCACCGAGACGCTCCAGCAGTACCTCGCGCGACGCGTCGGCACGCCGACGATCAGGAGCGGGCGCCAGATGCGGCAGACCCACGCGTCGCTGCTGGAGAAGGTCGGTGCGCGCTACGCCGTGCCGGCGGACGTGATCCTGGCGGTGTGGGGCCTCGAGTCCAACTTCGGGCGCTTCAGCGGCGTGCGCCCGCTCATCCCCACGCTGACGACGCTGGCGTACGACACGCGCCGCAGCGCCCTCTTCCGCGGGCAGCTGTTCGATGCGCTGACCATCCTCGACGCGGGTTACATCGACCTGCCGCGGCTGAAGGGCTCGTGGGCCGGCGCCATGGGACAGCCGCAGTTCATGCCGTCGAGTTACCTGAAGTACGCCGTTGACTTCGACGGAGACGGACGCCGCGACATCTGGTCGTCGCCGGCAGACGTCTTCGCGTCGATTGGTAACTACCTTGCTACCAATGGATGGGTGACAGGACAGACGTGGGGGCGGCCCGTCACGCTGCCGAAGGATGTTGCCGCGCTCGATAGCCAAGCGCCGCTCAGAACCACGGGATGCCGCGCCGTGAAAGGCCTCACGGAGCCACGTCCGTTGACGACGTGGCAGTCACTCGGCGTGCGGACGATCGACGGAGGCGCGCTGCCGAAGGTCGAGATGGCGGGCTCGCTCCTGCGCACGGACTCGGGGACGTATCTCGTATACACCAACTACGAGGTACTCCTCACCTACAACTGCGCGAACGCCTACGCCATGGCTGTCGCGCGGCTCGCCGATCGCATCGGCGACAGCGATCCGTTGCCCACGGCGCGGCCGGCTCGAAAGGCCGCACCGAAGCAGGCGGCCCGGAAGCCGCCTGCGAAGAAGAAGCGCTGAGAGGTACGGGGCCGTCGAGCCGTCAGAGGCCGCAGATGGACTCGGCCGACGACACCGACACCGTGCCGGGGCTGTCCTCGACCTTCAGGTCGGTGACCACGCCGTCTTCGACGACGGCGGCGTAGCGCCTGCTGCGCGTGCCGAGGCCGAAGCCCGACCCGTCGAATTCGAGGCCCACCGCCTTCGTGAACGTGCCGTTGCCGTCGGCCAGCATCAGGATCTTGTCCGTCGCGCCGGACGCCTGAGCCCACGCGTCGAGCACGAACTGGTCGTTCACGGCCACGCAGGCGATCGTGTCGACACCCTTGGACTTGATGGCGTCGTGGTTGGCCACGTAGGTCGGCATGTGCATCTTGTGGCACACCCCGGTGAACGCGCCGGGCACGCCGAAGAGCACCACCTTCTTGCCGGCAAACACGTCAGCGGTACTGAGTTCCTTCACACCTTCCGGCGTCACCGTGCGGAAGGTCGCGTCTGGCAGTCGATCTCCGATGTTCAAGGACATGAGGACAATCTTATCCCGGGCACCGGCAGGCGCGGGTCCTGTCGCCGGACAGCCCCACCCGTCCTCGGCGCGAACAGCCCTTGTACGGCTGACGCGCCTGCGGGCGGGCGGGGCAGCCCCGTCCGGCGCCACCCGCGCCGAGATGCGACGTCTTCACAGAGTCTGAGCCCGTTCGCTCCACCTGCGTCAGTGTTCCTCTCTTCCGATGGAGGCCACGGACTCACTCTTCAGATGGAGGCCAGGGGCTTCAGCCCCTGGCGCGGGCCCGCGAGCTTCACTAAGCTCTTGGCGTTCCTGAACTCCTGTCTTCCTGCGAGAGCCCCATGTCCAGTTCCGTTCTCCGAACCGTCCGCCTGATCTGCAGCATCTGCGTCGTCGTGGCCGTGGCCATCCTGACTGCACGCGTGACGCCGGAGGCCGCGCAGTCGACAGGCGCGCGCATCAGCGTCACCTTCCCCGCGTCGCTCGAGACCAATCGTCTCGACGGGCGGCTGCTGGTGATGCTGTCGACTAGGTCTGGCGCCGAGCCGCGCTTCCAGATCACGGACAGCGCTGATACGCAGCTCGTGTTCGGCGTGGATGTGGACGGCCTCGCGCCGGGCACGCCTGCCGTCGTCGATGCCGCGGCGTTCGGTCACCCGATTCGCAGCCTGCGCGACGTGCCGGCTGGCACCTACACGGCACAGGCGCTGCTCCACCGCTACGAGACGTTCAGGCGCGCCGACGGCCATGTGGTCAAGCTGCCGATGGACCGCGGCGAGGGCCAGCAGTGGAACCTCGCGCCGGGCAATCTGTACAGCACGCCGGCGCAGATCACGCTCGGCCCCAACGCCACCATCGCCATCGTCCTCGACAAGGCCATCGCGCCCATCCCGGAGCCACCGACGACCAAGTACATCAGGCACGAACGGATCCGCAGCGAGAAGCTCTCGCGTTTCTGGGGTCGCGACATGTACCTCGGCGCGCACGTGCTCGTGCCCGAGGGTTTCGACGCGCATCCCGATGCGCGATACCCGCTGATGATCGACCATGGCCACTTCCCGTACACCTTCGATGGCTTCCGCGAAGAGCCGCCGGATCCGGACCTGAAGCCGGACTTCAACGCGCGCTTCAACGTCACCGGCTACAACCGCTATCAGCAGCAGGCGAACCACGACTTCTTCAAGCTGTGGACCGGCCCGGACTTCCCGCGCGTGCTGATCATCAAGATCCAGCATCCGACGCCGTTCTACGACGACTCGTACGCGGTCAACTCCGCCAACGCCGGACCGTGGGGCGATGCGATCGTCGACGAATTGATCCCGTACATCGAGCAGAAGTATCGCGGCATCGGCCAGGGCTGGGCGCGCTTCATGTACGGCGGATCGACCGGCGGCTGGGAAGCGCTCGCAGCGCAGGTGTTCTACCCCGATGCCTTCAACGGCGCGTACGCGGCGTGTCCCGATCCGATCGACTTCCGCGCGTACACGGTGGTGAACCTGTACGAGGACGCGAACGCGTACTACGTCGACAGCCGGTGGAAGAAGACACCGCGCCCAGGCCAGCGCAACTGGCTCGGACACGTGAGCACGACGCTCGAAGACATGAACCTGCGCGAGCTCGCGCTCGGCACGAAGACGCGATCGGGACAGCAGTGGGACGTGTGGGAGGCGACGTACTCACCCGTCGGCAGCGATGGCTATCCGAAGCGCATCTGGGACAAGGTCACGGGCACGATCGACAAGGACGTCGCGGCGTACTGGCGCGAGCGCTACGACCTCGTCCACATCATGCAGCGCGACTGGAACAGCGGCCTCGGCGCGAAGCTGGCCGGGAAGGTCAATCTGTACGTCGGCGACATGGACAACTACTACCTGAACAACGCCGTCTATCTCGCCGAAACCTTCCTGCGAAACGCCACGCCGGCCTTCGGCGGCGAGATCACCTACGGCGATCGCGCCGAACACTGCTGGAACGGCGACCCGACGCGCCCCAACCACGAATCACGCCTGCGCTACCACCAGATGTTCATCCCCAAAGCCGTCGCCCGCATGGAGAAGACAGCCCCGGCCGGAGCGGACCTGAAAAGCTGGAGGTACTGAGGAATGCCGCGATGCCGAGAATGCCGGGAATGCAGGGGGAATGACGAATGCTGAATGCCGAATGACGGATCGGACACGGTAGGGTCGGCCCTCCGGGCCCGACCTCAGGATCTCAGGTGCTCGTGACACCGGCGTTTCCTTCATTCGTCATTCGTCATTCGCCATTCAGCATTGCTCTCCGTCATTCTCGGCATTCCCCGGCATTCGGCATTCGGCATCGCGGCATCCCACAATGGCTGCGCCACAGAATTGCCACGGAATTTTCATTGGCGTCCGGAGGTACGCGGTCCGACGATAGAACGCGTGACAGCGAACTGGAAGGAGAGTCGCGTGACGGCCATCTGTTCCACTCGCTCGAGAGATGCGGAGGTACGTCGATGAACGCCGCGATTCGCGCGTTGAACGGATTCGGGCTGGGTGCGCGTCCCGGCGAACGTCGGCGCATGACCGACCCGCGCAACTGGCTTCGCCGACAGCTCGACGGCGAGGCGCCATTGCTGGCCGCTCCCGCCGCCTCATCGCCCGAGCGCATCACCGCAGCCATTCGCGCATATCGGGGCGACGAGCCGCGCGATCCGGACGTGCGCCGGATGCAGCGCCAGCAGCTGGTCGAGATCGCATTGGCCGAAAGCCGCGCCGCGCTCACGGCGCGCGCCACGACCGATCGGCCATTGGTCGAGCGGCTCGTGGCGTTCTGGTCGAATCACCTGTGTGTGTCAGCCTCCTCCAAGGCACTCGTCGCTCCACTCTCGGGCAGCTACGAGCGCGAAGCCATCCGGCCGTTCGTCCTCGGCCGCTTCGAGGACATGGTGCTCGCCTCGGCACGGCATCCCGCGATGCTGATGTACCTGGACAACTACCAGTCGATCGGCCCCCGGTCGCGAGCAGCGCAGGCTGGCCGGCCACGCATGCCGCGGGGGCTCAACGAGAACTACGCCCGTGAGCTGCTGGAACTGCACACGCTCGGTGTGGACGGCGACTACACGCAGGCCGACGTTCAGGAACTCGCAAGGATGCTCACCGGCTGGACGGTCGGCGGCCTGGCTACGCGAACGGCTCCGCCGCGACGGCCGCGGCCCAACGGTGGACGCCGACCGTCAGTGACCCGTGACGTGACCGAATCCGAGCACCTGGCCTTCGTGTTTCGGGAACAGCAGCATGAGCCCGGAGACAAGGTCCTTCTCGGCACGCGGTACCGAGAGGCCGGCGCTGACGAAGGCGTGCACGCCATTCGGGCGCTGTGCCGGCATGCCTCGACGGCGCGATTCGTCGCGCGAAAGCTCGTGGCGCACTTCGTGTCGGACACGCCGCCGCAGTCGGCCGTCGACCGGCTCGCACGCGTCTTCAGTGACACGCACGGCGACCTGCGTGCCGTGTCGGCCGCGCTCGTCGATCTGCCGGAGGCGTGGACGTCCGACGCACGCAAGTTCCGCACGCCGCAGGACTGGCTCGTTGCCGTGCTGCGTGCATTCGGCGCCAATGACGTGACGGATCGTCAAGTGTCGCTCCTGCGGCAGCTGCGCCACCCCCTGTGGTCGCCGCAGGCGCCGAAGGGGTTCGGCGACACCACGCAGGAGTGGGCAGACCCTGATGCGCTGCTCAATCGCGCCGAGCTGTCGCGTTCGGTCGCGCGCCGCCTGCAAGCGGCGCCTCCCGATCCGCGCGTCCTCGTCGACGTCGTCGATGTGGCTGACGATGACCCGCTGCGACCACTCGTCGCCGACACGACCATTTCTGCCCCCGAACGACTCGCCTTGACCCTCGCATCGCCGGTGTTCCAGTGGAGATAGCCATGAATCGCCGCGCCTTCGTCCGCACCATGTGTCTCGGCGGCCTCGCCACGTTCGGGCGCCCCACCGTCAACTTCGCCCGGGTCCCCAGCAAGGGACGGCTCGTCTTCGTCCTGCTGCGTGGCGGCTTCGATGGTCTGGCGGCGGTCGTACCGTACGGGGATCCGGACTACGGGTCGCTGCGTCCGGGGGCCTCGTTCGCCCCGGCCGATCTCGTCGTGCTCGACGGCCTGTTCGGACTGGCGCCCGGTCTTGCGCCGCTGCGCGAATTCTGGGACCGCAACGAACTCGTCGCGGTCCACGCGATGGCGATTCCTTACCGCACGCGCAGTCACTTCGACGGACAGGCGGTCCTCGAGACCGGCCTCGACAAGCCGATCGGGTCCTCCGACGGCTGGCTCAATCGTCTGTTGCAGGGCATGTCGGGCACGCGTGCGGGCATCGCCATCGCGTCGGGGGTCCCGAGGTCGATGACCGGCCCGTTCAGCGTCCAGACGTGGTCGCCCGCGCAACTTGGTGCAGTCGAAGACGAGTATCTCCAGCGGCTCGCCTCACTCTATCGGCACGACCCCCGGCTCCAGGGCCCCTTCGAGGCCGCACTCCAGCAGCAGGACGTCATCGGCGAAGAACCGATGGCACGCGGCGGGACGCGACGCGGCGCGATCGCGCCGCTGTTGCAGGCCACGGCGCGCATCATGCGAACCGAGACCGGCCCCAACGTCGCGGCACTCGAGTTCAGCGGATGGGACACCCACGCGAACCAGGGCCTGGCAGGCGGCGCACTCGATCGCCTGCTCGGTCAACTCGCCGAGGGCCTCGCGACCTTCCGGACGGAGATGGGCGCGGCCTGGAACGACACGACTGTCGTCGTCATGACCGAGTTCGGGCGCACGGCACGTCTCAACGGCACGCGCGGGACCGACCACGGCACGGCCGGGGCGGGTTTCATGCTCGGGCCCCGCGTGGCCAGGTCCGTCGTTCTGGCCGATTGGCCCGGGCTGTCAGGCCGAGCGCTGTTCGAGGGACGCGATCTGAAGCCGACGCTCGACACCCGCGCGGTTCTCAAGGCCGCGATCGCCGGCACGCTGGATCTGACCCCCGCGCAGGCAGACCGCGTGTTCCCCTCGTCGGCCGCTGCGCCGGGGACGTATCACGTGATGGCGTGAATGCAGGGGAAGCCGAATGACGGACCGGGCAACGGGCAACGGGCAACGCATTGAGTATTCGTCATTCAGCTTTCGGCGTTCCCCCCTCATTCCCGGCATCGCGGCATTCCAGGCATTTCCCTGTCACCGCAGCCCCCGCTGACTCGTGAGGTACACGGCGAACGTGCCGAGCCAGTGGCCGCCGGCATAGTGGGCGCCGGTCACGGCGGCGAGGCCGAGCTCGCGGTGCTTCACGGCCGCCGCCTGCAGCGCGGGCCGGCGCCCATCGTCAGGCGGGAGGGCAGACAGGATGCCGTCGAGCATCCATGCGCGGCTCAGGTTGAGGCCGTCGAGGTGCGCGAGCTTGCCGTCCGTGGCGTCGAGCACGACGCCTGGTTCGAGCCACGATGCATCAGCCGACTCGCGCGGGATGCCGGGCAGGAACGCCGTCAGCCATGTGGAGAACGCGTCGCGTGACAGCACGCGCCGCATCAGGTCGGCTTCCGCCAGGCACGGCGACACGAAGTCCTGGCCCGACGGCTCGTACGCCAGCGGACACGCCGTGTCCTGCAGATAGAACGCCTTCGACCGATCGACGATCAGCCGCTCGAACGCCTCGTGCCGCGTGGCGCGCGCCCAGTCGAGCAGCAGGCCGAACGCGAAGGCCGTCTGCGAGTGTTCGCCCGTGCGAATCGGCTTCGTGAGCTTCGGCAACCAGTCGGTGAACCGCGCCACCGCTTCGGTTTCGAGCGGTGCGAGGTGCGCCGCCCACTCGCGCGCCGGCGGACTCTCCCACTCGCGCAGCTCCATCGTGAGTTGCAATAGCCACGCGAGACCGTACGGCCGCTCGAACTCCTGACGTCCGGGCACCGACAGATACGCCAGTTCGCCTGCCACGCCCGCCGCGGTGATGTTCTTTGCGAGCGCCGCTTCGGCGCGGGCGGCAAGCGGCGTCCCCGGGTAGAGCCGCGCGACGCGCGCGAGCAACCAATGGCCGTGTACGGCGGAATGCCAGTCGAAGCACCCGTAGAACACGGGCGTCAGTACGCGCGGCGGCTTCGCGTCGGCGTCGCCGGCCATCGTGTGCGCGATCTTGTTCGGGTATTCCTGGTGTACGCACGCCAGCGCGAGCGCGGCCAGCGTCTCTGCCTGCGCGAGTTCCATGGGCGGCGTGGCGAGTTGCAGCGACAGCAGCACGGGCCACATGCCGCGCATGATAAGTCACTGCATTTAGAATCTGCGCGTGCCAAAGTCCACGTCTCGCCGGCCCTGGTGGCTGCCTCTGCTGCTCATCGCCGTCATCCTGCCCCTCGCCATGCTGACGTCACGGCTGCCCGGCGACCCGCAGGTCACCCGTGCCATACAGGGTCTTGGTCTTCCCGCCGCCCCCGCAGCCTGGATCACGTCTCTCGCCGGACAACCGGTGGTCTTCGGCGTGCTCGGGCTCGGACTGGCGCTCGCCACCTGGCGCGGTCGCCTGCGCGCGTTCGTGGTGACGGCCCTGCTGATGCTGGTCTGGTGGTACGCCGGCGAACCGCTCAAGCACCTCGTGCAGCGTCCGCGCCCCACGGCCGACCTTGTGGAGGTCGTGCGCCAGTCGAGCGGCTTCTCGTTCCCGTCCACCTTCGCCACGGCGTGGTTCAGCGCGTGGCTGCCCGTGGCCATCTACGCATGGCGCACGCGCCAGCGCGAGGCCGGCCTCGCCGTCTCGCTCGTGGCCTGGCTGCTCGTGATTGCCGGCGCCTGGGCGCGCATCCGCATGGGCGCGCACTGGCCGAGCGACGTCCTGATGACGCTGGGACTCGTGTGGGCGACGTTCGCCCTGCTGGAAACGGCTGTCCAGCGGCTCGATTCGTAACCCTTCAGCAACCACCGGCGGGTGAGGCACCCGACTGCGTTCGTGCCACCCGTCCAGTGGTAGTCTGAGTGGACGCCATGACCACGCTTGCCGATCGCATCACCGTTGATCCTGCTCAGTGCGGCGGCCGTCCCTGCGTTCGTGGCCTTCGCATCCGGGTCACGGACGTCCTCGACCTGCTGGCAGCGGGTCTGACACCGGAGGCCGTCATCTCGGAACTGCCGGATCTCGAACTCGAGGACGTGTCTGCCTGCCTCCGGTTCGCGAGCCGTCGCCTGGCTCACCCGATCGTCGCGGCGTGACGCGTGCGGCGTGGTGTCCGGCGTTGGCTGTTGCCCGCCGGCCGATGGCGTCAGCGCGAGAGTGACGATGGCGACAAGTGCAAGCATGCAGGTCTTAGACACCGCGTTGGTGGACCCGGCACTCGTGCCGTCGGTCTGAAATGGACCGAACCCTCGGGTGTGACAGCTCGAGCTTGCCGACGACCCTGAAGGAGAGGGGCGGCGGCTACAATGGCCGGATGGCAGGAGGCATGAGGCTCTCGTGAAGCGCGCCGCGCCTCACAGCGACGCGTCTCGCAGCGATGCGCCGATCACCGCGCGGCAGTTCGTGGCCGACAGGGGCGACGAGCGGCTCAGGCTGGACCAGGCGGTGATGCGCCATCTCGCCGACGAGCCCGGCCTCTCGCGCACGCGCGTCCAGCGCTGGCTCGACGCCGGTCTCATCGCCGTCAACGGCATCGAAGGCCGTCGCGCCTCATCGTCTCTCCGCCTTGGCGACGAGGTCATCGTCACGCTCCCCAAACCGCGCGTGCGCAAGGTCCACGCACCAGAGGCGCTGCACGTACCCGTGCTGTACGAGGACGAGTGGCTCATGGTGGTCGACAAGCCCGCCGGCATGGTGAGCCATCCGACGGGACGCCATCAGTCGGGCACGCTCGTCAACGCCCTGCTCCACAAGGCGCGCGCCTGGTACGACACGACGGCGCGTCCGGGGCTCGTACACCGGCTCGATCGTGATACGTCGGGTGTCCTGCTCGTCGCCAAGTCGCGCCAGGTCCACGCACGGGCGGCGCGCCTGCTCGGCACCGAGCACGCGAGCAAGACCTATCTCGCCGTGGTGCTCGGCAAGCCGCCCGAGCAGGCCACGATCACGTATCCGCTCGGCAAGATCTCCGAGAAGCCACCGCGCGTGGGCGTCGTGGAGGACGGCTGGCCGAGCGTGACGTGGGTACAGCGCCTGCAATCGACATGGCCGATGCCAGACGGTCTTGCCCTGCTCGAATGCACGCTGGGGACGGGACGCCTCCACCAGATCCGCGCGCACCTGCTCGAAGCCGGATGGCCGATCGCCGGCGACCCGATCTATCGCAGCGCGAAGGCCGAAGCCAGGTTGTCGGCCATGACGTCCGCACAGGTCGACGCGCTCGAGGGCCAGGCGCTGCACGCGTGGCGGCTCGTCATGCCGCATCCGATGACGGGCGACGTCCTCGACGTCACAGCTCCCGTCCCCGCGCGCCTGCAGGGTCTCGGCGTCAACCCAGGTGGATCCTGGGACGCCACTGCGGGTCGGCCTCGGCCTGCCGCAATACCTCACGCGTGACCGGCGCCGTGTCGCCTTCTCCGAGCGCCACGAACTTCAGCAGATAGGCGACGGGGTTGCCCTCCGTCCAACCGAAGTAGGCGTGCGGCACGCGGCCCGTCGCGTCGCGGATGTGCAGCAGCAGCGCGGCAATCGCGTTGGGCACGGCGGCGCTCCGGCACCGCAGCACGCGATACGGCCCCACCTGCACGCCATGCACGTCGAGCACATCGTCAACGAAGCGCGACGCGTCGCCGGGCTGCACCTCGAGGAACAGGACGTTGTTCAGACTCTCGAGATTGTGCGTGGCCCGCGCCTCGCGCCACTTCGCGTCGTACTGCCTGACCAGGCCGGTCGCAGCACCGGCAGCGACCTCCGGGCTCGCCGGCGCGCCTGCCTCGTCGACCATGTCAGGACGATGCGCGATCACGCGCATCGTCGGAGCCGTTGTCGACGTCAGCCACTCGGTGGCCGTCTCGTCGAACCGCACGCGCGCGATCCGCAGTTCCGTGCTCCTCAGCACCCGCGACGTCAGCGACAGCACGACGATCGCCGCGATGAAGAGGCTCGCGATCCTGATGCCGTCGGGACGCTCGATGACGTTGTCGATCGTCGTGTAGGCGAAGACCAACGTGATGATCGCGAACGCCCATGCGTGACCCCGGCGGCGGGCCGCGTCGATGGTGGTCGCGAGCGCCGCCGACGTCATCAGCACCAGCACGCCCGTGGCGTATGCACCGCCCTGCGCCTCGACGCTCGCGTCGAACGCCAGCGTCACCACGCAGGTCACCAGCAGGATGATGAGCACGAGCGGTCGCGACGCGCGGACCCAGTCTGGCGCCATGCCGTAGCGCGGCAGGTACTTCGGGATGAGCGTGAGCAGGCCCGCCATCGCCGACGCTCCAGCGAACCACAGGATGGCGATCGTCAGCAGGTCATACGTCGTCCCGAACGCCACGCCCAGGTCGCGATGCGCGAGATAGGCGATCGCACGCCCTCGCGCGGCGCCGCCTTCCGCGAAGGCCTCCGCCGGGATGTTGAGCGTGACGGCGACGCTGCTGGCCAGCAGCAGCACGCTCATGATGACGGCGGCCGTCGTGAGCAGGCGGCCGGTGTTGCGAATGCGGCCGGCCGGGACGGCATCGGTCTCGCCGGGACCGCCCGACACCAGCGGCATCACGGCCACGCCCGTCTCGAAGCCCGATAGCCCGAGCGCGAGTTTGGGGAACACCAACAGCGCGACGGCCACCATCGTGAGTGGCTCGCCGTGCGTGGCGAACATCGCGCTGCGCCAGTTGGCGAAGTACTCGGGATGGTGCAGCACCGTCCAGAGCTCGACGGCCAGCACGATGACGTTGCACGCCAGATAGCCCGCGACGATGACGACGGCGAGGCCGAGGGCTTCGCGAAACCCCTTGAGGAAGACGGCGGCGAGCGCAACGAGCAGGACGAGCGTGACGCCGACGGGGTGGTCGATCGCCCGCGGCGCGAACGGGTTGTGGATGATGTGCTCGGTCGCGTCGGCGGCAGACAGCGTGATCGTGATCACGAAGTCCGTGGCGGCAAATCCGAGCAGGACGAGGACGAGCGCCTTGCCGCGCCACCGCGGGAGCAGCTCCTCCAGCAGCGAAATGCTGCCCTGTCCGTGCGGACTGAGTGCGGCGATCCGCCGGTACACGGGCAGGGCACCGAAGAGCGTCAGCGCGATGAGGACGAGCGTGGCGATCGGCGACAGGATGCCTGCCGCGAGGACGGCGATGCCGGGCTGGTAGCCGAGCGTCGAGAAGTAGTCGACGCCGGTGAGGCACATGACCTTCCACCACGGAGCCGTGTGGACGGGCACATGACCGTGGCTCCGTTCGGCGTCGAGATCCGCCAGGAGCCACGACCGCAGGGGGGACGAGGTCGCGCGAGAAGAAGACACAGTCGCCGCCCGGCACGTGGCCGCAGCGGCAGCCACCAACGTTACGCCGACCCGACGCCGACGGCAAGCTGACCAACGGGGCTCCGCGTCGTCGGTAGCCGAATTCCGGTGACCGGTGCCCGCTGCCCGGTGCCCGTTCCCCGGTACAATGGCCGAACCGGCGTCGCCGGCCCAACACCCCATACACGGGCCCCGGCGTCGAGGAGGCCACATGTCTGTCAGCGCGTCAGCGTCAGCGATCCCGGTCACCCGAACCACGACTCCCCGCCCGCGTCCGGCGGAGGATGCCCTCGGGTTCGGCAAGTACTTCGCCGACCACATGCTGCTCGTCGACTACACGCACGGCACCGGCTGGCACGACGCGCGCATCGTCCCGTACGGCCCGCTGGAACTGGATCCCGCCGCATCGGTGCTGCACTACGGCCAGGCGATGTTCGAAGGACTCAAGGCCTATCGCCTCCACGACGGCGCCATCGCGCTCTTCCGTCCCGGTCGCAACGCCCACCGCATGGCGTCGGCTGCCGCTCGCCTCTCGATTCCGGCCATCGACGAACACCTCTTCGTGCAGGGCATCCGCCAACTCGTGTCGATCGATGCCGACTGGGTGCCGTCTGCACCGGGGACCGCGCTGTACGTCAGGCCGACCATCATCGCCACGGAAGCCTTTCTCGGCGTTCGCGCATCGAAGACGTACACGTTCTTCGTGATCACGGGTCCCGTGGGCGCGTACTACGCCGGCGGACTGAAGCCCGTGCGCATCTGGATCGAACGTGAGCGCGTGCGCGCGGTACGAGGCGGGATCGGCGCTGCCAAGGGCGCCGCCAACTACGTCGCCAGTCTGCAGGTGGCCGAACAGGCGCAGGCGCGCGGCTGCGATCAGGTGCTCTGGCTCGACGCCATCCATCACGAGTATCTCGAGGAAGTCGGCACGATGAACCTGTGCCTCGTGATCGACGGCACGCTCGTCACGCCATCGCTGAGCGGCAGCATCCTGCCAGGCATCACGCGCGAATCCGTGCTGGAGATCGCGCGCGACTGGGGTATGCCCGTCCAAGAGCGGCTCGTCTCGCTGACCGAAGTGCGCGACGCGCACGCCGCGGGTCGTCTCCAGGAGGTGTTCGGCGTGGGCACGGCGGCCGTCGTGTCCGCGGTGGGCACGCTCGCCAGTGAGGAGGGCGACATGGTGATCAACGGCGGACAGCCGGGCCCCGTCGCGCAGAAGCTGTACGACACGATCACGCGCATCCAGTACGGCCTCGACCCGGATACGCGCGGCTGGCGCGTGATCGTCTGATGCGCCTGCCGATCTACCAGGTCGACGCGTTCGCGTCGGAGGTGTTCCGCGGCAATCCGGCCGCCGTGTGTCCGCTCGAGACGTGGCTGCCAGACGCCACGATGCAGGCCATCGCCACGGAGAACAACCTCGCCGAGACGGCGTTCTTCGTACAGACAGGACCTGCGCAGTACCACCTGCGCTGGTTCACGCCCGAAGTCGAAGTGGACCTCTGCGGACACGCCACGCTCGCCGCGGCGGCCGTGCTGTTCGAGAAACGCGGCGAGGCGTCGACGGCCGTGGCCTTCGACACGCGCAGCGGTGTGCTGCACGTGGCGCGCGACGGCGAGACGTACACGCTGGACCTCCCGGTCCGGCAACCCCGCCCACTGCCGCTCGACAGGCAGGTGTCCGTTGCGCTCGGCGCCGAACCGCGCGAGTTGTGGCTGGCGCGCGACTGCATGGCCGTGTACGACACGGAAGCCGACGTACGCGCCCTCGCACCAGACATGGCCAGGGTGAAGGCTCTCGGCGTCTTCGGGTTCATCGCCACCGCTCCTGCCGATCCCGCGCTCTCGCCGGGCGCCGACTTCGTGTCGCGCTTCTTCGCGCCGAGCGCCGGCGTCGCGGAGGATCCCGTGACGGGGTCCGCGCACTGCACGCTCGTCCCGTACTGGGCAGACAGGTTGGCGAAGACCACGCTGGAGGCCCGCCAGGTGTCGCGGCGCGGTGGCGTCATCCGGTGCACGATCGACGGCGATCGCGTGCGTCTCACCGGCCGCGCGGTGTTCTACCTCGAAGGCACGATCACCGTCTGACGCGACCCGCCGGTCGCGTTTCGTGTCGCAACGGCTCTGCTAGGATCGCGCGATGTCCGTGCCCACTCGTGGCGCGCAGGCCCACGTCGCCTCACCCTCGTGGCTCCTGCCAGTGCTGCTATCGCTGTTCTTCCTGTCAGGATTCTGCGCGCTCATCTACCAGACGCTGTGGCTGCGCATGCTCGCACTGGTCTTCGGCGTGACCGTGTACGCGGCAAGCACCGTGCTCGCGAGCTTCATGAGCGGGCTCGCCATCGGGAGCCTCCTCGCCGGCCTGGTCGCCGAGCGGACCACGAGGCCACTGCGGCTGTTCGGGATCGCCGAATTGCTGGTGGGTGTGACGGCCCTGCTGACGCCGTGGGCGCTCGACACGGTGACGCGTCTGTACATGGGCTGGTACCCGTCGCTGGCCGGGCATCTCGGATCGCTCACGCTCGTCAGGTTCCTGCTGTCGTTCGCGGTGCTGCTGATCCCGACCGTCCTGATGGGGGCGACGCTGCCGCTGGTTCTCAAGTCGGCGCTCGGCGGCAACCGCGACGTCGGACAGCGCATCGGAGTCCTGTACGGGATCAACACCACCGGCGCCATCGTCGGCGCGCTGCTTGCGGGCTTCGTCCTGATCCCCGTGATCGGACTCAGCGCGTCGTTCACGCTCGCCGCGGCGATCAACGTCGTCATCGGCCTCACGGCGCTCGTGGCCAGCAGGCGCGCCGATGCCGCCGTGGCGCACGCGGCGCTTCGCTCGTCCGGCGACGTCGGCACGGCCGTCCAAGCGCCATCGCCGGCAGACGCGCAGACAGCGACGGCAACGCCACCGGCCGACGTGGAGTCGTCGGCGTGGACGCGACGGTCCGTACTCGTCGTCTTCGCACTCTCCGGAGCCGTGTCCCTCGCGCTCGAAGTGCTGTGGTTCAGGGTGCTGGTGATCTTCCTGCGTCCCACGACGTACTCCTTCACGCTGATGCTCGGCACGGTGCTGGCGGGCATCGCGATCGGGAGCTACCTCGCGTCGCCGATCCTGAGACGCGGGCGCCACCTGCTTGCGTGGCTGGCCGCGCTCGAACTCGGCATCGCCGTGATGGCGCTCTCGTCGTTCCAGGGCCTCACGCTCACCGTCTATTCGATGAACTGGCTGCGTCGCACGCTCACCGACGCGCCGACCGCCGCGTATCTCTCACCGCTCGTCGTTGCAAGCCTGCTCGCCATCCTGCCGACGGCGCTACTGCTCGGCATGGCCTTCCCGGTCGGCCTGCGCGTGTGGGCGGGTACCGCCGCCGACGATGGACGCGCCGCGAAGCTCGCCGGCATCTTCTACTCGGTCAACGTGTGCGGGGCCATCGTCGGCGCGGCGGGTGCGGGCTTCCTGTTGATCCCGCGGCTCGGCAGCGCGGGCACGCTGCTCGCGCTCGCCAGCGTCACGCTCGCCGGCGCCCTGTTGCTGGTGGTGCCGCTCTGGCGCACGATGCGACGCGCGGCCCTGACGATGACAGGCGTGGCGCTGGCGACGTTCGGCCTGCTCGCCATGGTGGAGACGGATCCGTTCGACGTCGCACTCACGCACTTCCATCACGGCGAGCGACGTATCTGGCGTGAGGAAGGCGTTCAGACGAGCGTGGCCATCCACGAACGGCGCACGGGGCGACGCGTGCAGGACCGCATGCGCATCATGTACCTCGATGGCATGCACCAGTCCAACGATGCGCGCTCGACGGTGTTCGGGCACAGTCGCATCGGGTTCCTGCCGACCGCGCTCCATCCGCATCCCACCCGCGCGCTCGTCGTCGGATTGGGTGCCGGTACTACGCCTGGTGCCATCGCCACGTTCCCCGGCGTCCAGGTCGACGTCGTCGAGCTCTCGGGCACCGTGGTGAAGGGCGCGCACTACTTCAGGATGGCCAATCAGGACGTCCTTGCGCGGCCGAACGTCCACCTGCGCGTGGACGATGGGCGCAACTTCCTGCTCCTGAGTCCGCCCAAGCAGTACGACATCATCACGGCCGACGTGATTCTCCCGCGCCATGCGGGCGCGGCCAACGTCTACTCCGTGCAGTACTTCGAACTCGTCAAGCGCGCGTTGAAAGACGATGGGATCGTGCTGCAGTGGAACGGCGGCGACACGGCCAGCGAGTACGCGCTCATCCTGCGCACGTTCCGGCAGGTGTTCCCCGACATGACGCTGTGGGGCGACGGCAGCCTGATGATCGGCACGAAGAGCCCGCTCGTCGTCGATCTCGACGCGTTCCGCCGCAAGCTCGAGGATCCGGAACTGCGCAAGGTGCTGGCAGGCTACAACCTCGATTCGGAGAACAAGTTGCTGGGACAGTTCGTCGCCGCGCCGGACGACGTGCGCGCGCTCGTGGGTGATGGGCCCGTCACGACGGATGACCATCCGCTCGTCGAATACTTCCTGTCGCGACCGCAGGGCGAAGCCGCGATGGACCTGAGCGACACCTACGGCGACGTCAGGCCGTTCGTCAGGTCGTCACGACCAGTGGCGTTCGAGCCACCCGCGCGCGCGATTCGATAGAATCCCGCCGTGTCTGTCACGCTCGGTCTCTCGCGTCTCCTGGCTTCCGGTCGCCTGAAGGGCGCCCGCGTGGGCCTCGTCGCCAACCCTTCGTCGGTCGATGGCCGGTTCGCGCACGCCGTCGACATGGTGACGGCGGCCGAGGACGTCACGCTCGCGGCCATCTTCGGTCCGCAGCACGGGTTCCACTCGACGCTGCAGGACAACATGATCGAGACGCCGCACGCCGAGGATGCCGGGCGTCGCGTGCCCGTGTACTCGCTGTACAGCGAGACGCGTGAGCCCACCGACGCGATGCTCGACGGTCTCGACGTGCTCGTGGTGGACCTGCAGGACGTGGGGACGCGAGTCTACACGTTCATCTACACGATGGCGTACTGCCTGAAGGCCGCCGCGCGCAAGGGCATCCCCGTCATCGTGTGCGACCGCCCGAATCCGATCGGCGGACGCGTGGTCGAAGGTCCGATGTTGACGCCGGGCTACGAGTCGTTCGTCGGGCTCTACCCCATCGCGCTGCGACACGGTCTGACGATCGCGGAACTGGCGCGACTCTTCAACACGCACTTCGGCCTCGGCGCGAACCTCGAGACGTGGCCGATGGAAGGCTGGGCGCGCGGCGACTGGTGGGACGAGACAGGCCTGCCCTGGGTGATGCCATCGCCCAACATGCCGACGCTCGACACCGCGATCGTCTATCCCGGGATGGTGCTCTTCGAAGGCACGCTCATCTCCGAAGGACGCGGGACGACGCGGCCGTTCGAACTCGTGGGGCACCCTGACGTGCGCGATGCCGACGCGTTCGCCGCGGGACTCAACGCCCTGGGCCTGCACGGCGTGTGGTTCAGGCCGGCGTACTTCGAGCCCACGTTCCAGAAACACGCGCGCGTGACGTGCGGTGGCTGCCAGATTCATGTCACCGATCGCGAACGCTTCAGGTCTGTCGACGCGGCGATCGCGCTGCTGTGCGCTTTCAGGGACGCGCTGCCGGAGCGTCGCCTGCCGTGGCGCCCGCCGCCGTACGAGTACGAGTACGAGAAGATGCCCATCGACATCCTCGCCGGGTCTGACGCGCTGCGGCGTGCCGTGGACGCCGGTGCCTCGCAGCAGGACGTCAGCGTGACGTGCCGGCTCGACGCCGGGTCGTTCGACGTCATGCGCGCGTCCTGCCTGTTGTATTGATCGCAGCCATCATTCCCCTCCGAGGAGCTCTTTCATGCGCCTGACCACCATCGCCGCCGCTCTCGTTGCTTCACTGGCTCTCGCCCCGGTGCTCGTGGCCCGGCAGGCCGAGCCCGGATTCACGTCGCTCTTCGATGGCAGGACGCTGAACGGCTGGACGCTCGTCGGCGGCAGGGGTGAAGGCTACGGCGTGAAGGACGGCGTGCTCTATTGCGCCAGGGGCGGCGGCGGGAAGCTGATCACCGACAAGGAGTACGGCGACTTCGTGCTGCGCTTCGAGTTCCGCATGCCAGCCGAAGGATCGAACAACGGTCTCGGGATCCGCGCGCCGCGCGAAGGTGACGCCGCCTATCAGGGGATGGAACTGCAGATCCTCGACGAGAAAGCCGCGCTCGGCGGCAAGTGGGGCACGCTGAAGGACTCGCAGTATCACGGCAGCGTCTACGACGTGATCGCCGCGAAGAAGGGCGCGCAGAAGCCCGCCGGCGAATGGAACGTGCAGGAGGTGACGGCGAAGGGCCGCCGCATCACGGTGGTCCTGAACGGCCAGACGATCCTCGACGCCGACCTCGACTCGGTCAAGGACCCCGACGTCCTCGCCAAACACCCCGGCCTGGCCCGTACGTCTGGCCACATCGGCTTCCTCGGCCACAACGACTTCATCGAGTTCCGCAACATCCGCATCAAGGAACTCTGACGTCGCGCCCGTCCTCGGCCAGCGTAGGGGCGGCCCCGTCCGGCGCCACCCGCGCCGGGACGCGATTTCAGCCCAGCAGCGCCGACGGGCGAAGTGCCACCGGCGTTCAGTTGCTATCCCTTCAAGGCCGGTGCGCAGGTGACGATCCACTACATCGCCGGGGCGGACGACAACCGCGTCGCGACGAAGGTGGAGTTCGACGGGGCCTTTCGTGAATTCGGAGAGCGTCCGCCCGCGCGCACAAGCGCAATCGGCGGCTCAGTTGCGCAGCATCTGCCTGATGGGATCGGGCAGCAGGCGCGTGCCGAACTTCCAGCACGTGCGGCACTGCTCGCAGTCGTAGAAATGGATGGGCATCTGCGGCATCGACGCCGCCTGCGTCCTGAAGGCGCCCGACGAGATCTCGGTGCCGGCGTGCGTGAGCGGTTCACCGCACTCGGGGCACTCGAACTCGGGAACGTCCGGGGCGTCGTCGCTCATCGGCAGACACTCAAGCCAGGAGCATCCGGGCGATGCGCTGGTAGTCGTCGACGGCGCGGTGCAGATCGGCGATCGCCACCGATTCGTGATCGGTGTGCGCCACATGGATCGATCCCGGCCCGTACATCAGCCGCGTCCCCCACGCATTCAGCAGCGGCGCGTCAGTCGTGTAACCCATCACTTCCGTATCGAAACCGTCGAGCGTCGACATGTGGAGGTACGGGACGTGATACACGTACTCCACGTCGACGAGCGGCCGCAGTGACTCGAGCGCCGCCATCACCTCTTCGTACGGCGTCACGATCCGGAACAGGAGGTCGGCAGACGCCGACGGCGCCACGACGTTCGGCGCGAGTCCTCCGCTGATGGCACCGATGTTCACCTGCGTGGGTCCCAGCACGGCGTCGACAGGTAGCCGCATCGTCCGCACCTGCTGCAGGGCGTCGAGGAGTTTCTCGACAGCCGACTCGCCCAGATGCGGATAGCCCGAATGCGCCGCGCGCCCCGTCGCGTGCAGCTTCACGCGCACCACGCCGCGATGGCCGAGCGCCAGCTTGCCTTCCGTGGGCTCACCGTTCACGAGATACCGCGTGACGCCTGTCGACAGTTCATCGGCCGCCATCGCGCCGTCGCTGCCGCGCTCTTCGCCGACAACGAAGAGCAGGCCGACGCGCGTCTCGCCGGCGGCGCGCAGCGCCTCACACGCCGCGAGCTGACTCACGAGGATGCCTTTGGCGTCGCAACTGCCGCGCCCGTGGATGCGGTCGTCCTCCACGCGGCTCGGGATGAAGGGCGGCACGCAGTCCATGTGCGTGGAGAACACGACTTCCGGCGTGCCCACGGTGGCCAGCAGGTTGACGCGACGTTCGGTGACCGTCTGCCGCGTGACCGTGTAGCCGCGCTGTTCGAGCTCGTCGCCGACCATGGCGCACACCACGGCCTCCTGCCCAGTGGTGCTCTCGACGTCCACCAGCCGGCGCGTGAGCGCGACGACGTCTACCGGATCCATCGTTCGAGCTCGGTACGGGTGTCGGTGCGGCTGTCGCGGTACTTGACGATGACCGGCGTGGCGAGCGAGAGCTTCCAGTCGACGCCTGGACCATCGGAGACGGCACGCGCACCAGGCACCACCACGGCGCCTTCGGGAATCACGAGCGGCTGACCGTTCTCCGGCTTGATGATGCGACCGTTCGGGAGGTCGTACACGGGCGTCGATCCCGTGATGATCGTGCCGGCGCCAATCACCGCCCGCGCCTTCACCACCGCACCTTCGTAGATGCCGGTGTTCCCGCCGACCAGCACCTCGTCTTCGACGATCACCGGCAGCGCGCCGACAGGTTCGATCACGCCGCCGATCTGCGCGGCGGCGCTCACGTGGACGCGCGCACCCACCTGCGCGCACGATCCCACCAGGGCGTGCGAGTCGATCATCGAGCCCTCGCCCACGTACGCGCCGATGTTGACGTACATCGGCGGCATCGCGATGACGCCAGGCGCGAGATACGCACCATCGCGCACCGACGATCCGCCTGGAACGATGCGCACGCCACTCGACGACTCGAAGCGGCGGAGCGGAAGCGTGTCCTTGTCGAAGAACGGCCACCTGCCGTGATCCATCGACACGTTGGTGAGGTCGCCGAACCGGAAGCCGAGCAGGATGCCCTGCTTGACCCAGCTGTTGACGGCCCAGCCAGTCGGGGAATCGGCAGAGGGCGCCGCCGCGCGCACGCGACCGTCTGACAACGCGGCACGCAGACGTGCGAACACGTCGCGGCCTTCTTCGCGGGACGCGTCGGCGCCGGCGGCCCACAGCCGCTCGACGTCCTGGCGCAGAATCTCGATGCTCATGCCGATGCGGTCTCGGCCAGCAGGCCCATGTCGAGGGCGATGCGGCGCAGGGTCTCGAGGGTATGGCTCGACGGCGCGACGAGCGGCAGGCGATAGACGGGTTCGAGAAGTCCCGCCAGCGCCATCACGGCCTTGACGGGACCGGGATTGGATTCGATGAAGTTGGCCTGCAGCAGCGGCAGCAGCCGCTCGTGGATCTGCCGCGCGGCGCCGAAGTCGCCGCGCTCGCACGCTTCGACCATCTGCGCCATCTCCGCCGGCACTTCGTTGCCAGCCACCGAGATCACGCCTTCGCCGCCGAGCGCCATCAGCGGCAGCGTCAGCGTGTCGTCGCCGGAGAGCACGAGAAAGTCGCGCGGTACGCGCCGGCGGACGTCGGCCATCTGGAACACGTTACCGGACGCTTCCTTGATGCCGACGATGCGCGGTACCTGCGCGAGCCGTTCGGTGGTGGCCGGCTCGATGTTGCTTCCGGTGCGGCCAGGCACGTTGTACAACACGATCGGCAGGCTCGTTTCCGCCGCGATCGCCTGGTAGTGCGCGAAGATGCCGTCCTGCGTGGGCTTGCTGTAGTACGGCGACACCGAGAGGATGCCGTTGGCACCTGCGTCCGCCGCCATGTGAGCGGCCTCGATCACGTCCGCCGTATCGTACCCACCGGCGCCCGCCAGCACGGGCACGCGACCGGCGGCCTCCTCGACGACGACCGCCACGACGCGACGCTTCTCGTCAGCCGTGAGCGTCGGAGCCTCGCCCGTCGTGCCCACCGGCACGAGGAAGTGCATGCCGGCGTCCACCTGGCGGCGGGCCAGGCGACGCAGGGCGGCCTCGTCCACGCGTCCATCCGCAGTGAAAGGCGTGACCAGGGCGGTACCGCAGCCGGTGAAGTGACGTCGAGCAGTCATGGTGGTGTACAGGATAGTTTCAAAGGGAGGAAAGGCCGAGCACGTCGCGCATGGAATACCAGCCGGCTCGGCCGCGAACCCACTGCGCGGCGCGCAGCGCGCCATGCGCGAACGTCGAGCGATCGCGCACGGTGTGCGTGAGGGTCACCGTCTCGGCTGGTCCGTCGAACCCGACCGTATGCGTACCGGGGATGTGACCCGCGCGCGTGCTCGATACGTCGACATGCCGCGTGAATCGCGCCTGACGCATCGCGTCGAGCAGCAACAGGGCCGTGCCGGACGGCGCATCGATCTTCTTCGAGTGGTGCGCCTCGTGCAGGAACGCCTCGTAGTCGTCGAGCCCTTCCACGCCTGCCGCGACGGCGCGCACGGCTGCATCGAGCAGGTAGGCTCCCACCGAGAAGTTCGACGCCACGACGGCGCCAACGCCGTGCCGCGCGACGATCGCGCGCGCGGCCCCCTCGAACGCCGCCCAGCCGGTGCTGCCGACCACGATCGCCGGTGTCAGCGTACACAGTCGATCCAGGTGCGCCTGCAGCGCATCGCCTGTCGCGAAGTCGATGACCACGTCTGGACGCGCGGCAGCGGCCGCGTCCCATTCTGCGGCGCTGCTCGTTCGCGTCAGCACGCCAGCCACCTGAGCGCCGTGCTGCGCGGCGTGCGCCTCGACGAGGCGGCCCATCCGCCCATACCCGAACAGGACGAGGCGCATCAGGCCACGACCTCGGGAACGACGTCGGGTTCGAGGCAGAAGCGTGCGTGAACGCACGCCATCGCCGCCTGCAGATGCGACTGCGGCAACACCACCGTGAGGTTGCGACGGGCACCCGCCTGCGACACCATCCGCAGCGGGAACTCGTCGAGCGCACCGAGCACGCGCGCGGCAAGGCCGGGTTCCAGACGCAGCCGCTCGCCGACGGCGCAGAGCAGCGCCATTTCCGATTCGACGCCAACCTCCGCGAACGCGGAGAGGTCGCTCACGATGTCGTCGAGGGCGCGACGGTCTTCGATCGTGATCGACACGCTCACTTCCGACGTGGTGATGACGTCGACGGATGTGCGATAGCGTTCGAACACCTCGAACACTCGGCGCATGAAGCCGTAGGCCGCGAGCATCATCGACGATCGGATGTCGATGACGGTGATGTCGCGCTTGCACGCAAGGCCCGTGAGCGGCGCGTCGGGCAGCGGCGGGTTCGCCGTGATGGTGGTGCCCGCCACGTCGGGCCTGTGCGAGTTGAGGATGCGCACCGGAATGCCGTCGGTGACCGCCGGCGCGATCGTGCTCGGATGCAGCACCTTGGCGCCGAAGTACGCAAGCTCGGATGCCTCCGCGAACGACAGCGCGAGGAGCGGACGCGCGCCCTGCACCACGCGGGGATCCGCCGTGAGCATGCCGTCGACGTCGGTCCAGATCTGGATCTCTGCCGCGCCAATCCCTGCACCGAACAGCGATGCCGAGTAGTCCGAACCGCCACGCCCCAGCGTCGTCGTCACGCCTTCGCGCGTGGCGCCGATGAAGCCGCCGAGCACCGCTGCCACGCCGGTACGCGAGAGCGGCAGCACGAGATCGCGGAGGCGCGCCGCGGTCGACGCCTGATCCGGTCGCGCCTGTCCGTGCTCATCGCTCGTGACGAGCACCTCACGCGCGTCGACCAACTGCGCCGGCACGCCGAGATCGGTGAGTGCCGCCGCGACCAGTCGCGAACTGGCCAGTTCGCCCATCGCGACAACGGCGTCGCGCGATCGCGGCGAGACCTCGCGCAGGACCGCCATCGCGTGCAGCAGCGACGCCGTGTCGCGCCACTGCCGTTCGAGCGCGTCGATGACGATGTCGCGCTCCTCACCGGCACCGAGCAGGGTTTCGGCCGCCGCGCGATGTCTGTCGCGCATCGCGTTCACCTTCAGTGACGCGCCCGCCGCATCACCGCGCTCCACCGCCGCCACGGCATCCAGCAGTTGATCCGTGATGCCCGACATCGCCGACACCACTACCACTGGCGCGCCGCTCACCCGGCTTTCGCGCGAGACGATGCCGGCGAGGCGCCTGATGGCATCGGCATCCTTGACCGACGTGCCGCCGAACTTCATCACGACCATGGCGACACCTCAGAGCAGGCCTTGCGCCTGCATCAACTCGGCGTTGAGCAGCGCGGCGCCGGCCGCGCCGCGCACCGTGTTGTGGCCGAGCGCCACGAACTTGTGCTGCAGTACGGGACAGGGTCGGAGACGGCCGAGGAACACGGCCATCCCGTTGTCGCGTTCGACGTCGAGGCGCGGCTGCGGGCGATTGTCGGCTTCGAGATAGACCAGCGGCTGCGCGGGCGCCGACGGCAACGCAAGTTCCTGCGGAATTCCCCGGAACGCGGCGAACGCCGCACGGATGTCGGCCGCCGCAACAGCGTTGGCAAAGTCGATCGAGATCATCTCCGTGTGGCCGTCGATGACGGGGACGCGGGTGGTGTGCGCGCTGATGACTACGGGATGCGGCTCGACATGATCGCCGGCGAGGCCGCCGAGGATCTTCTGCGGCTCGATTTCGAGCTTCTCTTCCTCGCCGCCGATGAACGGGACGACGTTGCCGAGGATGTCCAGCGACGGCACGCCGGGATAGCCGGCGCCAGACACGGCCTGCAACGTCACGACGTTGCACGACGTCAGGCCGAACGTCCGCAACGGCGCCAGTGCCATGGCCAGAAACATCGTCGAGCAGTTGGAGTTGGTGACGATGCCGCCCTTCCAGCCGTAGTCGGTGCGCTGCCGTGCGAGCAACTGGAGATGATCCGGGTTGATCTCCGGGATGAGCAGCGGCACCAGCGGATCCATCCGGTGGTTGCGCGCGTTGCTCACCACGATGTGTCCGGCTTCGGCGAAGGCGCGTTCGATCTCGCCAGCCACGTTGGCGTCGAGCGCCGAGAACACCAGCTTCGGGCCGGTACCCGGCACCGGCGACTGTACGACGCGCGCCGCCGCGGCGTCAGGCATCGGCGTGGAGAGCTTCCAGTTCGCGGCCTCACCATACGGCCGGCCCGCCGACCTGTCGCTGCCGGCCAGCCAGGTGGCGTCGAACCACGGATGCCGCGCCAGCAACCTCACGAACTGTTGGCCCACGGTGCCCGTGGCACCGAGCACGCCCACTTCTACTCGAGACGACATCGAATCCTCGTTTCGTCCGCCATCAACGACAAAACCCGCCAGCGCGGGCCGCGCGGCGGGTTCTCGTGGTGCACGTACGCTTGTGAATGAGAGCTTGTCGAGCTCAGGACGCGTACACGAGCCACCCGCGCGCGGAATCGAGTTCCCGCTTTCGAGTGGTCACGGTAATGATGGTGGTGCGGCGCGTCACGGTCATATAGCGTAGCCGCGACGCCGGCCGCCTGGCAAGAGCCGCCGCGTGTCATACTCCGGCGCCATGAGCGCCGCCGCGTCGCCCGACCCATCGACGTTCGACGCATCCATCGAGATAGGCGCGCCGCCGGAGGCCGTCCACGCGGCCTTCTTCGATGCGTCGGCGCTGCGGGCGTGGTGGGGCACATGCGGCTCGGTCACCACGCCGACGCCGCTCGGTGTCTTCGCCGTGGAGTGGCCGGTCGACGCCGGCGCCGATCCCCTGATCGGTCCGTTCGGCGGCACGTTCTACGGCATGGTCATCGACGTACGCCCCGGCCGCGAGTTCTTCCTCGCCGACGCGTACTGGATTCCGCCCAAGGGCGATCCGGTCGGGCCGATGGCGCTGGACGTCACGTGCGAACCGATCGACACCGGCACGCGACTGCGCGTGCACCAGAACGGCTGCGACGACAGTCCGCGCTGGCAACGCTACTACCGCGTGATGGGCACGCGCTGGCTGGCGGCGCTGGCGGCGCTGAAAGCGCATCTCGAAGACGCACCCACGCGCGACACGCCCGACGCGTGAGCGTCAGCCGACGCGACGAATCCGCAGGAAGTTGGCGTCCGGCCGCGTGAGGTCGGCATGGATGCTCACGAAGACGATCGGCTCACCGCTGCGCAGCACGCCCATCGCCACGAGCCGCCGTTCCACCTCGATGCCATCCGGGGTGTCCAGCACGGCCCTGTCCACCACGATCGACCAGACACCTCGATACAGGATCAGCCGCCGCGCCACGCGGTCGTCGGCCGTGACGGCGTGGATCGGCAGCCCGGGCCGCAGGGCCGCGAGCACGCGTGCGGTCTTGCCATGGCGCGTGACGGCGACGATGGCCTCGGCGCGACCGGCGTGCGCGAGCGTGACGGCGGCCTCGCAGAGCGCTCGGTTGTGCGGCACGCCCAGGATGCCCGCGTTGAAGGACGCACGCGGGCGCGGGCCGAGCGACTCGGCGTCGCGGATGACGGCGTCGAGCACGCGCACGGCCTCGACGGGATAGAGGCCGCTCGCCGTCTCCCCCGACAGCATGACGGCATCCACCGAGTCGTCGACGGCGTTGGCCGCGTCGCTCACCTCGGCGCGGGTCGGCCTGGGGTTGGCGCGCATCGACTCGAGCACCTGCGTGGCCACGATCACGGGCTTGCCCGCTTCCTGGGCGAGCTGCGTGATCACCTTCTGGGCACGTGGCACGCTGTGCAACGGCATCTCGTTGCCGAGATCGCCTCGCGCCACCATCACGCCGTCGCACGCATCGAGCAGAGACGCGAGGTTCTCCACCGCCTGCGGCCGCTCGATCTTGGCGATGAGCGCGATCTCGTCGCCCCCCGCGTCGCGCAGCGCATCGCGCGTGCGGGTGAGGTCGTCGACCGTCTGCACGAAGCTCAAGGCGACGATGTCGACACCGATCGAGACACCGAACCGCAGGTCCGCGAGATCCTTGTCGGTGAGCGCCGATGCGGGCAGCTGCACGTCGGGTGCGTTGATGCCCTTGTGCTGCCCGAGCATGCCGCCGACGAGCACCGTGGTGTCGATCGTCGTCCCGTCGGTCCCATCCACGCGCAGTTCCAGCGCACCATCGTCCAGCAACAGCCGCATGCCGGCGGCGACCGAGGACGCCAGGCCCGCGAACGTGGTGAACACGTGTCCGTCGCGCCCCTCGTCGTCGCCGGTGGTAATTCTGAGACGCGAGCCCTTCGGGAGAGCGATCGGCGATCCGCCCGGGAGTCGTCCGGTCCTGATCTTCGGGCCGCTGAGATCCTGCAGCACGGCGACGTGCCGAGCGGCGGCCGCCGCCGACTCACGGACCATCCGCATGGCCAGGGCGTGTTGATCGTGCGTGCCGTGCGAGAAGTTCAACCTGAAGATGTCGACGCCTGCCGCCACGAGCGCGGGAATCATCTCTGGCGTGGCACTCGACGGACCGAGCGTGGCGATGATGCGAGTCTGTCTCATGGTCTCAGGAGCACGTTGGGGGGCGAGTCTATCGTGTCGGCATCGGGGCTGCCACACGGCGAGGTCGTTGGGGTATCGTGGTTCGATGGCCCTGGCGACGACAGCACGCGACATGCGAGAGGGTCGCGTGCGCGCACGTGACCTCGTCGAACGATGCCTCGAGCGTATCGAACAGTGGCAGCCGGTCACCAACGCGTTCACGTTCGTCGACCCTGCCGGGGCGCGTCGAGACGCCGACGCCGCCGACTCGGCATTGCGTGCCGGCCACGATCGCGGTGTCCTGCACGGCGTACCGATCTCGCTGAAGGACCTCCTCGACCAGCAGGGGTGTGTCACCACGGCCGGATCGCAATCCATGACGGCCGTCGCCACGACGGATGCGCCGGCGGTGGCGTATCTGCGTGAGCACGGACCCGTGCTCCTCGGGCGTACCAACATGCACGAGTTCGCGCTGGGCACGACCAGCGAGGACTCGGGATTCGGTCCGGTACGACACCCGCGTGATGCAGCGCATTCGGCGGGCGGGTCGAGCGGCGGCGCGGCGGTGGCGGTAGCCACGGGCATGAGTCACGCGGCCATCGGTTCCGACACGGGGGGCTCGATCCGCATCCCGTCTGCCGCGTGCGGTCTCGTCGGCCTGAAGCCCGCGTGGAGTGAGGTGTCGCTGACAGGCGTCGTACCGCTCAGCCCGACGCTGGATTGCGTGGGTCCACTTGCCACGAGCGTCGAGGACGCGTGGCTGATGCTCCAGGCCATCCGATCGCGCGCGATCCCCCCCTGCCCGCCGCCGCGCGACGTGCGAGGCCTCGCCATCGGCGTCCTCCGCACGGTCGGCTGGCAGGCTGTCGATGCAGCCATCGGCGGTCGCATCGATGCGGCACTCGACGCCCTGCACGCGGCAGGCGCTTCTCGTACCGACATGTCCCTGGTCACCGCCCCACTCGTCGCGCCCGCATACGGCACGATCGTGATTCGAGAGGCGCTCGATTTTCACACGCCCCGACTCGCCGAGCACGGCGCGGCCTACACCCCGGCCGTTCGCCATCGCCTGTCGACAGCGGAGCGGCCATCCGACGATACGTATGCGGAGGCGCTCGACGTCCGTCGCCGCATCGAAGAGGAGGTATCGGCGTTGCTGACACGCGTCGACGTCCTCGCCCTTCCCGGCATGGCGATCACCCCGCCGCGACTCGGGCAGACGCACGTCACGTGGCCGGACCGCGACGATGAACCAACGCGCGTGGCGATGCTGCGCCTCACGCAACCGTTCAACATGTCCCGGCACCCGGCCATCGTGCTGCCGGTGGGGACCACGCCGGATGGGTGGCCCGCCAGCCTGCAACTGGTCGGCCGCGACACGGCATCGCTCGTGGCCGCGGCACGCGGCGTCGAAGCCTTGCTGACGCAGGATCGCGCGTGATGCTGCGCTGGACCTTCGATCGGTGGGAGCGGTCTCTCCATAACCGCACGACCACGCGTATCGTTCGCGAGTTCGACTGGGGTCGTGACTGGGCGCGTGACCTCCCGCACGCGCCGGAGACGCCTCACGCGAGCGCCACGGCGGAGGCGCTGGAACGGTATGCGGCGTGGGCTGTTGCGCACAGCGAGCAGTTCTTCGCGAGCACCGATGCCGACCCGGTCGACTGCACCATCGACGCGCAGGGCCACCTGCGCTTCCCGAGCGAAGTCGTCACGCCGCACGCCGAGAACAACATCGTCCATGCGCGGTTGTACAAGGCACGCGAGGATCGCGGGCGCGCGGTGGTGGTGCTGCCGCAGTGGAACGCGGACGCGGACGGGCACGTGGGCCTGTGCCGCCTGTTCAACAGGGCGGGCCTGACGGCGCTGCGTCTGAGCAAGCCGTATCACGACTGGCGCATGCCCCCCGAACTGCTGCGCGCCGACTACATCGTCAGCAGCAACGTGGGACGGACGCTTCAGGTGTGCCGGCAGGCCGTGCTCGACGCCAGGCGTGCGGTGGGCTGGCTGCACGCGCAGGGGTATTCGTCGATCGGCATCTGCGGCACGAGCCTCGGGTCGTGCCTGTCCATGCTGACGGCGGCGCACGAACCGCGGATCAAGGCGGCGGCGCTCAATCACGTCTCGCCGCACTTTGCTGACGTCGTGTGGGAAGGGTTGTCCACACAGCACGTGCGCCAGGGACTCGACGGTCATGTGGACCTCGACACGCTGCGCCGCATCTGGGCCCCGATCAGCCCGCAGCCCTACATGGATCGCATGCGGCACCTGAAGACGCTGCTGGTGTACGCGCGGTACGACACCACGTTTCCGTTGCGGCTGTCCAAGGCATTCGTCAAGGAGTTCCGCGACCGCGGGATTCCGCACCAGGTCGCGGTCCTGCCGTGCGGCCACTACAGCACGGGCAAGACGCCGTTCAAGTACCTCGATGGCTACTGGCTGACGCGCTTCCTGATGCGCGCGCTGTGAATCGTCGAACGGGCTGAAGCCCGCTCGCTCCATCGAAACACGGTGCAGGGGCGACGCATGCGTCGCCCCTGCACACTAGAGGTAATCCAGCAGTCCGCGGACGGCGTTCGCGAGGACGCCGGCGAGCGCCGACATCAGCGGAGACACGTCGCCCCGGGCCACGGCGTCGGCCACCGTCACCGGTTCGGTGAGCAGCAGCCACAGCGTGGCCACGGCGAGCGTCGTCGCAATGGCGAGCACGACGCCCGCGAGACTGAGTGTGGTCCTCGCGAGACTCATCGGGGCGATCCTTCCACGACGAGGGGTGAGACGGCCCCCGGTCCGACCGGGTTCATTGATGACGCACGGATCCTAACGCGTCTGACCGCACGCGCATCGGCCCCGTCAGACGCCCGCCAGTACCTCGTCGGATGACAGCGACTCCGGCTGGTCGAGTCCGACGGCGTCGAGACCCGCGCGGGCCGTCGTCGGTTCCCCGACCACCACGGCCCGCATCTGCCCGCTCTCCAGCCATCGACGAGCCAGGGCCGTGACGTCGGCGGTCGTCACTGCTGAAACGCTCTCGGAGAAGCGATCGAACGTGTCGGCGGGCAGGTCGTACAACGCCAACTGGGCGGCGGCCCTGGCAATCTGCTCGGCCGTCTCGAATCCCCGCGCGTATCCACGCGTCAGCGCATCGCGGGCCGATGCCAGTTCCTCGTCGGTCACCGGACGGCTGCCACCGAGAGCGTCGAGCTCATCGAGGACGTCGCGCACCGACGCGGCCGTCGCCTCCGACTGGATGCTGGCCTGCACGGAGAACGGCCCGGCCAACCGAAGGAACTGGAACGAGGAACGCGCCCCGTAGGTCACGCCCTTCTCCTCCCGCAGGCGCATGTTGATGCGACTCACGAACGCGCCGCCGAGCAGCATGTTCGTGACGACGGCGGCGTGATACTCGGCCGTCTTCCGCGGCAGTGCCACGCGGCCGATCCGGATCTCCGACTGCGCGGCGCCCTCGCGCGGCACGAACGCCAGTCGCGTGCCAGACGCCGGCAGCGGTACGGCCGGATCGGGTTGCGACACGCGCGGCCGATCCGACACATGCCTCGACACCAGGCGTACGGCCTCCTCGTGACCGATGTCTCCGATGACGACGACCGTGGCGGGCGTGGTAGCAAGCCGATCGTGGTACGCGCGCACCTGATCGGGCGTGAACGCCGCGAGCGACGCCTCGGTTCCGATGCCCGGACGGCCGTATGGATGCGTACCGTACAGCTTGCGCATGAACAGCAGGTCGGCCAGTGCCGACGCGGAGTGGCGAAGCTGACGCAGGCGGTTCAGCCGCAATCCCTGCACGCGTGCGACATCAGCCGCCGCGAGGCGGGGTCGTTCCGCCATGTCCACGAAGAGCTCGACGGCACGCTCGCGGTGCTTCGACAACGCGAGCATCGAGATCACCGTGGCGTCGTGACCGATGTCGGTGTCGAGCTGCCCCCCGATGCCCGCCAGCTCGTCGTGCAGCTCCGCCATCGTCAGCGCCGCGGTACCCTCGTCGAGCAGGTCGGCCGTGAGCGCGGCGAGACCTGCCGCGTCGTCGCGATCGGCAGACGTGCCCGCGTGCCAGAGCCACAGCATGGAGACGAGCGGCAGTTCGCGGCGCTCGACGGTGGCAAGCCTGACGCCGGGCGTCAGTTCGCTGTACGTCAGCGGCGGGAACGTGATCCCGGGGGGCGGTGCTGGAATGGGAAGGAGCCGGCGATCGACGCTCACGCGACCACCGCCGACGTGGCGTCGGTGAGCCCGGCTGACGCCAGCCCGGCTGGCACGACGCCGAGTGCGACGAACGGCTGCGAGAGCCAGCGACACGCCGCATCCCGCACGCCGGCGGGCGTCACACGCCCGTAGCGCGCGAGGTCTTCGGTCACGAACCCGGGATCCTTGCGATAGATGTTGTAGGCGTTCAACTGATCGGATTTGCCGGAGAAACCGCCGATGGTCTGCAGGCGGTAGATGAAGTGCGCCTCGGCCTGGACCTGGCTCCGGCGGAGTTCCGCGTCGGTGACACGCGTCGTGCGCACCTGGTCGAGACACGCGTGGATGGCGGCCGACAACTGGTCGAGCGAGACGCCTGGTGCCGCTGTCGCGACGACCTGGAACATGCCCGTCAACTCGCGAGAGTACTGCATGGCCGCCGCCTCCGTCGCGATCTGCTGCTCCACGACGAGCGCGCGATAGAGGCGGCTGGTCTTGCCACCGCCGAGGATGTCCGCGAGCAGGTCGCATTCGGCATCGCCGTCGGCGAACAACGCCGGCGCGTGCCACGCCAGATACAGACGCGGGAGTTCGACGCGATCCTCGAGTTGCAGCCGCACGCCGGACGTCAATGTCGGCACGCCCGCCGCGACAGCCGGTACGGCGGGCCCGGCCGGGATGTCGCCGAAGTAGCGCTCCGCCTGCGCGAACGCCTGCGCCGCCGTGATGTTGCCTGCCAGCACGAGCGAGGCGTTGCCCGGGTGGTAGTACGCACGGAAGAACGCGTGGACATCGTCGAGGGACGCGGCGCGCAGGTCCTCCGGGTAGCCGATGGTCGGCCAGCTGTACGGATGGTCCCTGTCGTAGAGCGCCTCGGCCAGCGCGATGCTGGCCATACCGTACGGCCGGTTCTCGTAGTTCTGCCGACGCTCGTTGAGCACCACGTCGCGCTGGTTGTCGAACTTGGCCTGCGTGAGCGCGGGCAGCAGGTGCCCCATGCGATCCGACTCGAGCCACAGCGCGAGGTCGAGCGCGCCGTCGGGTACCACTTCCCAGTAGTTGGTGCGATCCGAGCTGGTCGACCCGTTGAGCGACGCCCCGGCACGCTGCAGCGGCGCGAAGAACCCGTGGTCGTGGTGCGCGGATCCTTCGAACATCAGGTGCTCGAACAGGTGCGCGAACCCGGTCCGCCCGCGCCGTTCGTTCTTCGAGCCGACGTGATACCAGAGATTGACGGCCACGATCGGCAGATCGTGATCCTCGTGCACGATGACATCGAGACCGTTGTCGAGCGTGCGCCGCGTGTATGGAATCTGCATCGGGCGGGCTCAGGACACCGGAGTGAGCGGGATGGTGCGGAACGCCTGGACCGACGCCTGTGCCGCGACCTGCTCGGCCACGGTGCCAATCGCCGCGGCGACGACGTGGTCCGGCGCGCTCAGGACGATGGGGACGCCCACGTCGCCCGCATACCGGATCGGCTCCGCGATCGGGACGGCTCCGAGGAATGGCACCTGGAGTTCCTCGGCCAGTCGCTCACCGCCGCCACGTCCGAACAGGTCCGTCTCGTGCCGGCACGACGGGCAGGTGAAATAGCTCATGTTCTCGATGAGGCCGAGCACGGGGATGTTGAGCTTCCGGTACATCTGGATGGCTCGCCGCGAATCGGCCACAGACACCGTCTGCGGCGTGGTGACGACAACGGCACCGGAGACGGCCGTGTGCTGGCTCAGGCTGAGCGCCACGTCGCCCGTGCCCGGCGGCATGTCGACGATCAGGTAGTCGAGCTCCGGCCACGCCACGTCCTGGAGGAATTGCCTGAGGACGCCGTGCAGCATCGGTCCTCGCCAGATCACGGGATCCGAATCCCCGGCGAGAAATCCCATCGACACCGTCCAGATGCCGTGCTTCTCGATCGGGATGATCCGCTGGCCGTCGGTCTCGAGCGGTGCGTGCACGCCGAGCATGATCGGGACGTTCGGGCCGTAGATGTCGGCGTCGAGCAGGCCGACGCGGCCGCCGCGCTGCGCCAGTGCCAGCGCCAGGTTGACCGCCATCGTCGTCTTGCCGACGCCGCCCTTCCCTGCGCCGACCGCGATGATGTTCTTCACGCCCGGGAGCGCCTGACGCTGTCCCGTGGGCACGCTGCTCGTTCGGACGCTCGACGTCATCTCGATGTCCACGGCCGTCACGCCGGGCAGCGCCGCGACGGCATCGTGCGCCTGCGATTTCAACAGGTCCTTGACCGGGCAGGCAGGCGTGGTGAGTTCGATGGCGAACGACACACGCCCGTCGTCGGCGACGGCAACGCGCTTGACGAAATCGAGCGCCACGATGTCGCGGCGGAGGTCGGGATCCTGAACCACACGAAGCGCGTCGAGGATCTGGGCGGGGGTCGGCACGTTCACCCCTCGATTCTACCGGCGTTCGGCGGGCGTGGGTCGCGAGACGCGCGTACGGCGCGAAAACACGACGGGCGCGACAGCCAGTGACCGTCGCGCCCGGAACGATGTCGGTCGGACAGGCTGACGCCCGTGCGCGACATGGGCTACCGCGTCAGAGGTTCGCGCTCTGCTGCTCGGCGATGTCGCCGATGTAGGGCATCTTCCACTGCTGTCCCTGGAACGCCTTGATGACCGCGATGATCCACAGAGCGAACCCACCGAACATCACCGCGAGGTTCACAAACAGCAGCAGGATGTTGATGATGAACCCGAACGGGAGACGACTCGCCACGAGGCCGACCATCGTCAGGCCGAACCAGAGCACGATCCAGGCCAGACACAGTAACAGCGATTGCACCGCGTGGAACTTGACGAACCGGCTGCCCTTCTCGATGACGAGGAAGACGATCGCGACGATCGGGATATAGGCGAGGGCGCCCGCGATGTTCGCGTCAAGGCCCGTGGATGACTTGTCGGCAACGACATTCATTCGTGCTGCGCTCCTTGTCCCCCATGCACCGTGTCTCGAGAGGGACGGGGGAATCATACTCTTCAACGTCAGGAATGGGGACGTTCGAACAGGCGCTTGCCTGCCTCCTGGAGCAGAACCCAGAACGCATACAGCGACAACGCGGTCCCGAACGGGATCACGAACACGTTGATGATCGCGACGATGAGCGCCGCCGGCCGCGCCCACGGCTGGTGCAGCGGCAGCGCCCACCCGACGCCGATCTGCACGCTACCCCACACCAGCGCCGTCGCCGCGCACGCGAAAAAGATGGCCGCCGCCAGACTGGCCGCCACCTCCGGCCCCTTCTGCATCGCCAGGCTGACGGCACCGATACCGAGCAACAGCAGGGAGATGGAGGCGAGGACCGCAAGCCATCCGGCGACCACGTAGAGCCGGCCGAGCAGCTGCACGTGGAGGAGGATGCGGGTCAACGGACGGTCAGCCGCACGTCGAGGTTGACGCGGGGGCCGTACGGCAGCGCCAGGCGATAGCGCAACGTGGTGCCATCGACGGAGTTGGCGGGCACGCGCACGACGACGTAGCGCGCGGCACGTGCGGTCCCCGCGCCGGCACACGTGCCGCACGGTTCGTCCCACACCTCGCCGCGCCCGCCGCAGCTCTCGCACACCGATGGCACCTGCAGACACAGGGGCACACGCGCGCTGCGCCTCGCGTCGCGCGACGACAGCGTGATGGGAACGGCAACGGGAACGGGTGCGTCGGTATCGGCGAAGTCGCGCCGCACGCGATCGAGCGCGTGGCGGCCCGACGGGAAGTCGAAGGCGACTTCATCCCGCAGGAGCCTCTCGGCCGGACGTTCGGGTTCGAGGGCCCGTACCAGGTGCAGCGACGCGACGGGCGCACGCGGCGGCACGTAGGGCAGCGCGTGCGCGATCACCGCCCATCCGGGCACGGCCCGTGCCCGCCCGGATCGTGACGATCCCGAGATCTCCGCGATGCGGTAGTAGTCGTGCATGTGAAGTGCGGTGCCGCGCGGCACAGCGTAGTGTGGAGAGCGCCTTCACCGGTTGTCAAGGCGTGGTCCCGCGTGCCGATTGACGGGAGGGAGACACGTGTCGTGACCCAGGAATGCCCGATGTGCGGAGACTCGATGCGCCTCGAGCCCGTCGAACAGATCAATCGCATCGCCGGTACGATGCAAACGTCGATGCGCCACATCCTCGAGTGGCGCTGCCCCGACTGCGACTACTTCGAAGAAGTCGAAGGCGAACTGGAGAACCTCTCGCCGGAGCTCCAGGCGTGGATCGACAGGGAGTGACCCGAGGGCTCGCGCACCGCCTGCGGCCCCGGCATCGCGGCATTCGGCATTTCTAGATCGGGAGCGTCTGTGCCGTCATCGGCGCTGGCTCTCGCGTCGCATACACGAGATGCCCGCGCACGCCGGTGCCGGGGTATATCGTACGCACGGCGTCGACGTACAGGTCGAGCTGGCGCTGATGCGACGGTCGCCGCTGTCCGGTCTTGAACTCCAGGACCAGCAGCCCCTCTTCCACAGGCACCAGGCAGTCCACGGTTCCGCGCACCACGCGCACGACATCGCCATCGTCGATCCGGTACGCGATCGCGAACTCGAAGCGCGCTCGCGGCGACGCCAGTGCCAGTCGCAGCCAGTCCTCACGCCACACGTTCTGAACGAGAGCGACGACGTCGCGTGCGAACGCCTCGACGTCGCCAACAGCCATCTGTTCGTCCGCCCCGAGATCGGCCCTGATGCGCGCGAGCAGCATCGACACGTGATCGTGCGCGTCAGCGTGCGCGAGCAGCCGATGCACCGCACGTCCCGTGACCAGATCGGCGTCGAGGACAGGTCTCGCGCTTCCGCAATGCGGCTGTCCGGTGCCCGGTGCCCGATGCCCGGTGTCGGGCGACGAGGCCCCGTCGCGTGCCGCCAACTCCGTGACGCGCGTGCGAGGGGTGCCGCCACCGCTTGCACGCGGCTGCAGGGATGCGGGGACCTCATCGGACACCGGCACCGGCACGTCTCGTGGTTCCACGCTGGCGACCACCGCACCACCATCGGGACACACGCGCATGCGGTGAAGGTGCGCCCCGCCGGCCCACGTGACGTCCTCGGCACCCGCGAGGGCCATCGAGAACGATTCGAGCAACGACGGCGGGCACACGCTCGCAAGGCTGCCCGGACCAGCGACGATGCGGCCGCGCTTCTGTGCTGGCGCACTCAGATACAGCCGCTCGCGCGCGCGCGTCACCGCCACGTACATGAGTCGCTTGCTCTCCTCCCTGGCGCGCACCTGCTCGGCTGCCGTGGCTCCGGGCTCGTAGCGCGCCACGCCCACGATCGGATCCTCGCCGCTGTCGCCGGCCAACACGCGCAGGGGCGGCGGAAAACCACCGGTGCCGCGCGTCATGTTGACGAGGAAGACGATCGGGAACTCGAGTCCCTTGGACGCGTGTACGGTCATCAGTGTGACGGCACCGACCGCGTCGACGGCCGCGTTGGACTCATCGCCTGCCGACAGACGATCGATGTGCGCTGCGATTCGCGCCATCGTGGCGTAGCCGCGGTTCTGGATACGGCGCACCAGCCCCCGGAACTTCTTGACGTTCTCGCGCGCCTGCGCCTGCCTGTGGCCGCGAAGCGTCACGGCATGCGCCGACGCCGACAGCACGTGGTCCAGCACGTCTACCGGCGGCAAGCGATCGACGAGAGCGACCCATTGCGGCCATGCCGCACGCACCTTCGCCAGCGCCAGACGATCGTCTTCCGAGAATTCGCCCTCGTCTGCGCCTGGCGCCCACACACGCGCCGCGAGTTCGGGAGCCAATCGCCTCAACGCGTCATCGGAAAGCCCGACGAAACCGGAGCGCAGGAAGGCCGCAGCACGCAGGTTCGATTCGGGCGCCGCCAATGCCCGCACCAGCGCCACGAGATCCTTGATCTCGTCTGAATCGTAGAAACCGAGCCCCTTGTACACGTAGCTGGGGATCGCACGTGCGGACAGCGCCTTCTCGAATTCGCGGTGACTCTCACGCGATCGGAAGAGCACGGCGATGTCGCCTGGACGGACTCGCCGTGGCGCGTCGGCACCACGTTCCGTGATCGTGCCCTCGTCGAGCAGGCGCACGATCTCCGCCGCGACCCCCGAGGCGCACGCGTCAACGTCCTCGCCGACGAGCAGGCCGAGCCGTGGTTCCGGCTCGCGTCCGACAACGTGTCCGGCTGGCAGGGGGAACCTGTCGTCCTCCTCGTACCGGAACGCCACGGCGGCGGGCGCGCGGGATGTCACCATGCCCGCGGCGAGGTCGTTGGCGAACGCGAGCAGGTCCGGATGCGAACGGAAACTCTGCGAGATCGCCTGGCGCGGCGCGCTGTCGGCGGCGAGGCCCTGGACGAACGCCACCGCCTCGTCGAGGAGACCGACGTCCGCGTCACGGAAGCCGTAGATCGACTGCTTGCGATCGCCGACGAGGAACAGCGATGGTGGCAGCGGTCCCTCGTGCCCCAGGCCGACACCATCGCCCCATGCGTGCACGAGCGACGCCACGAGTTGCCACTGCAGCCGGCTCGTGTCCTGGAACTCGTCGACGAGTACGTGCTGATAACGGGCTTCGAGGCGGAAGCGGCTGCGCGAGAACTCGTCCATCTGGCCGAGCAGTTGCACCGCGCGATGGAGCACCTCGGAGAAATCGAGCGCATCGTGCAGCATCAGCGTCTGCAGGTAGCGTCTGTGCGCGAGCCGGAACACACGCCGGATCGCGCGCGCCAGGAGCACGTTGAGCGACGCCTCGAATCCTCGACGCGTGGCGATGACCGCCTGCGCCACGGCCTCCAGCCCATCGCGATGCACCTCGTACGCAGACGATGACGCGAACGTCGGTCTGGCACTGGCGGGCTTGCGGCGCGCCGCGCCTGTCTGCGTCAGCACCCAGCGCGAGAAGCCATCGAGCGCGGCACGGACATCGGCCGGCGTCATGGGCACTCGCTCGGATGGCGCGATGAGCCGCTCGATGTCGATCCGCGTCAACGTCCAGTGGGCGACGTCCTGCGGTCCGGACGCCATCCACGCCTGGAGTCCGCCAGGCACCGCTGGCAGCGCGGCACGGAGTGCGTCGCGCGCGCCTTCGGCCGCCGATGCTTCGGAGCGGACGTGCCGTGCCTGCCGACCGAGATAGTGCCGCAATGCGGCCGGCGCCACGAACCGGCGCGCGAGCAGCGCGCGCAGGCCTTCCGCCAGTCGCGGCAGCGCCATCTGCGCGAGCACGAGCCGAATGCCCTCGTCGTACGGCGCGCGTTCGCGGCACTCGCGCAGCGTCCGATCGAGCGACGTCTCCACGAGGCGGGCCACTTCCGTCTCGTCGGCCAGGGAGAAGCCAGGGTCGAGCCCCGCTTCGAGCGGGAACTCGCGGAGCAGCGAGAAGCAGAACGCGTCGATGGTGGAGACGGCGATCTCGTCGGCGCGATCGCGCAACGTCTGCCACACACCCGGATGCGACCGTTGCAGTTCGGCGACGATCCGCTCACGCATCTCGGCGGCGGCCTTGCGCGTGAACGTGATCGCCAGCACGTGCCGCGGGTCGACACCTGCCGTGAGCAGTGCGAGATACCGCTCGACCAGCACCCGCGTCTTTCCCGTGCCTGCCGATGCCTCGAGCACCACGTGATGCAGCGGATCGGTGGCATAGGATCGCGCCGCCTGATCGACGGGCGTCGTGGCGATCTCACTCATCGCCGACGTAGTCCTTCCGGCACACGCCCGGGTACTCGCAGAACTGGCAGCGGAACGGATTCTGCGGCTTCACGGGAAACGCGCCCGACTCGATGGCGTCGACGGCCTCCACGAACGCCCGTGCCTGCCCGTCGGCATCGTCGCTCGTGCGAACCGACTCGATCCAGGGCACCTCTTCGCGGAACGCCACGAAGCCGCTCGGTGCGATCGTCACGGTGCGGCCCGCTGCCGCTTCCTGCTGGACGAGTGCGTGTGCATACACCCCCGGTTGCAGCGCCTGCGTCGGACGACGGCCCGTCTTGTAGTCCACGACGCGAATGGCATGTCCGTCAGTCCAGTCGACGCGATCCACGCGTCCCCGAACGTGCACCGTCCGCGGGCCTTGCGCCGACGGCAGGGTCACGGGCTGATCGATCGGATGCTCGAGCGCGCGCGCGCCAACGTCACCGAAGTGCTCTGCCTCCACGCGCAGCATCTTCTCGATCACGCCGGGCGCCACAGCCGACCCGAGCAGACGCACGCGTTCGACGGCGCGATCGGCAGGTGGCAGATGACGGAGCGCCCGCTCGGCGACCGTCGCGAACACCTCGCGCGCGGCCGGCAGGTCGTCGGGACCGATCGCGGTTCTCCCCTGACGCTGCCATTCCTCGAAGCAGGCACGGAGCACGTCGTGCAGCAGGATGCCCGCGTCGCGCGCGGGCAGGCCCGGCTCGTCTTCCGCCTCGCCTTCGAGCGACAGGACACGGCTGGCGAAGTACTTGAACGGGCACTGCACGTACGTCTCCACCGACGTGACGCCGTAACGATCCCCCGGCAGCGACGCAGTCCTCCCAGGTTCGGGAGGCGCGGGACGAGCGACGCGCCAGCACGCCCAGGCCTGCGCCTCGCCGTCGAGCACAGGCGCACGCGGATACGCCGGCGTCGCGAGCAGCGCATCGTCGGCGGTCACCGGCATGTCGCGCTCGTCGTCGGGGATCGGTACGCAACGCTCGGCGCCGAATGCCAGCAGTTCGTCGAGCAACGACGAGGGACGCACCACCGCGTCCTGATCGAGTTCGGGGACCGATACGCCGACGGCCTGCGCCGGCAGCAACAGGAGATCGGCGAAGCGCGCGCGCAGCGCCGCGGTCCTCGTGCGTTCCTCCGCCCAGCCGAGACGCTCGAGCATGAACGCGGGATAGAAGATCTCGCGAGCCGACGGCTCCGGCCATTCGCCTTCGAGCAGTCCGACGATGCGCGCGTGGTCGAAGGTGCCGAACGGCGCGGCATCGGCGTCGATCACCTGCACGCCGTCGTCTCGGCGCGGCAGCGCGAACGTCCGCTCCTCGATCCAGCGACGGATCAGGATGCACGTGTCGCGCGCCGGCACCGGCGCGGGATCGTGCGCCGCCAGCGCCGCTTCGAGCTGCCCCAGCAACAGGTTCAATGCGGCACGCGTACGCCTGGTGCGGCTCGCCTCCGGCTCATCGTCCTCGGGCAGGCGTTCGGCAGCCTGCCACGTCTCGCGCAGCGCACGCACGTGCGCTGCGCCGGGGCCCGCGCCATCGAACGGGGCCATGCGCGAGAGCCAGCCGCATGCGGCGCGACCGACGTCGCGCGCCACGCGTTCCCCGCGCTGGATGTCGATCTGTCCACGCCCCTGCGACTGCGATGGCGCTGACGTGCCGCCTCGCTCCGCCGGCAATGGCCGATTCAGCAGTTCATCGAGCCGCGCGAGCGTCCCGAGGTATCGATGCCCCGACAGCCATGTGTCGAACGCGGCGATGTCCGCGCCGTCAATCGGCGTCCCATCAGCACGGCGGAGCCGTACATGCGGAGAGCGCAGCAGCGTGACGAGCGCCGCGCGCGTGTACCCCGCGAGCGCCGCGTCCATCAGCAGGTCGAGTCCGGCTGCCCAGGGCTCGGCAGCCAGCGGCAGCGTGCCCGACGACTGGAACGGGATACCGGCGCCGCCCAGTACGGACTGCGCCGCATAGAGGTACGGCAGCGGACGGCGGAAGACGAGCGCACTCGCCGCTGCATCGCGATCGCGACGAACCTTCACGCGACGTGCGTAAGCGAGTACTTCCTCATTTCTGTCGCGGCACGCCAGCCATCGATGTTCCGGCGACGACACCTCCAGCATCGTCACGGTGGGACGCTGACGGGGAATCCTCACGTCCACGGCGTCTGGCCAGAGTCGCCGCAGTCTGCCGAACAGGCCGTTCGCGACACGACGCGTGGCCAGCACGTCGATGCGCCTGGCGGCCGGCGCGCCCGCCAGCAGGCGCAGGTCGACGGGCCAGAGGCCGTTGGCGTCCGCGTGGTGATCGCCAACCGCGATGACCAGGTGCGCGGGTCCCCACGGCCTGTCGCACGCATGGAGCGCCTCGCGCAGCGCGCGGTCGTCGAGCCCGTCGGCAGCGGCGACTTTCGTGGCCAGGCGCGCGAAGGCAGCCTGGAGGAACCGCGACTGTTGCAGGAGGCGCGCGGCGCCGCGATCCGTGTCGGCCTCGTCCTGCAGTTGCGCGATGGCGCTCGCGAGCCACGTGCCGACGTCGTGTCCGAGTCGATCGACGTGATCGTGGAATCGCAGCATCTCCGCGACAAGACCCGGCCGGAGCAGGAACGGCGGCGGTGACACGCGCGCGGCGTCGCGTGCGCTCGCACCCATCAGCACTTCGCGTTCGAGTGGCGGCAGGCGGCGCGCGTCGATGCGGGCAGTGCGATGGCACGCGTCGTACACCTGATCGCGCGTCAGCAGCCGCGGCATCGTCAGGGCGCGGCGCGGCCGCGCATCGACCTCATGCTCCAGCGCGTCCTGGAGCGCACGCGGCGCGGTCCACTCGTCGAGCAGCACGCGTCGCTCCAGCGTGCGATGCCACTGTTCGGCCGCGGCGCTGTTGGGCACGATGACCGTCGGCGCATCGAGGTCGACGGTGGGCGAATCGCCGGACGCGCGAGACGGCAGGCAGAGGACGAGCAGGGCGCGCTGCCAGGCGTCGATGTCCTCGCCCTCCACGAGGCGAACGACAGGAGGCACGATCAGGACCCCGGTGCGGGCGGCGCGGGAGGACGCAGGAGCACCGGCACGTCGGTCCGCAGTTGCTGCAGCAGCATCAGCGCGCCGGCCGCCGCCGCAGACGCATCCCAGGCCTGCTGCATGTCGCCGCTGCGGATGGCCGCACGCCGACCGTCGATCGCACGCGCAGCGAACTGTTGCGTCGACGCCCACACCTGCTGAATCGCGCGGGCCTCGTCGGGCACCGCGACCGTCGCGCTCGCCGACCGCGCCGCCGCGAGCTGACTCTCCGCCTGTGCGAGCAAGGCTGCCTCCGGACCGCTGAGAGCCTTGATGTCCTCGAGAGCACGCGCCAGCGCCTCCTTCGGCGACAGCCAGGGCGAGACGACCGAGGCGTAGGCCTGCAGGGCGACCCGGCGTTCCTGCCAGCGTTCGAGCCGCAGGCGGTGCCGGCGGGCGGCATCGAGACGGACGTCCAGCGTGGCCAGGAGCGAGGCCATCTCCGCAGGGCGCTGTCGTCCCATCGCCGCGTCTCGCTTCACGAGGATGTCTCGCGTACGCAACAGGCCTCTGACATCGGCGGCGGCGAGCAGTCGTGCGGTGCGATCGAGCATCCACGATCCAAGGCGGGCATATCGACTGGTGACGCGCGTCTCGTCCGCGATCTGACGGCGCACCTGTGCGTGCGCGAGAGATGTCCAGTCTTCGCCTGCGGGCGCTTCGGCCAGCAGCGACTCGGCGGCACGCAGGAGCACCATGCGCTCGGCGGCGGCGGACACGCGCGGCGCGAGGGCGAGGGCCTGCGCGACCATGTCGTGCAGCGTGGGCGGCGCCAGCACCGCCGCTGGCGGCGGCGCCGCCGATGCGGCACCGGCGGTGAGCGCGAGCGAGAACGTCTGCTCGCCGGCCGCCGCACGCATGCCCGCGATAAGGTCGTCCACCACCGACAGCGTCTTGGCCACATCGTCGGCGCGATGGCCATGGTGCGCGATCGGCCACTGAGCAAGGTGAGCACGCGCGCGTTCGAGGCGGCTGATTCGCTCGAGAGGATCCTGGAGCAGCGCGATGTCGCGCAGCATCGCCGCGACTTCTTCGGTGAACGCTGCGTAGGCGCGCTCACCGCCCGCACGTTCGAACTGCGCGCGGCGGAGCGTGTCGCGATACGCATCGGTGCGCGTCCAGTCGACGGTGGCCGAGGGGATGGAGACGGTGCGCGCCTGCGGCACGCCGTCCGAACCCACCGCCCCCACCGGGAGCTGCGCCATCACCATGTCGTCCACGCGCGTGAACTCGCCGACGATGCTCACGACCTGTCCGTCGAGGAGGAACAGACGATGCCACGCGAGTGCCGTCGGCACATCGGCAACACCGGCAGCAGACGGCGCCGTGCCGCGACGGGTCTCCTGCGATGCCCATGCCGGCACCGCCAGACCCACCGCAATCACGCACGCCAGGCTCCCCCATCGCCGCGTCGCCACAATCTGTCGATCTTCGCTGCTTCCGCTGTCGGTGTCGAGGCTTCGCGAGCCGTCGCGCCACGGCACCGCGACGCACGGCGAGACGCCCTGTGGAAAACCTGCGGACGGACGGTGGATTTCGTGTGGACGTGCGTTGGGCGTCGCGCGCAAGTCACTGCAATCACGTCGTTTCGAATGGGGCTCTCACCATGTGCACGTCGTTTCGCGGCCGTCTTCGCTTGCGCGCGTCTGGCAGTTCTCTACAATGACCGTCGCTCCGGATTGGCCGGAGCAACCCGCGTCCGTTCGCATCCTTGCCATCGGTGGGCCCTCGCGTGCACAGAATCGAGCAACTGATCAACGGCCGGCTGTACCACATCGAGTTGTCGCAGGTGCAGCGTCAGCGATGGCGCGCGCACGTCGTGACGGCACAGGGCGCACCGACCGCGCTGATGCCGTTCTACGACGACACTGCCGATGCGGCGCAGCAGCGGCTGGCCGACTGGCTCACCCGGCTCACACGCCAGAGCGAAGCGCATGCGTAAGCGATTCATTGCCGTCCTGCTGTGCGTCATCGCAGCCGGCGCAGCCACGGCCGTCGCGCAGGCGCCAGCCCCGGTGGCCACGGACGCGCGGCGGGCGGTAGCGACCGATCGGGATCGACCGCGTGTCAGGTTCATCGCGACAGGCGGCACGATCAGCAATCGGCGCGGGGGACGCCTGACGGCTGACGAGCTCGTCGCGTCGGTGCCCGGCCTCGCTGACGTCGCCACGGTGCAGTCCGAGCAGTTCGCCAACACGGGCAGTTCGGCAATCCCGCTGGACGAGTGGGTCCGCCTCGCGAAGCGCGTCGAAGCGGTGTTCCGCGACGATGCCGGGCTGGCGGGCGTCGTGGTCACGAGCGGTACGGACACGCTCGAAGAGCTCGCGTACTTCCTGCACCTCACCGTGCACGACAGCAGGCCCATCGTGGTGACGGGCTCGATGCGCAACCCGAGCCAGACCGGCTACGAGGGGCAGGCCAATCTGCTCGCGTCGTTCCGCGTGGCTGCCGATCCGGAAGCGGCCGGACGCGGCGTGCTCGTGGTGCTGAACGACGAGATCAACGGCGCGCGCGACGTCACCAAGACCGACGCGCTCCGCCTGCACACGTTCGCGTCGCGCGGGTTCGGCGCACTCGGCGTGGTGGACGCGGACCGCGTCGTGTTCCGCCGACGCGCAGAAGGCCGGCACACGGCCGACTCGGAGTTCGACATCAGCGCCGTGACGTCACTGCCGCGCGTCGACGTCTTCCTCGTGTACCAGGGTGCGTCTGGCGACCTGATCAAGGCCGCCATCGACCTCGGCGCCAGGGGTGTGGTGCTCGCCACGGCAGGCGCAGGCGCGACATCGGGAACGCAGGGCGAGGGCGTTGCCTACGCGCGCGACAAGCAGGTCGCCGTCGTGGCGACGACGCGCACCGGCAGCGGACGCATCGCACCCCCGCGCGCCGGAGGCGCGGGCCAGGCAGCAGGACTGCGTCCGGTTGAGGCGCCCCGCATCGCCGCCAACGACCTCGCGCCGGTCAAGGCACGCATCCTGTTGATGGTGGCGCTGACCAAGACCACCGACCCGGCGCAACTGCAACGCATCTTCGATCAGTACTGATCGTCGGCACCCGCCTGGCGGGGCTTCTTCACGCCGAACAGAACCACCAGCGGCACGATGCTCGCCGCGAGCAGACCTGCCGCGACGTGCATCGGCACCGCGAGTTGCGGGAAGTCGGGCGGTGGCGGCGCGCCGTCGGGCATGAAGGGTGCGAACGGCGCGATGCACGACACGCCCGCCGCGAGCACGCACCCCAGCATGTACAACGGCGTGGCAATCGTGAACGCGCGCGACAGCAGCAGGTACACAGCTGCCGCCAGCAGGACGGCGCTCGCGGTCGCCACCGTCACCGCCGGTTCGCTGACGGCGTCTGGCAGCGGCTGTCCACTCGACGCGGCGTATGCGCCACGCCACGCCAGGTTGGTCGCCACGGCCGCGACCGCGGCAACCACGCCACCGAGCAGATAGCGCCAGACCGGCGCCGCTGCGGCACGCGTGCGCAGCGTGCCGCCGGTTCCTCGTGCGTCAGGCTCGATCACGGCAGCGGCGTACCTAGCGCGTTGGTCCCCACCCGGAAGCTGACCCCGTTGGCGTTGCGGTACATCGCGCGTTCCACGACGAGGGGCAGCGGGGTTCCCTCCGATTCGATCAGGACGCCTGCCTGCGAGTCGGTGGGAAGACCTGCCTCCTCGAGGAGGTCGCCGAGGAAGTACGTGGTGCGCGACTGTGCCGCGAGCGACAGCCCCGCGAGCACAGACGTCTGTCCGCCGGGGAGCAGCAGCCGCACACGAATCGTGCCGGGGGACGCCCCCGTGTTGGCCACCAGGATGTACGTGCGCCAACCGATCGCCCCTCCGTGCTCACCTTCAGCCAGGACCCAGCGCGAGGCCGTCTGCGTGGACCCGGGTGAATTGTGGGCTTCGTACCAGGTACTCGAACTGCCAGGCCACCACATCGCACGCTCCACGATGATCGGCACGTCGTTGAGCGAACGGATGCGCACCGACACGTCCGTATTGCCCGTCCTGAACGGGAACTGACCGGGCGCCACCTCCTGCTGATCCACCCAGATGTTGAACCGCGAGTTCCCGTCCACCGTGTACTGCTTCGAGTAGATCGTGCCCGTGTTCCCGACGATGAAGTCGGCCTGGACGAGCGCGGCGCGCGGCATGGTGTTGCCGATCAGCACGAAATCGTCGAAGAACTCGCCGGCATTGCCCTCGGCGAGGAACCACTCCGTCGCCGGCGCGGTGATGCCGGCGCTCTCGTGACCGGCCTTGAAGAGCGGACTGCTGCCCCGGTACATGGCGCGTTCCGCGATGATCGCGGCGCCGGCCGTCACAGTGAACTCGGCAGACAGTTCCGCCGATTGCAACGGCCGATCGCCGTTGATCACCTCCACATTCGCCCAGACGTTGAAGCGGCTGTTGGGCTCGAGTTCGTAGGACTTGCTGTGGACCACTCCGGTGCCGAGCAGATACCGCGCCTCCACCGTGACGGGGGCATTGGACGGGTTCTGCAGCAGGTAGAACAGGTTGAATCCCGAAATCGTCGCTCCTTCGGCGAAGTACCACTTGCGCGACGGGCTGACCACGCCGGTCTCGGCATGCGCGCCGTACGTGGACTTGTCCCACGTCATCGTGCGATCGACCCCGATGGGCGCGCTCGCCTTCACCGTGGTCGAGAACTCGTAGGCGACGTCGGGGCCCGTCTCGGCGATGCCGGGCTGCTCGTCGAGCAGCACCGTCTTGCGCTCGTACGGCAGGAGCGTGAAAGGCGTCGGAGGCACCGCCGTCCCCGACGGCAGCTGGTACGTGATCTCTCCGGTCACCGTCGCGCCGCTCGGGTTGGCGAGCGCAATCCGCGTGTCGAAGTCGAGCGCCGCAGTCTTGGTCGCCCCCTCCGCGAAGTAGCGCGTGAACACGCCGTGCACGGGATTGCCGTCGCCACCGCCCTGTCGTTCCTGCTCGTTGGTCGCACCGTCACCGTCGGGGTCGGCGTATGGCGATCCGCTATCCGAGCACGAATCGACGCCGAACTGGGCAAGCCAGGCGGCATAGCCCGACAGCGTGGCCTCGATGTAGTCGCACTCGCCGTTGCCGAAGATTCCGGCTCGCGCGAATACGTCGACCATCCCGTTGGTATCACCAGGCACGAGGTTGGTGAACCCTGACTGGTAGGTGCCGAATGTGCCGGTGCCGGCGATCTCGGGGTTCTCGGAGTCGAAGCCCGTGCCACCCGTGGCCGTCCCTCCTGCCGAGGGCGTCGTGAGGAGCTGGGCCGCGCCGAACGCCGGCGTGAGGGGGTCCGCCATGATCTGACGGCCGAACACATCGGCGGCGCCGTTCGTGTCGCCCGCCGCGAGCGTCGGCGCGTACGAGCGGAACACGAGAAAACGCCCGAACATGCTGAGTGTCGGATCGTAGGCGCCTTCCGTGGTGCCGGTGCCCTCACTGATCCCGTTCAGCGGCCCCCGAATCACGCTGCCGTCGGTACGCGCGACATACACGTCGGAGGACGCCGTCGCCTCACTCGTGAGGACGTTGCTCGAGAGCAGGTAGCCCACGTGCAGGCCGTCCGTGCTGATGAACGGATCGCGGGCGTCGATCGTCGTGGGCTGGGCGTCGACGTTCGTGCTGATGCGCATCGTCGTACCGGCCGCGATGTCTCTGACGAACACGTCCGACCGCGCGTTGGTATCCCCGGCCACGAGATTGTTGGCCAGCGACGAGAACGCGACACGCGAGCCGTCACCCGAGATGGTCGGAGCCGACGAGCCGCCGTTGGCCGCCGTCGCGCCACGACTGACGAGAAGGTTGGTACCCGAGAGGCGGTCGAACCGATAGACGTCGACCACGGCGTTGGTGTCGGCCGGCTCCAGTTGGGCAGGGGTCAGGAACACCACGTAGCGGCCGCTGGCGCTCACGCGCGGCTGGGCCGCGGCCACGGCCGTGCCGCCCGGAGTGGCGGTGCTGACGGGCGTGAGCACGCGATCGAACCTGTCGTACAGAAACGCCGCACCGCGGCTGAAGGCGACGAACCGGCCGTCATGGCTGATGGTCACCCAGTCGGCGTCGGTGGATTCATGACCGAGCGGCACGGGCACGCGTTCGGTCTCCCCCGTGGTGCGATTGCGCACGAAGACGTCGGTCCGTCCGTTCCTGTCGCCATCGACGAGGTTGGTCGCCGACGAAAGGAAGGCCACGAAGGTCCCCGCGTAGCTGGGCGACGGGCGAAGGCTTCTGCCGGAGTACGTGGGGTCGGATCCGGGCGCTGTCACGCTGATGCGGGTTGCCGTGCCGTCGAAGGTGTAGACGTCGGTGTCGCCGTTGACATCATTGGCCACCAGGGGCTCATCCGACGCGAACGCCACGCGGCCTCCGAGCGCGACGCCAGACGCGCTGGACGAGCCGGTGGCCGAGCCGACCGGCACGCTTGCGCGCGTCACGCCCGTCACCGCGAGTGGCGCGCGAGAGAGGCTGGCCCTGAAGACATCCGTCACGGCGTCAGCGGCTCCGGCGAGGTCGTTGGCATTGGACGTGAAGGACACGTGACCGCTGCCTGCGCCTGCGGCGATGAAGGCCTCCATGCTGTTGCCGTTGCCGCCATTGCCTCCTGCCGTACGCGACACCAGGACAGTGGTCGCCTGCGTGATGTCGCGGACATAGATGTCGGTGAGCCCGTTCGTATCGGCCGGCACGGCGGGCGCCGCCGTTTCGAAGGCCACGAGTTGGCCGTCGGCGCTGATGGATGGACGCGTGGAGAGTGCCGCCAGCGACGCGCCGGTCGCCGACACGCTGGCACGCACGGTGGTCGGCGATCCGCCTGTCGCCCCCACGCGAAGGTAGACGTCGGAGACGCCGTTCGAATCGTCCAGTGCTGGAACGTTGGTGGCCGACGCGAAGGCAACGGTCCCGTTGTCGGCCACGCTCGGACGCACGTCGGACGTCATCAGGTTGCCCGCGGGCATCCGGGAGACCAGGTGCGTGGTACCGCCGACGGTGTCGCGCAGATAGGCGTACGTTCCGAAGACGGCCCCATCGAGGTTGCTCGCCTGGCTGAGAAACGCGACGTACCGCCCGTTCGGGCTGATGGCGCTCGCGTAGCTCGGCCCGCCGGTGGCCTGCGTCCCGGCTGTCGACACGGACACGCGCGTGACGATGTTCGTGCTGCGATCGAGCACGAAGACGTCACTGAGGTTGTTCGTGTCACCCGCCACCATGTTGGTGGCGCAGGAGTCGAACGAGACGTAGCGCCCGTCTGCCGAGACGGAGGGCCGCTGCGACGTGCAGTTGGGCTGGACGTTGCCGGTGCCCATGACACGCGTCAGTACACCGCCGGCGGCGACGAAGATGTCGACCGCGTCGTTGGTGTCGCCTGTCACGAGCGTCGCGATGGGACTCTCGAACGCGACAGTGGTTCCCTCGGCACCGATGGACGGCCTCGGCGCGTACCGACCACCAATGGCCTGCGCCCCTGCCGCGGAGAGACTCACGCGCTCGGTCGTCTGCCCTGACGCACTCCCAGTCGCCGCGAGGACCGCGATGACCATCGCGCCCCCTGTTGCTCGCCACCCGTGCATGCTGCCCCTCCGAGCGCCGGTGTAGGCGCTCTCCTGAACCTGCGTTGTCTCTGAGACCCCACTGCACGTCATGCAATCGGCGGGCCGCTCCCGGCATGTTTCAAGGTCCGGTGCGATCGCGCCGATTCCCGGCAGGACATCTGACCCTGATGACAGACAGGCCCATCTCCCTAGGACTTTCCCAGGACGACGCGACCGACGGTGCCAATCAGCGAGACGCCCTGCTCGGTGTCGTCGAGGACCTGGTCGTGCTGCTCGAAGCGCAGTTCCCCGCGGCACCCGAGTTCCCCTCCGAGGCGCTGCGCACCCGCCTCATGCAGGCACGCGAGCGGCTCCGCGGCAGCGGTCCCGCCAAGGAGGTGTCCAACGCCGGACTTCGTCTCGTCGGCGACGCCTCGCAAGCGTACGCGAGACTGGCCGGCCATGTCTCGGCCCGTGAAGCCGAGTTCGGCGGCGTGATTCGGCTGCTGCGGGAACTCGTTGACGGCCTCCGCGGCGATGCGGCGGCGTTCCGCCAGGATCTCATGGCCAGCAGCACGCGCGTGGCCGACCTCACGCGGATCGAGGACATCCGGACGCTGCGGCGCGAGTTGAACCGGGAGGTCGACCAGCTCCGGCATTCCGTGAAACAGGTCGAGCGCCAGGAGGCGTCACGACTGGCGCAGGTGGCGACGGACCTCAAGAGAGCCGACGAAACCCTCGCTCAGGCGACCGCCACGCGGGAGTCATCGTCGTCGGCCGATACGCTGACGCGTGCGGCGTTGCTGCGCGACATGGCCATGTCTCCGCTGGGGCCGGCAAGCGTCGTGGTGTGCCGCGTCGACGAGCCGAAAGCCATCGTGGACGGTCATGGCTTGGTGGTGTTCGAGCGCGTGGTGCTGGCTCTGGGACAGCTGCTGCGCGGGACGTTCGGCGACGATGCGAAGGTGTATCGGACTGATACGCACCATGTCGCAATGTTCCTGCCGGGTGCTCAGCCGAAGCAGGTGGCGCAGGTCATCAGGAAGGTGCAGGCCCGCGTCGCAGCGGAGTACGAGTACGAGCGTCAGGGTGTGACACGGCGAGTGGTGTTCACCTTCTCGGCCGCCGTCAGCCACACGCACGGCAAGGGCAACGATGAGGCGCTGGACGCTCTGGCCCGTGCCGAGCGTCAGGCCTCGGAGATGCACGGCCTCGCGCAACTCGAAGCCGAATCGAGTGGTTTCGGCCGCCTCGTCAACTGGCTTTCGTCAGCTGGCTAGGCTATACTTCTACTTCTTGCGTGGGCCTGTGGCGCAGCTGGGAGCGCGCCTGAATGGCATTCAGGAGGTCACCGGTTCGATCCCGGTCAGGTCCACCACACCTTCATTTCCCGTCCCAACTCCCCGCAAGTAGCTGAAAGCCGTGGCGGTTGCGGCGGCTCCAGCGAACGTGGAACCGTCGAACGCGATTCCTTCGGGAAAGAACAGCTGTTGGAACCGCTGGCGCTGGTCGAGTGACGACTGCACCCAGAGGTCGGCCGCGCGCGGCAGGATGCGCTCCGCGAAGTTCAGCGTGCCCTCGACGTCAAGGGCTTCGAGTTTGGAGCCGTGACATCCTGGACCGAACTCAGTCGGATACTCATGCGACGTTGCGGGAGCGAGGAATCTTCACCACCAGTCGCACGCCAATACCAAGCCTGGCCAACATGTCGATCAGAGTGTCCGTGCTGAACAGGTCGATGCGGCCGCGCAGAAGGTCGCTGACGCGCGGCTGCGTGACCCGCAGCACCTTGGCCACCTCCGCCTGCCTGAGCCCTCGAGAGGCGATCGCCTTCTGCAACTGAATGAGGAGGTCAGCCCGGATCAGGAGGTGCTCGGCCTCCGCCTTCGGAAACCCGAGGTCCCCAAAGACGTTCCCAGTGGACGGAGTGACCTCAAGCGCGTCGTTCTTTGCCATCCTGTTGCCTCGACTTCTCCAAACCCCGAAACCGCTCGCGACCGATCTTCAGGTCCGCCGCACTCGTCTTCTGCGTCTTCTTCTCGAATGTATGGAGCACGTAGATGGCCTCTGGTCGCGTCGTCACGTAGAAGACGCGGTGGGCGCCCTCGACGTGAATCCGAATCTCTCGGACTCCTGGTCCGACCGTCTTCATCGGCTTCCAGTCGTCGGGATCGAGCCCCTGCTGCACCCGCCGCAACTGGAAGCCCGCCAGGCGCCGCACCAGCGCGGGGAAGTCCTGCAGGTCCTTGAGAGAGCTGCCGAGCCAGACCAGCGTCTTGTCCACCATCCGTTTACGCCTGCCGATTATACAAATTTTTGTATCGCAGCGCAGCGGGCCACTGTGGACGGGCCGCTGGACGGCCCAACAAGCGCCTGTCTGTCAACGTCTTACGGACGGGCGGGATCGCGGAGTCCGTCATCACGCCGCCCTCGAATAGGCGTGCGCCTCGCCGAGCCAATCCTCGAGCCGGTTCCATCTGGGGAAAATCTGGGCCACCACATTTCCGATTCCTCACAACTCTCTGTAAGTGCTTGAACACGCACAGGTTGCGCGGTTCGATTCGAGAGACGTGTGGATGAAGCAGTTCATGCCGCAACCGGAGATGCAGGCCAGCCGAGGTGATCGGGGGACGATGGTCAGTGGTCATCGGCCCGCGGGAGCGCTTCCGGTGAGTCCGTGAACGGGTTGATCACAGTTACGCCAGAGATGATCTGCCCAGGGTCCAGGTCCTAGACAGCACGCGCGTGGCACCGCCGCGCGCCGCCGTGGCAACGATGAGGGCGTCCCAGAAGCTGATGCTGGCCTCGTCCTCGATCCGGAACGCCTCGTTGACGTCGCTGGTCTCCGGTTGGAGGCACCACGGGATGTATGTCGCGACAACCCGCCGCGCCTCCGCCTTCGACAGGGGCGTCCGGATCTTGCGCGTGACGTTGACGTAGAACTCGTGAAGGACTTGAACGCTCAGGACGCCGGTTCGCGCGAGCCACAGCTCACGAAGCAGCGCCCTGGCCACCTCGCGCTTCCGCCCGGCGTCCACGTCGTGGGCGTAGATCAGGACGTTCGAGTCGACGAACGCCTTATCGCTCGTGCCACTCGTCGCGCGTGGATTCGATCCGGCCGCCAAGATGGAACCCCTGGTCAAGGAGCGCGAGCGCCCGCCGCTGCGCCTGCTCGTAGGCGTCGTCCTCACCGACCAGCGCCTCGATCTGCTCGGCCAGCAGGCCACTGATCGAAGTGTTCCGCTTGGCTGCGAGAATCTTGGCCTTCGCAGGGTGCGCCGGTTCAGGCGGACGGTGATGTTCTGGGTCGCGGACCCGGGTGTTGCCATCGGAGCCTCTGCACGTATTTATACGTGCAGTCCACAGCGGCAGAGGTCGTGACTTCTTGGCAACAATCCTGGACCGAACTCAGTGGGATACTCATGCCACGTTGCGGGAGCGAGGAGTCTTCACCACCAGTCGCACGCCAAGACCAAGCCTGGCCAACATGTCGATCAGGGTGTCCGGGCTGAACAGGTCGATGCGACCGCTGAGCAGATCGCTGACGCGAGGCTGCGTGACCCGCAGCACCTTGGCCACCCAAGAGCTCCAGCCACTCCCGCTCAAAACTCTGGCATGTCCTTCACGTCGATCAGGTACAGATCCAGACCCGCCGGGACTTCAGAGAACGCGTAGTGCTTGAAGTTCGAGTGGTCGAACATGCTGACGATGGGCCTATCCCTCTATCAACAAGCTGAGGGCGGCAACTGGATCGATTACCGGCAGTGGCGGATCAGGGTAGCCATCGGGATCGCGTGTGACGAGCGCGTCACAGTTGCTCGTCTCTGCGGCGGCGGCGCAGACGGCATCCTGGAAGTCCGGCCAAGCCAAGGTCAGTGCCCTCTTGACGACATCGTCGTTGACGGGCGCGATGCTGAATACGCCGACAAGCCGCTCGACGCCTTGGCGAGCAAAAGACGCTCCGCGGGCCTTCTCCAGGATGTAGAAGATGGTGGTCACGCCGTGGGCCGGAACCAGCCCCTGCCCATGCCCCTGCTCGATGGCTGCCCACAGCGCCGCCGAGGCATCAGCCTCGGGTTGCCGGTCGAGGATGACGTCGAGGAAGACGTTGAGGTCGAGCAGGAACCGCTTCACCGATACCTCCGGTCGAGGTGCTCGCGGTAGGCGTCAGCGGATGCGCCGCGCGCCGCTCCTCGGAGCATTCTCAAGACCGGCGTCTGATCCTCGGACTTGGGGAGCCTGGACAGCAAGCCGACGTACCGCTCGACGAGTCTGGAGATCGAGGTCCCTCGGGCTGCGGCATACCGCTTGGCGTCCCGGACGACTTCTTCGTCAACGCTCAGCGTCAGCTTCGACATATACGTATCGCAACACTGAATTGATACGTATCGAAACTGCTGGGCTGCGAGCGACGGGGCTTGGGGTTCGCGGTCCCTTACCGGACGCCTGTAAGGTTCTACCGTTGGTCAGCGTTCATCGAGGGAGGGGGCCACATCGCGCGCAAACCGCAGCGGACGCGCGACTTTGGACCTTCAGGCTGCAGCAGCGTAGCCCTCCGCTTCGAGCAGCCAATCGGACATCCGGGTCCAACTGGGGAAAATCTGGTCCACCATCCTTCGCTCGGCTTCGCCGAGCTTCGGATGGCGAGCCACGTGATCAGTGGCGAGCCTTTCGAACGAGTCGCCCTCACGTGAAGGGACGCCCTCCGTAGCTCCGCAGGAGCGAAGGTGGGCCTCACACCCCCAGTTCGATCGTGAAAATCAGGGATCGTCGCGGGTCGCTGATTCCCGCGATTGTTCGAGGGTGGACGTCGCCATCACTCTCTCAGCCAGTTCTCGACCTCGAGCGCCGGGATTCGCTCGAACTCGGCGATGTTGTCCGTGACACACACCGCGTCGATGGCACGGGCGTGCGCAGCGATCAGCATGTCGTGGGCACCGATGGGCGTCCCCTTCTTCTCCAGGGCGACCCGAATCGCGGCGTAGACGGCCTCGACGTCGGACTCGAGCGGTCGAATCGTCAAGGCACCGAGCACGGCCTCGACCTGACGCGTCAATCTGCGGCTGCCACGCTTGGCCGCGCCATAGCGCAGCTCGCACGCGACAATCACGCTCGTCACGACGTTGGCCTCGCCGACGTCGGCAATCCTCCGAGCCACAGGTCCCTGCGGTAGCCGGATCAGATGCGAGAGGATGTTGGTGTCGAGCAGATAAAGGCGCGCCATGTCAGAGGTCGACAGGCTCGGCTTCCGGACGTGCGACGCGTGGGAGGTCCTCGCGCAGAGGCTTGAGCGCGGCCAGCACCGCCAGCAGCGATGGCCCGGCCACCGGCTCCACGATCAGCCGGTCCCCTTCCTTCCGAAGCGTGGCGACTCGACCGGGCAGCTCCAGGTCGCGCGGAATGCGCAACGCCTGATTGCGACCGTTCCGGAACAGGCGAACGTGACGTTCGATGGTCATGACGTCCTCCTTCGCGTGAGCATATGCCTTACATAGGCTACAGCGCTCGCGCGACCTCATCAAGGGCCCGTCCGGCTCGAGGAAGTGCATCTCGGCTCTGTGGCTATACTCTCCGCGATGCGCGTCGCCGCTCTGTTGCTCCTCACCTTGGTGACCGCGCGCGCCGATGCCGCAGCCGAGCAGACGTTCACCGGCTGGTCCACGGTCGAGACGGAACACGTCCGTCTCCATGTCCCGCCGGACACGAGCGTCGAACCGCAGGCATTCGCCAAGCGCCTGCAGGAGGCATTCGACGAACTGCAGCGGTTCTTCGCGGTCACCCTGCCCGGCAGGATCGAGTTCTATGCCTGGAATGAAGGCGCCGACGTTCGCCGCATCCTCGGCCGGCCGGTCGGCTTCGCAGAACCGGAGCAACTGCTCATCCACGCCGCAGTGAACCAGACACGCGGACACGAGCTCGCCCACGTGCTCGCCTACCACGCGGCGAAGCCTGCGCAGACGTCGCGCTTTCTCGAGGAAGGCACCGCGGTCGCCTTCGACCTCTCGGGACGCGATCGCGTCGCCGCCGCACAGGCCGCCGCGAAACGTGTGGGCGCACGGCCTCCGGTGATCGCGTCCCTGTGGTCGCGGGGCGGGTCGTTGCCGGAGGACGTCGTGTATCCGATCGCTGGCGCATTCGTCGAGCACCTCGTGCGGGGTGGCGGACGCGAGCGCTTCCTGCGTCTGCTCGCACGGCAGACTCCGGAGGAGGCGCGTGCGATCTACGGCGACGACTTCGACCGCATGGTCACCGAGTTCGAATCGCGGCTCACGGGGTTCTCCTCGGCCGACATCGCGAATCTGACACGCCTGCACGAACAGGCGCAGACGCGGATGCGCCTGGACACGAAGCGGTTCACGACCGACGAACTCCGTCAGATCGAGAGGCTGTATCAGGGCGCCAGCCGCAGCCCGGGATCACCAGAGGCGCGCACCAGCCTGCTCGATCTCGTCGAGAAGTATCCCGCCTCCAACCGCGCGGGCTGCGCCCTGCTCTATCTTGCCCAATCGTCACGCGGCGCCGAACGTGAAGCCCTCCTGAAGCGTGTCATCGCCGACTTCAATGAATCCTGGTATGGCGACGGCGTCCAGACCGGCGCGCTCGCCCGCGCGCTCCTCGCACGCCACTACGCCGAGTCCGGCCAGCGCGACGATGCCCTCCGCCTCGCCGACCAAACGCGCCGGTCGTTCCCGGATGCGGTCGACCACGCGGGTACGCGACTGTCAACGTTGCTCGAGCAATGGCTGGATCGCTGAGAAACTGCGGCGGCACACGGATGGCCGTCGTCGCGGCCACGCTCGCCGGTGCGGTGGGGATTGGGGTGGCGCAGATCCCCCTTCGCCCTCCGGGCTTCGGGGGACAAGCCGTGCCCGCCTTGTTCGCCGGCGCCGATCCGGATATCGAGGTCGCGGACGGCCGCTACTGGATATACCCGACCAACAGCGGCGAAGGCGGCGCGGAACGCCTGTACACCTGGACCTCCACCGACATGAAGGAGTGGCGGCGGGGGCCGGAGCTGCTTCGGCTCGACGCCATTCGCTGGATCAGGGACGATGGCGCGGAGCGGCACTGGCTGTGGGCGCCAGACATGATCGCCGCCAACGGCCGCCACTATCTCTACTTCTCGGTCGGCCCGCAGAACCCGACGCCCAGTCGGATCGGCGTCGCGGTCTGCGACGGACCTGGTGGTCCCTGCTCGGACAGCGGCAGACCGCTCGTCACCGGCGGCGATGGATTCGAAGCGATAGACCCGGCGGTCTTCATCGATCCCCGAGACGGCGTCCGCTATCTGTACGCCGGCGGCAGCGCGGGTGCGACGCTGCGCGTCTGGGTGCTGAAGCCGGACATGGTCACCATCGACCGCGAGGTGCCGGTGGCAACCCCGCCCCGGTTCACCGAGGGCGCGTTCATGCACGAACGCGGTGGGCTCTACTACCTGTCCTATTCGTCAGGCTCGTGGCGGCACGCTTCCTACTCGGTCCACTACGCCACCGCCGCCTCACCGATCGGCCCGTGGACATATCAAGGACCGATCCTCGTCAGTGACGTCCGTTACAAGGGACCTGGCCATCACGCTTTCTTGAAGGACCCTGCGGACGGACACTGGCACATCGCCTATCACCGCTGGGAAGGCCATGACGGAGACGGCCCCTATCGCGGACAGCGGCAGATCGCCATTCAGCCGCTGGAGTATCGAGCGGATCGCTCGATAGTGCCCGTCACGATGCGATAGTTCGCCCAGCCACGTGACCAGGCCTCCGGCCACTACATGGCGCCATGAGTGGCTCCCCCGCCGCGCGCCTTCGCCTGGCGCTGGAGCTCTTCGACGTCGGCCAACAGCTCGTCGAGCTGCGGCTCATCCGCGAGGGCGTTCCGCCGGCGGAGCGTGCGGTGCGACTGCGTGAGTGGCGTCTGGCGCGACCGCACGCGCCCGACGGTGACGCAGACGGGACGCCAGTCGACATCATGCAGGATGAGAGCCGGCGTCCTCGTGCGCGAGGGACGCCGGCCGATGCGCTACGGCTCGAGCAGGCGGTCCAGCGCGTCGCGGTCGTGCCATGTGCCGTTCAACACGACGCCCGTGCGGCGGAGCGAGTTGGTGATGTCGTCGAGCGGGTTCGCGTCGAGCACCAGCAGGTTGGCGAGCTTGCCCGTCGCCACGGTACCGCTGTCGGCCTGGGTGCCGAAGTACACAGCGACGTTGCGGGTGCCCGACACCAGCGCCTGATAGGGCGTCAGCCCGGCGCGCACCACCGCGTGCAGTTCCTCGTGCGTCGCGAGCCCGGGAATGTTGTTGACCTGCGGCGCGTCGGCGCCGAGCAGGATGCCGACACCCTGCGCCTGCAACGCCTTGATCAATGTCGAGCGGAACGCCATGAGGCGCGCACGGTTCTCGCGCGTCGAGAACTGCGGCCCCGCCTGGAAGCTGCGTCGCGCGTTGGCCCAGTTGGTCGCCATCTCCGCGGGCAGCCACGCCATCTCGGGCCGCGACACCGACTCCTCGGGTGAGCGCTCGTCGAGAAAGCGGATGAGGAGCGTCTCGGTCGGCACCACCCACACGCCGGCCGCCTTGGTCTTCTCGACAAGCGCCGGGATCTTCGCATCGTCCAGATGCTGGGCGATCTGACTGCCGAAGAACCCGACAGGCACGCCCTCGAGCGGCACACCATCGCGAACGGCGGCCTCCGCGTAGCCGTCGAGGTGATCGATGGATCTGTAACCAGATGCTATCGCATGGTGGACGCCGACGGCAGCGGGTACGTGTCCGGCGAACGGAATGCCGACGCTCTTCGCGGTCGTTGCCATCGCGTCGAACGCTTCGCGCGTGACGCCGGGATGGATTTTGATGAGGTCGTAGCCGGCGGCGTGCTGCTCGCGGGCGAGCTGCGCGCCCTGTTCGGCGGTGGTCGCCGTGTTGCCGTTGGCAGACGGCCCCGACGTGTAGATCCGCGGCCCCGGCACCTCACCGCGCGCAATGCGGTCACGCAATTCGAGTTGCGCCGGGTGGCCGAGCATGCTCCGCACGGTGAGGATGCCGTGCGCCACGTTGAGGCGCACGATGCGGTCGTTCATCTCGGCATTCGGCCCTGCCAGGTGCCCGTGCATCTCGCCGAGCCCGGGCAGGACGTACTTGCCGTCGAGTTGCACGACCCGGGCGCCATCAGGCACGACGACATCCGCCGCCGGGCCCATCTCGACGATGCGGCCGGCCTCGATGAGGAGCGTCTGTCCGGTGAGGACGCGTTCCTCGTCCATGGGCAGGACGTTCACGTTCACGAGCGCGAGATCCGCGCTGCGCGGGGTGGATGGGGTGGGCGTGCCGCCGCACGCCGCGGTGGCGAGAGCGGCAGAAAGAAATAGCGCGGCCACACGGCCACGATTGTCGGTCGAGTGCATGACACCTCCTCACGGATCGAAGGCGCCAGTCTATCTGACCAGGCACGACCGGGGCACGACGTAGAATCCCATCCGCATGCCGGCTGTGACCCATCCACCGGAGGTGCTGGCGATTGCCGCGGAGTTGATGCCGATGCTCATCGACGCCCTTCGGACGTCCGCTCGGCGCGAGCGTCGTCGGGTTGGCGCCGGCGAGACGCTCCGCACGACGGCGCTCGTCCATGAAGCCTATCTGCGTCTGCAGGCGGGTCCGGGCTGGCGTGACGAGCGGCACTTCCTGCACGCGGCGGCCCTGGCCATGCGCCAGGCGCTGGTCGATCACGCACGGCGCAAGCTGGCGCACAAGCGCGGCGCCGGCATGGTCGACGCACTCGAGGACCATCCCGACGCCGAACCATTCTGGGAGAGCGACGAGCGGCTGGTGGAGCTCGATGACGCGCTCGTTCGATTGTCCGCATTGAATCCGCGCCTGACCCGCGTGGTCGAGTGCCGGTTCTTCGGCGGCTATTCCGATGCCGAAACCGCGCGCGTCCTCGGCGTCACGGAACGGACCGTCCGTCGCGACTGGGTCAAGGCCAAGGCGTGGCTGTTCACGGCGCTGTCGCCGTCAGACGGTAGCGCGTCCTGATGTCGGCCGCCTGCGCGATGAAGCGCTGCCCCTGCGCACCGAGACCGGCTGACGCGCGCTCGGCGTCGGCGAGACGTCGCGTCGCTTCCCCGACGTGTCCCTGGGCGGCCCTCACGCGCGCGAGCGCGAGCGTCGCCATCACAGCGCCGGGATGCTCGGCACCGAGCGTACTCCGGGCCGCGGCATGTGCCGCACGTGCGGTGCGTTCGGCCCCGGCAACGTCTCCCACGGCCAGTGACGCCTCGACAACGCCTGCGGCGGCAGCCGCATGATGCAGACTGCCGACGCCGGCGTACTGCGCGCCCATCGTCTCGGCTTCACGCAACAGCGGCAGCGCGCCCACCGCGTCGCCGCGCTGCAGGCGCGTCTTGCCGTAATTGCTGAGCAGGGCCGCCGTGGCTGCCGAGGGTCCGTACTGGCGGCGGCGCAGGTCCACCGCGCGTGCCAGCAGCGGCTCGGCGGCGGCCGGGTGTCCTGACGCCACTTCGACAGCGCCCCAGTTGTTCAGCGTGTTCAGGGCGTCCGGCGACTGATCGAGTCCGCTCGCCTGCCACACGCCACCAGCCGCGACGAATGCCTCCCGGGCCTCGTCGAGCCGTCCCTGGCCGAACAACGCGACGCCGATGTTGTTGTGGAACACACCTGTCTCCCGATGATGGGCTCCACTCAGCGCGATGCGCTCGATCAGGCCATCACGCAGCAACTGCACCGCTTCGTCGGCCCGACCGGCCTGGCGCAGCAACTGCGCTTCGAGCAGGCGACTGTCGACGAGCCGCGATCGCCAGCGACGGGAGTCGGCCGACCAGAACGCCTGCGCCTCGGCAAGCAGCGCGTGCGCGTCATCCGCACGTCCCTGCTGCAGGCGTACCTGCGCCAGGTCGTAGCGGCCAGCGGCGATCAACGCCGGGTCCACCTCGGCAGGATCCGCGTCGGCCAGACGCCGCAGCAGCGGTTCGGCCGCTTCGTAGTCGGTGATGAGGAAGTACAGTTCACCAAGCGTGTGCAGCACCGGCGCGGCGTCGCCCGGCTCGCGCGCAAACTCGTGGACGATGCGCTGCGCCGCGTTGTCGAGCACATCGGCGGCGCTCGCATCGCTGCCCTTGAGTGCACCAGCGCTGCGGAACATGTGGAACACCGCCTGCTGCACGGCCTCGAGGCGCGCCTGCTCGCGCAGTGCCGCGTCGCGCTGATGCGCGGCCTCTCGTGCCTGCCACACGGCCACGCCCAGTCCCACACCAAGACTGCCGATGACGGCTGCCAGCGTCGTGAATCGCCACCGATACTGATAGGCCACCCGCCGAAGCCGATAGCCTGACTCGCCTGACCGGGCGTCGACCACGGCGCCTCGCTGGGCGCGCCGCAGATCGCCGGCCAACGCCTCCAGTGTCGGATACCGATCGGCCGGGTCCGGCTGGATCGCCCGCGCGAGGATCGCGTCGAGGTCGTCGAGCAGACGGCGCGCGCGACGCGAGTCCGGCCGCGCCACGGCTCGCTCACGCAGCGGCGCGACGCGCAGGTCCGCGCCCTGCATGGCGGCCAGCGCGGACGGCAGGCCGCTGCCGTACGGCGCCTGGCCGGTGAGCAGTCGATGGAGCACGGCGGCGATCCCGTAGACATCGGCTGCCGTGCCGACGGGACGCCCCGCCAACTGTTCGGGAGCCGCGTAGCCCAGACTCAGCGGCGCACGACGGTCGTCGCCATCGACCGCGTCGGTCAGCAACGCAACCCCGAAGTCGATGAGCCGGACACGCCCGCGCTCGTCCACGAGCAGATTCGAGGGCTTGAGATCGCGGTGCACGACCAGTCGACTGTGCGCGTACGCCAGCGCGTCGCACGCGTCGAGCACGACCGCCACGGCATCGTCGACCGACGCGCGATGCACCGTGCACCACTCGTGGACGGCGACGCCGTCCACGTACTCCATCACCATGTACGGCCGCCCGGCGTCGAGATGTCCGCCGTCGATCAGACGGGCGATGCCGGGGTGCTCCAGCCTGGCGAGGATGCGACGCTCGGTCTCGAAGCGTTCCCAGGCACCTGGCGCGACGTGGCCGAGCAGTTTGAGCGCGGCGCGCTGCGCGAACTGGCCGTCGTCGCGCGCCACTTCGTAGACCTCGCCCATGCCACCGCGCCCGATCGCGCGCACGACGCGCCAGACGCCCGCCCTGTCGCCTGGGTCGAGGCTGTACGGCCGTGCATCGCTGGAGGCCTGCCCGGACGAGGGTGCTTCCAGGAAGTCGCGTCCGAGCTCGACGGCCTGCAGCAGCCGAGCGACCTCGGCGACGATGCCCGATGGCGCGGATTGCCCTCGCAACCACGCCTCACGCATGTCGGTGGGCACATCGAGGGCCGCGTCCAACAGCGCCTCGATTCGCACCCACGTCTCGTCTCGCACGTCGCTCTCTTGCATGGTCTTGGTCGCCGCCTCACGGACCCGCGGCACGGGCCGCACGCGCGCTACAAACCGGCGCGAACGTGCACCTCCGTCACGTCGAACCTGCCGCGCACACCTTCGATGCGCCGGCCTGCCAGGTCGCGTGCCAGCACGCCGGGCAGCAGGACACCGCTCGTGAATCGCCCCGCGATCGACCACGTATCGTCGCTCACCCGCTCGAATCGGTCGATCTCCACGGTCACGGGTCCACCACCGTCGACGGTGCTCGTGAGCGACTGCGTCAGGCGTCGTGCGTCCGGAGTGTAGTCGAGTGCCGCGGCGCGTACCGTCGCGTCAGTCAGGCCGACGCTGAACGTCAGGGTGACCTGCGTCCCGTCTACTGCCGTGCCGTTGAGCGTCACCTGACGCATCTTGATGATCGACACAGCGCGAATCTCGGAGGTGTATCGCGTCGTCCCGGCGAACTGTTCGGCAATGGCCTGCACGTCATCGGCACCCACGCGCACGCCGCCACCCACCCGTTCCTTCGCGCGGTCCAGATCGCGCTGTCCCTCCGCGGTCTGCAATCGCTCCGCTGTCTTGCGGCCGAGATCGGCATCGATGACCGTCGCAACGGACCGATACATGACGTCACCAGCCCCCCAGTCCACGACGAGGGTTCCCTGCACGCGCTGGCCGGGTTGCAGTGCGGCCTCGACTGGCGCCGCGACCCTTGCCGCTGCATCGGCCACACCGGCGTCGGTGACACTGCCTGCATCCGATCCCGTTGCTCCGCACGCAACGCCCGTCAACGCCACGACGAGCACGGCACGACGCGCGATCGGAAAGCACCGCCACAGGTTCATGGCTGCTCCATCACGATCCTGGCGCCCGGCTTGACGCCCGCGATCCAGTTGTCGTCCTGCTTCTCCAATCGCAGAGGGGCCGTGTACCCCTTGAGAAAGCAGCGCGGATGGTCGATGAAATAGCTCCCGGTGGGCTCATAGTGCCAGCCGGCGCAACCTGCCTCGCCGTTGCACAGCGTCTGGCAGTCCCTGGCGGTCTGTTCGACGCTGAACGCTACGCTGCGCGTCGCGTGGTTGTCCTCGACGCCGTCGACGACCGTGCCCGCCACCCACCCCAGTGAATACCCGGGCAACCACTCCTGTGCGCCGGTCAGCGGGCCACTCGACGCGGCGGCGACGTCAGCGAGGGCCTCGGAGAGCTCACGCGCGTCGCGCGCGTCAAGATAGCGCCCGCCCGTGCTTGCCGCCAGGCATTCGAGCTGCTGGCGTGCGCGACTGCCGCGGGCGATGTCGAAGCCGACGACGTGGGCGGTGAAATCGACACCGATGGCTTCCAGTTCCTTGCCGACGGCGCAGGGATCGGCGCCGCATGTCTCTTCGCCGTCGCTGATCAGGATCACTGTCGCCTTCCGTTCGGACAAGCGCAGCAGGTTTGCCGCCTGGCGGACCGAGGCGGAGATGGGTGTCATGCCCCTGGGATTCAGGCCCCCGACGGTGCGGCGCATGGCGGCCGCGTCCGCACGGCCGATCGGGTGCAGGACTTCGATGTCGTTGCAGTCGCCCTTGCGATTGTGACCGTACGCCATGAGGCCGAGGTCACCGCCCCGCCACGTCGAGACCATCGTATCGACGGCGTCGCGTGCGATCGCGATCTTCGTGCGGCCCCCGACCTGGGCCCACATGGAACCCGAGGCATCGAGGACCAGCATGGTGCTGGACGTATCCTGCTGTGAGCCTGTCAGGCTCACGGTCGAGACAATCAGCGTGACTGCAGTCAGCAGGCCCGCCGCAGTGGTTCGTACGTAAGGCATTCCGGTCTCCGGCGGGGCCGTCTCCGTGACAGCCCTCCTCTATCGGTGGATACGCAAAGCACGGCGCGATCCGGACATGCGCCCCTCGCCGGACAAGGTCCGCAGCTCAGCCGTTCGGTTGCCTGGGTCGCAGCGTTGACTCATCGGGAGCCCCACCATGCATCGACGCGCATTCCTTCAGTCGGCCGCGGCTGTCGCCGGGTTCGTTCCGCTCGCCCCACGCCTTGCGTTCAGCCGTGCATATCAGGCCGCACCGGCGACGATGGCCGATCTCGATGCGGTGCGTGGTGACGGTCGTGCCGTCACGTTGCCGGCGGCAGCCATCAAGGATCTGGCCGCAAGCCTCCGTGGCCCGACGCTGCTGTCGTCGTCTCCCGGGTACGAGGCCGCCCGGCGCGTGCTGAACCCGGCGATCGACAGGCGTCCGGCGCTCATCGTCCGGCCGACTGGAACCGCCGACGTCCGCACGGCCGTGAGTTTTGCTGCCGCGCACGGCCTGCTCGTGGCCGTGAAGTGCGGTGGCCACAGCTTCTCGGGTCTGTCCACGTGCGACAAGGGCATGATGATCGACCTGTCCGGCATGCGTGGCGTCAGGGTGGACACCAGGACCAGGCGTGCGTACGTCGAGGGTGGTTCGCTGCTCGGTCTCGTCGATCACGAAGCAGCGGCAGACGGCATGGTGACGCCGCTCGGCACGGTCTCGCATACCGGCGTCGGCGGCCTCACGACGGGCGGCGGGTTCGGCCGGCTGGCGCGCAGGTACGGCCTCGCTGTCGACAACGTTGTCGGTGTGGACGTGGTCTGCGCCGACGGCTCTGTCCGTCACGCAGACAAGGATGAGAACGCCGACCTCTACTGGGGTGTACGCGGCGGCGGCGGCAACTTCGGCGTCGTCACCAGCTTCGAGTTCCAGTTGCATCCGTTCGGCGGCACCGTCACGGCCGGCGACCTGGTCTTTCCGATCGCGAAGGCGCGCGAGGTGCTGCGCTTCTACGCCGAGTTCTCCGCCAGGGCGTCCGACGAGGTCTACGTGGACTTCGTCATGGCGCAGCCTCCCGGCGGCAAGGACGGCATCGCACTGCTGCACGTCTGCTACTGCGGCGACAACGCCGATCGCGACCTCGCGCCGTTGCGCACGCTCGGGACGCCCATCGCCGACACGATCAAGGCGCAGCGCTACGTGGACGTCCAGCGTTCGGGCGACGACACCGACGTGCGCGGGATGGGCGAGTACATGAAGAGCGGGTTCACGACCGGCATCAGCGAGCAACTGATCTCCGGCATCATCGACGGGTTCGAGGGACATCCGGTCCGCTCCACCGCCGTCTTCACCCAGCACGCCGGCGGTGCCATCGGCAGGCAGCCGGTCGGCGCGGCGGCTTTTCCGCACCGCCATGCTCAACACGCCTTGATGGCCGCCGTGTCATGGAAGGTCGGCGACGATGGCGCGCCGCACATGGGGTGGGCGCGCAAGTACTGGGGAGCCATCGAGCCCTTGACCAGCGGCTTCTACATCAACGAAGTCAACGACGAGACACGCGCCGTCCTGAACGCGAACTATCGAGAGAACTTTCCCCGCATGGTCGCGGTCAAGAAGCAGTACGACCCGGACAACCTGTTCCGCCTCAACGCGAACGTGCTGCCCGCCTGATCGCTGGAACCGCGCGGGCGATCCGCATCTCGGGGCGTACGTCATTTCACCCCAATCAGCGAAATCTGCTCGAGGCCTGGATACGTGTCGCCGCTACTGGACGTGCGGTCGGTCGGGGCCACCTGCGCGATGGTCGTCCGCGTCGGCGGATTGTCCGGGAAGTACTGGGCATAGACGCGATTCATGCGCGCGTAGTCGTCCATGTCGTCCAGATACACGTTCGTCGCGACGACGTTCGGGAGCGCCAGCCCTGCCTCTTCAAGCCCGTCGAGCAGGTTCCTCATCGTCTGGCGGATCTGCGCATCGACGCTGCCCACCCAGATGCCCTGAAGTCTGGCGGGGCCAGGCGTGAACGGGCCCTTGGCCGAACAATAGTAGGTGTCGTCGGCCAGCACGCACGGACTCGCCGTCGGACTGGGTGCCATGTTCTTCGGCCTGAACGCGCGGCGGCGCGAGAGGTCGGCGATCGCCACGCCCGTGAACTGGATCGTGTTGCCGCCTGGCAGGCTCGTCACGTTGATGGTCGCGCGCGCCGGCGTGTTGCCGAACTCGAAGTGCTTCGCGTAGATGGGATTCATCCGGCGCGAGGCGGCGCTCGTCATGTAAGGGTTCACGAACACGACGTGACGGAAGTCGAGTCCGGCGGCGACCAGGATCTGCCGCATGTTGTCGAGCGCGAGCTGCACCTGGTCGTCGGGGTCCGGCGGCACGCGCCCCGTCGCCACGTCGGCGCCAGGCGATCCCGACAGGAACAACCGGGTGCCGGCCATCACGCCCGGCGACCACGAGCACGACGGCGGGTATCCGGGTGGGACGATCGGTCGCCTGCCTTCGAGGTCCCGATACGCGACGGCGTTGATCTCGACGGCGATGCCGGCCGGCAGGCTGTACACGCCGAGAACCGCGCGCGCCGGCGGCGCCGTGGGGAAGAACTCGCGCCACACGCGGTCCATCACGTCGTGGTCGGCCATGTCTGTCAGATAGACCTGGCTGTACACCACATGCGCCATCGTGAGCCCGCCGGCCTCCACGATGGCCTTCACGTGCTGCAGCGCCTGGCGCACCTGGCCTTCGATGGTGTCCGGCAGCCGGCCGTCCGCATCGCGTCCACCCTGCCCCGACACGTACAGGAAGCCACCCGCGAACACGCCGGGACTGTACGGCCCGGCAACCGTTGTGCCCGGCGGCGAGATGACTCGTATCGGCACCTGAGCCTGCGCGACGAGCACGGCCGCGCTCGTGACCGACAGCGCACCGGCCAGCATGGCGGCGAGGGCGTCAGCGTTCATGGCGCGGCCGGCGCTGTTGGCCAATCACGCCCGTCTTCGGGTGCACGTAAATGCCGCTTGATCGGTCCCGGATACCAGAGTTCCACCCGTCCAGCGGCAGCAGGTAACCTTGCGATCTCGATCTCGGCAGCCGACGTGGTGAGATCCTGCTCCCAAGGCACTTCAGATCGAGACGCCCTGTCTCTCCACTGGCTGACATAGTGGAGACAGTGGCACGGCGCGATCGCCGCGTCAAGCGGACGAACGACGATCAGGCGGGCGTGTCGGGCGAGCTGTCGCCGGCGGCGTTGCTGCCGGACAGGGTCGTGCAGATACAGAGGTCGTGCGCGTGCGCCTCGAAGAAGACGACGATGGCGTCGCCGTCGGCGGGTGGCGCCCAGCCGCGCACGGCGTGATGACGGATCGTCGGCAATCCGCAGCGGACGCTGATGCCGCGCTCGTTCAACGCCGTCCGCAGGCGGCCCGTGATGATATTGGCGATCTCGCTGACAGCTGCGTCTGGTTCGGTGGGCGTGATCACGGCGTCCGAGGTCCCGAGCATCCTGGCAGCCGCAAATCGCGCGTGTTCCAACGGCATGGTGAGCTGGAACTGCAGGACCAGCTGCTCGCTGAGCTCCTCGATCTCGACCAGGCACGAGATCGCGTCTCCGTCGCGTTCCTTGCCCGGCGACGCGTCGAGCGGCGTGACGTCGACGCCGAGCATCATGCCGAAGACCTGCTCGACGGCGCTCGTCAACCGCGCCTGCAGCGCGGGATACAGGGCCAGGGCGCGATTCAGGCCGTCCGCCCGCTGGAGCAGGCGATCGAACTGATCGCCGAACAGCTTCGGAATGTACGTCCGCACGAGCACGCCGTCGTAGGCGGCCGACTTCACCACGCTCTCGAGATGATTCTGCGGAGCGATGGCCACGACGCGCGTGCCCCGCAATGCGGGCACGCGTCGGAGCTCCGCCACGAGCAGGTCGCTCTTGAGAAGGCCGAGATCGTGTCCGATGAGGGCGACATCCGGTGGCGACTCGAGACAGGCCTTGAGTGCGGCCACGCCCGTCTCGGCTTCCGTGGTCGTCACCTTCTCTCGAAGCGTCGACACGACGAACTCGCGGAAGTTCGCGTCGCCGTCGGCGATGAGCACGCGCGTGGCGCCGGGCTTGGCAAGCTTGCCACCATCCTTGTACTCGTCGCGCCCGAGCGCATGTCGATGCCGCTGGATGAACGTGGCGAGCCGCTGGCTCAGCACGCGCGGGTCGACCGGGCGCAGGATCAGGTCCCCGACGCCGAGCTCGATGAGGCGGCGCACCGTGCTCTCGTCAGGGGATTCGGCGATGATCACTGTCGGCATCGCCGCATCGTCGGGCCCCTGGCGCAGGATCTCGAGCACGCGGAGGCCGTCGATCATCGGGAGATCGAGGTCGAGCACGAGGAACGAGAACGCCCGCGTGCTGAGACGCTCGATGGCGTCCATCCCGTTGGTGACTTCGCTCACCTCCATGTCGAAGTCGCGCATGAGCACCCGCGTCGTGGTCATGCGGGTATGGAGATTGTTGTCGGCGACGAGAACCGTTGGCTTGACTTTGGCGGACATCAAGGACCTTGCTTACCGTGGCATCCCTGCGACGCTGCTGCCGGGGAGCACGCGCGCGATAGTCCATCCTAACGAACTTTCGCGGCGGCTCGTCGGGTTTCCATCGTCTACAGCGCGCGCGTGCTCACGGCCTCGCCTGCGCGGCGGCGCGAGGCGACGGTCTACTTCGTCCACTTCTTCCTGTCGTACGGGAACTCCTTCCAGCTCGTGCTGGTCCTGCCGTTGAGATCCCAGACCACGCGCCCGTCCCGGATCGTGAGCTCGGTGACAATCCGCTGACGGCCCGGATACACCGCACCGGCGGAGTCGACGAATCCGAACCGCCCTTCGTCTACACGGAGCACGGCGATGTCGGCTCCGGCGCCGACATCGAGGTGGCCCAGTTCGGGACGTTTGATCTGTCTCGCCGGATTCCAGGTGGACATGGCGATCACGTCCGCGAGGGAGGCGCCAAGGTTCAGCACGGAAGACATCGAGTTGTTCATCGTCTTCATGCCGGCGTTCATGCTGCCCGTATGAAGATCGGTGGAGATCGAGTCCGGTGGGAAGCCCTGCTGCAGCGCCGGAGCCGCGACATACCAATAGAAGCTGCCTGCGCCGAACCCGACGTCGAAGAAGATGCCTCGCTTCCTGCCGGTGAACATCGCCGGATTGATGTTGCCGTCCTGAAGCAGCTCCTCACGATGCCCGGAATAACAGTGCGTGTAGATATCGCCTCGCTGCAACTTGTCAGCAAGAAGACCGGTCAGGTTGCGGACGTCGTTCATATAGCCGAAGTCCACCATCACCGGCATCTCGACGGCCCGGCTCGCCCTGGCGGCCGCGTCGATCGACTCCCAGCCGGGGCCGCCGAAATGCGCCGATTTGATGCCCACGACGATGTCACGGTGTTCCTTCACGGCGCGCACTGTCGCTTCGACATCCAGTTCGCCGAGGTCATCCTCCTTGTCGAGTCCCATGCCGGAGCCGGAGATGTTCACGAACGCCAGCACCCGCGTCCGTGACTTCTCCACGACGCGCCTGCGGAACTCCGGCAGGTCCCGCCATCCGGATGAGCCCGCGTCCACAATCGTCGTCACCCCGCTGCGGAACGTGTGCGCGTCGGCCTGCACGTTGCTGTCCCGTGCCATGGCCCTGTTGTCGGGCCGTTGATAGACGTGTACGTGGATGTCGATCAGTCCAGGCGTCACCGTCAGCCCTGTCACATCCGCCACCCTGGTGGCGTCGGCGGCCGGGATGTTCGCCGCCACGCGGGCGATCCTCCCGTCCTTCACCGCCACGTCCATCAGAGCATTGATGCCATTCTTCGGATCGATGACGTGGCCGCCTTTCAGCAGCAGGTCGTAGCTGGTCTGGGCCAGGAGCGCCGGTGCGAACACAAGCACGAGTAGAGTGGCTCGAAGCATGAAGCACCTCACCTTTCGGACAATCGGAAGCATCGGAGTCGTTGCGGGACGGTGTACTGGACATGGCATCGTCGGAGGCATGGGGACAGTTCCTGTGCGGCGTGTGTCGCCGCGCCACCAGGCCCATCGCCTGTCCGCGTCGCTCCGATGCGCCCATGGACATCACGCGGTTCAAGCCGCGACGCCATGGTCGGTCAGGCGGGCGGATAGTACTCGCGCCAGTTCTCGCGCGTGAGCACGACGTGCTCGACGAGCACGGCGGGCGGCACCGCCTCCCGTCGGAGCACTCGTTGACAGAGATCGAGAAGTCTTCCGCCGTAGCGCTCGGGGAAGTACGCCACGGAGGCGACCAGCGGGCTGGCAGGATCTGCCAGTTCGCGATGGACGTCTGCCGTCGCGTTCTGTCCCACGATGGCCACATCGGCCTCGCGCGCGAGCGCGCGCACGGCGTCGATGGCACCCAGGGCCGCGGGCTCGTTGACACATGACACGAGCGTCTTCGTCCCGGGCCGATATCCCTCCAGCGTGGCGCGCAGCGACTGGAGGCTCTTGTCGTGCTGGCCCTCGCCGTCCAGGTGGAGCACACGCTCTTCCGGGAATCCGCGCAGCACCTCCCGCACGCCGGCCAGCGCGCCACTGAGTCGGGCTTCGACGTCATGACTCGCGAGATGCGTTTCGAGCAGCACGAGCCTGTGACAACGCCCCTGCCAGGTGCGCCGCGCGAAATCGCCGAGCGCACGGCCCGCCAGCTTTCCGGCCTCGAAGTTGTTGGCACCGAAGTAGAACCCACCGGGGATGGGTGAGTCGACGGAGATGAACGGCACGGCAGCACGATGGAGCACGTCGGCCAGGGCGTGTGCCACGCGCTGCTGTGGCTGGAACACGATGACGACTCGCGCGCCAAGATCGATGAGCAGTTCCGCGTTGTGTCGCGCCGTCTCCGCATCGTCGTCCGGGTTGTCGAGCGTCGTGAGATCGAGACCCGCATCGGCAGCCGATCGCTGGAGACTCTCGACAATCGCGCGACGGAAGGCGGTGCCCGCGAGTGGTGCGCAATAGCCGATGCGCGCGGTCCGCTGGCGCTCGACGGGCCTGTAGCGTCGTGCGCCATCGCGACGCAGGAAGCCTTGGCTCTCCAGCGTGTGCAGGAGGCGGAGAGTGCTGACGCGATGCATGCCGACGGCAGTTGCGATCTCGGTCGCCGAGGCCGGGCGCGCCATCCCTTCCACGTGACGCAGCACGGCGAGCCCCCTGGCCAGCGTGCTCGACCCTCGCATGTCGCGCGTTTTCGCAATCATCAGCACCCACCTTATTGAAGTTCATTTTCTGAACTTCGCTGGTGTTGACACAGGTCACCACAAGACGCAGTATCGCGCCTCATCTGCCTAATATGGCATACAGATAACCACAACTGGCCCATTGGTGTTCATGCGATGAACGCGACACCCCTCGTGCCGACCCGACAAGCCTGGGTTCTGTGTGCCTTGCTCTTCGGTGCTCTTCGACGGCTGCAGGGTGACGTGGCCGCCGCGACAGCCGAGGCGAGCGCACACCGGGACTACATGGAGCGCTGAACCGTGTCATTGCTCGATCTCTACGACCTTTCGCTGCGCGGCCGGGCGGCGACGCCCGCGCTCGACGTCATACAGCAGGACGGCACGTGCCGGAGTTTCACCTTCGGCGATCTGGACGCCCGCAGCGACCGCCTCGCCGCCAGTCTGCACGCGCGAGGACTGCGCCCAGGCGACAGGATTGCGTTCTGCCTGCCCAATCGTCTCCTCGTCATCGATCTCTGGATCGCGTCAGTGAAGCTCGGCGCCATCGTCGTGCCGATCAACGTGCTCTATCGAGCGCGCGAGGTCGGACACATCGTCGGCGACGCCGCTCCTGTCGCCGTGATCACGACGCCCGATCACGCAGGGGACGTACCGGACGGTACGCCCGTGTGGGATGCCGACGCGCTGGAGCGTGACGCCGACGCCGCAGCCGCGACGCCGCCACGCGTGCGCAGCACGGCGGGCACGCCCGTGGCACTCGTCTACACGTCAGGCACGACGGGGACGGCCAAGGGCGCGATCCTCACGCACGGCAACTTCGCCGCCAACGCGCTCACGCTCGTCACCACGTGGGGGATCACCGCGGGCGACCGATACCTCGCCGCGCTCCCGTTGTTCCACGTACACGGGCTCGGCAACGGCGTGCAGTGCTGGCTCGCAAGCGGATGCCACATGCGGCTCGTCGAGCGCTTCGAGTACGCCAAGGCACTCGACTGGTTCGACGACTACCGGCCCACGCTGTTCTTCGGTGTGCCAACGATGTACGTCCGCCTGCTCGATGCCCCGCCGGATCGCGCGCGGGCGATCGGTGAACGCATGCGTCTCTTCGTCTCGGGATCGGCACCGCTCCCGGCACATGTGCTGACGGCATTCGCGGAACGCTTCGGTCACGTGATCCTCGAGCGCTACGGCATGACCGAGACGATGATGAACGTCAGCAACCCGCTGATCGGCGATAGGCGCGCGGGAACGGTCGGCCTGCCGCTGCCTCTCATCGACGTCGAGATCCGGTCGGAAGACGGCATCGTCGTCGCCGATGGCGAGGCGGGCGAACTGTGGGTGCGCGGGCCGAACATCTGTCCCGGATACTGGCGCCGCCCCGACGCCACGGCGGCCGCGTTCGTCGACGGCTGGTTCCGCACCGGCGACATCGGCGTGCGTGACAAGGATGGGTACATCACGCTCCAGGGGCGACGCAGCGACCTCATCATCAGCGGCGGGTTCAACGTGTACCCGCGCGAGATCGAGGATCTCCTGACCACCTACGAAGGCATACGCGAGGCGGCGGTCGTCGGCGTGCCCGACGACACTCGTGGCGAACTTCCCGTGGCCTACATCGTCTGCGACGAGGGCGTCGACCTCGCGGCACTCGACGCGCGCGTGCGCGGCGAACTCGCGTCGTTCAAGGTCCCGCGCCGCTTCATCCGCGTCGACGCGCTGCCCAGGACCGCGCTCGGCAAGGTGCAGCGCCACATCCTCATCGCGATGCAGTCATGAGCCCGGCCGCGCTGTCGGTGGCCGCACTGGTGCTCGTCATGCTGGCGAGCCTCGGCACACGCGTGAACGTGGGCGTGCTGGCCATCGCGCTGGCGTGGCCGCTGGCCGTGTACGCCGCGGGCTGGCGCGTCGACGCGTTGATGGCCGTCTTCCCGTCGTCGCTCTTCCTCACGCTGCTCGGCGTGACGCTGCTCTTCGGTGTGATGACGGCCAACGGCACGATGGCGGTCCTCACCAGTCGCGCGCTCCGCCTCTGCGGCGGACGCGCGGGCTGGCTGCCGCCGCTGCTGTTCGTCGTCGCCTGTGTCGTGAGCACGCTCGGACCCGGCGCCATCGCCAGCGTGGCACTGCTCGCCCCGCTCGGCATGGCCGCAGGCGTGAGGGCCGGCGTGCCGGCGCTGCTCGCGGCGCTGATGATCGGCAACGGCGCCAACGCCGGGAATCTCTCCCCCTTCAGCGCCGTCGGCGTCATCGTCGACGCCGCGATGACGAAGATCGGGCTGGCGGGTCATGGGTGGACGGTGTGGGCCACCAATTTCGCGGCACACGTCATGTGCGGCGGCCTGGCATGGGGGCTGTTCGGCGGCATGCGACTGTTGCGATCCACGGAGAGAGCAGCAATGCCGCCACCCGAGGCGTTCGAGCGTCGTCACGCGATCACGCTGGTCGCGGGGGCACTGTGGGTCGTGGCCGTTGTCGCGTTCGGAGCGAACCTCGGGCTCGCGGCGTTCGCCACGGCCGCCGTGCTCGTGCTCATCGGCGCAGCCGACGACGCGGCGATGTTGCGGCAGGTGCCATGGTCGGTGATCGTGCTGGTGTGCGGCGTGAGCACACTCGTCGGTGTGCTCGAAGGCACGGGCGGGCTCGACCTCTTCAGCGCGGCGCTCGCCGCCGTCGCGACGCCTTCCTCGATCAACGGCACGATCGCGTTCATCACCGGGCTCATCTCGACGTACAGCTCGACATCGGGCGTTGTCTATCCGACGTTCCTGCCGACGATTCCTGCACTCGTGACGCGACTCGGCGGTGGCGATCCGCTACAGATCGCACTCAGCATCAACGTCGGCGCCGCGCTGGTCGACGTGTCGCCACTCTCCACGCTCGGCGCGCTGTGCATCGCCGCCCTGCCCGAGGGAATGGATGCCACACGGCTCTTCAGGGCGCTGTTCGCCTGGGGCATGTCGATGACCATCGTCGGCGCGCTGTTCTGTCAGCTGCTGCTTTGACAGATGCGCTGACGTCACCGCTCCTTCAGAGACACCGGAACATCACGAGAGCGTCGACAGGGCCGAGCATTGGGTGATGAAAAGCCCCGGGCAGTCGTCCGACGACGTCGAATCCCAGTGACTGCCACAACCGCACGGCTCGCTCGTTGCTCGACACGACGAAGTCGAACTGCATGGCGCGATAGCCCCCGGCGCGCGCATGCGCGATCGAGTGCTCGCCCATCCGTCGCGCCACGCCACGTCGTGTCGCCGCTGGATCGGTCACGTAACCGCAGGTGCAGACGTGGCTGCCGCCACCGGCCTGATTGCGTCCCGGGTAGTACGTGCCGACGACGGTCCCATCGTCTTCAGCGACGAACGTCTCCTTGTCAGGCCCCATCCAGTACGCGAGCGCGTCAGTTTCGCTCATGTCCCTGTCGAGCGCATACGTCTCACCCGCACGGACAACGGGTTCGAGCATCGACCAGATGGCCGGGGCATCCTGCGTCCCTGCCGCACGAATCGTGATCACGATGTAGGGTGCTCCTTGGCCTGTCGCCCGTCCTGGTCGGCTCGCCTGCCTACAACGGGTGGAGTTCACTGATCAGGGCTGATGCGCTGACGGCTCTGATGCGCGGCATCAACGGGAACGAATCATCCCCAGCGTGTACGACAGTGAGCGACGTCAGTCCGAGATCGCTCAGCGCCGAGCGCATCGACGGCGTCACGCCGGGTGCTGACGTCCGCTTGACCTCGAATCCCAGCCGCCGCTTGCCGCGCACGACGAGCAGATCGAGTTCGGCGCCGGTGTGCGTCCGCCAGAAATGGATCTCGTTCGACCCGGCTCCGAGACGCTGGACGACCTGGTCGATGATGAATCCCTCCCACGACGCGCCGAGCGACGGATGACCTTCGACATCACGCACCGTCTGGAGATTGAGCAAGGTGTGCAGCAGCCCCGAATCACGGATGAACACCTTCGGCGCCTTCACCTGACGCTTGCCCATGTTCTCGAACCACGGACGCAGTTGCCTCACCACGAGCGCATCGGTGAGCACGTCGAGGTATCCACGCGCCGTGGTGTCCGCGACACCGAACGAACGTCCTATCTCGGACGCGTTCCACACCTGCGCATGGCGGTGCGCGATCATCGACCAGAATCGCCGCATCGTCTCGGCGGCGACACCGACACCCAGCGACGGCAGATCGCGTTCGACGAACGTCCTCACGAACGCCTGTCGCCATGTCAGGCTGTCGGCATCGGAGCGCGCGAGGAACGCCAGCGGGAATCCGCCGCGCAGCCACAGTCGATCGAGTCGGCTGACGCCGACCTCGTCGAGAGAGAAGCCGGGAAGTTCGTGGTAGGCGATCCGGCCGGCCAGCGTTTCGGACGACTGCCGCAGGAGAGACGGCGACGCGCTCCCGAGAACCAGGAAGCGAACTCGGCGCGGGCGCCTGTCTGCCAGCACCCGAAGTGCCGGAAACAGCTCGGGCCGGAACTGGATCTCGTCGAGCACGACGAGCCCCTGAAGCCCGGCGAGCGCGAGGCGCGGATCCGTGAGGCGCGCTCTGTCGGCGGGATCCTCCAGGTCGAACCACACGGTGCGACGGCCTGACATCCGCGCGACCTGCCTCGCCAGCGTCGTCTTGCCGACCTGCCTGGCACCGAGGATGGCGACGACGGGGAAGCGCGCCAGCAGTCGGGTCACGCGCGCGGCGTGCTCGCGACGTTCGATCGCCATGGCGGTACCCTACCATGACAATTCGGCGTGTCACACCGAATTTTCATGGTCGTGATCACGCGCGTACGACGGCCCAGCGGAGCTTCGCCGACGCGGCGCGGCGGTTCGCGAAGGTCTCCGCCTTCGCCGATCTGACGACGGGGTCGGCGATCGTTGCGTAGGTGCCGGCACGCAGGCCTTCGCGTAAGGCATTCTTCACGCGTCTGTCTTCGCCTGAATGGAACGTGAGAAACACCGCGCGGGCGCCGGGACGCAGGCACGAGGGCAGGACGCGAAGGAGTTCGTCGAGTGCCGCGAACTCGTCGTTCACCAAGATGCGCAGCGCCTGGAACGTGCGGCGGATCGACATCTTGACGTCCGCGCGCGGCAGATCCGGAAGGGCGCCACGCAGGCCGACCCGTATCAGTCGCTCCAGCGCGTGCGTGGTCTCCGGACGCCGCTCGACGATGAGGCGCGCGAGGAGATCGGCGTGTGGTTCGTCGGCGTTGGCGGTCAGCACCGCCGCAAGGGCGTCGCGATCGAACGACGCGAGGCGCTGCCAGGCAGGCACGCCTGTCGTCTGATCCATCCGGAGATCCAGCGGGCCCGGGTGCTTGTAGCTGAACCCGCGTGCGGGCGTGTCGTGCTGCATGGCCGACACGCCCAGATCGACGAGGACCAGATTCGCGGCGGTCATGCCTGCCGCGTCCATCACGGTCGGCAGCCGCCTGAAGTCGGCGTGCACCACCGTGGCGGTATCCGGGCCATGACCTGCCGCGCGGATACGCGCCTCCGCAAGACCGAGTGCGCCGGGGTCGACGTCGAGCCCCAGGAAGCGGCCCCCCGGCATCACTCGATCGAGAATCGCGAGCGCGTGGCCGCCACCGCCGAGCGTGCAGTCGACCGCCACGTCGTCGGGCGATGGACGAAGGTGGCGCAGGACCTCCGCCACCATGATCGGCACGTGCGGCGACGCGTCGGCACTGCGCGCGGATGCCATCAGGGCAACGGCTTCACGAAGACGTTGGCGAACTCCACGCGCCGCCCGACAGGCACGAGCGCCAGCCGTCCGCGCGCGGGCAGCCCCTCCTGCACCGCGTTGTCGATCACCGTCGTGCCGTTGACCGTCATCGTGAGGCGACTGCCGACGATGCGCTGCACGACGCGGTTCCACTTGCCGGCAGGTTGCACGCCGGGTCCGGCCTGAGCGACGACCACCGCCCGCGCGCCGGACGGCAGGACATCACGCAGGGCTGTCGGTGTCTCACCCGCGACAGGCTCCGCCTCGTCGACCCACCGCCAGTCCGTGACGATTTCCACGTCGCCGTAGCTGTCTGCCGACAGCAACGGCATCGGCCGGCCGGAAGGCTCGCTCTCGTGCGTCATCGTCCAGTCTGTGGCCTTCCACGTCACGGCCCTGTCGGCGGGCAGCAGCCAGCCATCGAGGCTCGCGCCGTCGTACCGCGCCTTGTGTCCGTCGTACGCGGTGGAGACGTGCTTCGGGTCGAGCGCGCCAGACGAGGGCAGTTCTCGAATCCTGATGTTGCGGAAGAGCGTCGGCGCTCCCTCCGACTCCAGCGCGATGTATCCCTTGCGCGGCGAGATGTCGTATCCGCCCGACACTTCCTTGCCGTTGACGGCGAGCTTGAGCGTGCCGTTGTTGGCGGTGATCCGGTAGTGGTTCCACTCGCCGACACCCTTCGCGCGATGCTCGCTCGGGAGGCTGCGCATCGACCCGCGCGGGTGCGGGCGGTCCGGCGTGAGCACGGCGCCGTGGATCGCGAAGACGTCGCCGTGGCTCGTGTACGTCTCGGAGTTGCGGCCGTCGAGGATCTGCACCTCGATGGCGCGCAGGAACGGCTGGCCGCGCGCCGGCAGCGCGTCGGCCCAGACGAAGACGCCGGCGTTGCCGCGCGGCTGCTGGTGCATGTACTCGAGCTCGAGCACGAAGTTCTCGTACATGCGCTCGGTGCGAATCTCGCAGATCGGCGCGCCCGTCGACGCGATCATGCCGTCGCGCACGGTGAACGTGTCGGCAGCGCAGTTGATGTTGACCCACCCGTTCAACGTGGTGCCGTCGAACAGGGGCGTGAACGTCTCGTCCTGCGGGGCTGCGCCGAGGCACAGCACCGCGGCAGCCAGCACGGAGGCGCGTCGCATCATGAGCGAAGTCTACGTCACCAGCCACCACCTCCGCCGCCGCCGGAACTGCTGCTGCTCGAGTCGCTGCTGGAGTAGCTGGAACTGCTGTCGGAGCCGCTCGAACTGCTGCCCGGTGTCGCAATGGGGGCGGCGAGGGCCGCTGCCGCCGTCGCCCACGCGGCGCCACCACCCGCCCCGCCGGAGCGACCGCCGCCGAAACCCGTCCACGCGGGCGCGCTGCTCGACGACTCGGACGTGTCGTCGGATCGTGACGCGTGCCGCTCGTCGTCATTGGTGTGCGTCGCGCGAGGGTGGCTCGTGGACCACCGATCCATCTGCGGACCGAGGCCGAACGCCAGCAGCCACGGCGCCCATTGGTCGCGCAGGGCTGGCCGGGGCTTGCGCAGTTCCCGCGCGAAGTACCCCCGCGCCGCAGCCAGGCGCCGCCGGAACGCGATGACCTCCGGGACTTCCAGGGATCGGGGCCCGACGAGGGCCATGTTGATCATGGCCAGCGCGAGGACGAGGACACCCGCGAGGCCGAGCGTCGTGAGCGGCGGCTCATCGAGGTGGACCCTGCCCGCGAGACGCCAGAGCCACGAGGCCGTCGCCCATGCCGCGAACACGGCCGGCAAGAGGGCCACCAGTGCGGCGATGCGCCCGAGATGGAGGCGCGGCCGGAAGACCGAGGCCGCGACAGACAATCCGATGGCCGCGGCGATCGCGGGAAGGAGCAGGAGCCACACCGCCGGCGGCAGACCCGTCGACCACGCCGAGACGCCGAGCAGGACGACACCGAGGCAGATGAGACCTGCCGAGACGAAACCCTGCGGCGCTGGACGAGGCGTGCCGGGAGGCAGGATCCCTCGCATCTCGAAGGTCACACCCGACGAGATGAACTCGACGGGATTGAAGCCCATGTGCCGGTAGTGCGCGCGGACGATCTCCGGTGTGATCTCCGTGCGCCCAGCAGCGAACAGGGCGTCGATGAGGCCGCGCTCGTAGTCCACGAAGACATTGCGTCCCTGAGTCAGGTGCAGCGAGAACCTGGCCCCACCGTCACCCACGACGCTGCGAAGTTTGCCTTCGCGTTCGAGGCGCGCGAGCACCGCCAGCACCTCCGGCATGCCGACCTTGTTGTCCCACGCCGCGCCCACGACCTCGGGCTTGTAGCGCAGCACGTGCTCCTCGAGCCACGCCTCGTCGATGTCGGTCTCGAGCGGCGCGAACCGTCCGCTCGCGCCTTCGATCGCGAAGTACCTGCCGATGCCAGCCAGTGTCAGCACGACGAGTGCCCACGCCGCGGGGCCGAGCAGCGGACTCTGCCGTTGCGGCTGTAGCGCGACAGGCAGTTCAGCACCCACGAAGCGAAGGGGGACGTTCACCACGAGTCCCTGACCTGGGCCGATCATGGTGCGCGTGAACGTGCCGGGGAAGTCGTCGGGCGCGCGCCACTCCGGGTCGAACGTGAGATCGAGCGAGAAGTCCTCGATGGTATCGCCACGATCGGGAAACGCGAAGTCGTGGTTGAGACGGAACGTGCCGCCCTCGTCGACCAGAATGCCGCGCAGCACGTACGTGATCTCGTACCGGAGCGGTGTGTCGGCGAATGGCGGATCGGACGCCAGCCGGCTGCGCCATCGGAGGCGCTGGCGGTCCGCCCACGCGTAGTCGTCCACGTCGCCGAGGGCGGCGTCTTCCGTGAGCGCGATGCGCTCGTTGCCGTTCACGCGCCACAGGCCACGCAATTCGAGCCGCTGGCGCCCGCGAATGTTGAACGTACGCTCGCCACCGTTCCAGTCGCCCGTGAAGACCATCGAATGCGCTTCGGTCACCGTCAGTGCACCAGTGGCGTCGATGTGGGCCTCGACGTCGAGCCGGTCCCAGACGACCCGCCGCTGCGCGGTCGCATCAACCGGCCACACGCCGAGGCAGGCGAGCACCAGCAGCAGGACGCGCACGGTCCGGCGGGTCATGCGTCCCACTTCATGACGGCGGTCTCGCGTATCGCCCGGTTGATGAGGTGTGCACACGCCGCTGCGCGATGGCCGAACCGTGCGTCCTCCACGGGCTGGGTTCGCGACTTCACGGCGGCGACGAACGCGCGGACGTGCGCGACACTCGGGTCCTCGCCGCGGGTGGTCCATCGCTCCTCGGCCGGCAACACCTGCTCGGGCAGCGACGAGGGGCGCTCGTCGGCCCGGTTCGCCGGATCGGCGTAGTACGCGCGTTCCAGGGCCTCCGGCCAGGCGCTCACCACCCACCCGTTCGAGTTGCGCGCGTGCTCCGGCGCCACGCGCAGCCCATCGCCCACGATGTGGAGCGCCCCCTCGGTGCCGTAGATGTGCACGCCTTCTTCGCCGCCCGTGCTGTTGAGCGTGCAGCTCAGGGTGACGGTGAAACCCTCCGGATAGGTGAGGATGGCGTCGATCGTGTCGGGCACTTCGTGCGTGCCCTTCCATCGGTGCGTGGCGCCCGAGGCCACGATCTGCGACGGATGCTCCACGTCCATGATGAAGTGGATGTCCGTGACGAGGTGGACGAAGAGATCCGTCGCGAGGCCGCCCGAATAGTCCCAGTAGCAGCGCCAGCGGAAGAAGCGCTCTGGGCTGAACGCTCGCGCGGGCGCCGGCCCGAGGAAGCGCGGCCAGTCGATCGTCCGTTCACTGGCGTCGGGTGGAATCGGATAGAGCCAGGCGCCGCCGGCGGTGTTGCGGTTGAACGCCGCGCGCACCAGCGTGATCTGCCCCAGGCGTCCGCTCCGCACGATGTCGCGCGCCTTGTGGAGCCGCGGCGTGCTGATGTCCTGACTGCCGACCTGAAGGATGCCCGCATGCCGGTCCACGGCGGCGATGATCTCGGGGCCCTCGGCCACCGCGTACGTCAGCGGCTTCTCGATGTAGACGTCCTTGCCCGCGCCGAGCGCGGCCACCGCCATCGCCTTGTGCCAGTGGTCCGGAGTGGCGATGAAGACGGCGTCCACACCCTTGTCGTCGAGGATCGTCCGGTAGTCGCCGACGATTGTGGCCGTCCCGCCCGTGCGAGCCTTCGCGCGTTCGGCCCGGCCTGTGTAGGCATCGCAGAGTGACACGACGTCGATGCTGCCAGTGGCGTTGCACGCCTCGATCAACTCCTGCGCGCGCGCGCCGGTGCCGATGAAGCCGACCCGCAGGCGATCGGACGGCGCGACGGACGCGACGCGAGAGGCGCCTGCCGCACGCGTGGACACGCCGAGGCCGGCCGAGGCCCCCGCGACGACCGTGGACCTGAGGAAATCCCGTCTGCGCACGCTACTCCTTCCGAGTGGCCGCTCCGAGCCACGACACGACGGCGCCCGCCATCGCGGGAATCGCGCCGGTGAACCTGTGGTCCACACCCGGCAGCACGACGAGATCGGGCCGTCCGCCCGCCGCCGCTCGTGCATCGATCGCATCCTGCAGCGGCACGAGTTCGTCGGCATCGCCGTGCACCAGCAGCCACGGGATGTGGATCGCCGCTGCCTGCGACGTGAGAGACCCGAGACGACGCGCGTCGGCGGCGAGCGTCGAGTTCCACACGCAGTCAGGCTTGTCGAGCATCAGTCCTTCGCCGGGCACAAGGTGGCCGAACGTGCGTTCCATGAAGGCGTGCACGTGAAACATGCCCGCGAGCGACACCAGCCACTCGATGCGTGCGTCTGCCGACGCGCGGAGCACGCCGACGGCACCGCCCATGCTGTGGCCCGCATAGACGAACCGTCGCACGCCCCACGCCTCGAGGGCGTCGAGCACGCTGCCCAGATCGCCTGACTCCTTGCTGGGACAGCTCGCCTCGAACGCCCCCTCGGACACGCCGTTGCCGGAGAAGGACACCAGCAGCGATGCGATGCCGGCCTGCGCCAGCGCGGCAGCCAGATCGGTCTGCCACGGGCGGTCCCAGTGCGACGTCACGCCGTGGCCGATGACCACGACGAGATCGGGTGCCTGACCCGCGTCGCCCACGAAGGCGTGATCGAGCCGCTCTCGCTCCGCATTGCGGATCTCGAACGGCAGCGCTCCGGTGATCATGTGCGCTTCGTCTTACGCGATGCGCGCGCGACGGGACGACGGCGGCCAGCCTGCTGCCGTTCCACGAGCGCAATCAGCCGATCCACCGCCTCGTCGACGAACATCGGATCCTCCGCGTGCAGCGGACGCTCGACGATCTCGATCGTCGACGGCATGGCCTTCTTCAGCGCGGCGAAATACGCGGCGTCGCCCTTCGGGTCGTTGAGCGGACCGCCGGGCATGGCGTAGCTTCCGGTGCCGAGCGTGGGGATCATCAACACGGCGTTGCCGCGCGTGTGCTGCAGGCGCCTGCCGACCTCGCGTGCCACTGTGCGAAGCTCCTTCGCATTCAGCCGAGGCGCGAGTACGACCTCGTTGTGCCACACGTGGCGATGGTCCTTCCAGCGTTCCGGCAACTGATGCGGCGTCGACACGAGGATGCCCAGGTGCTCGGAACCACCAGGCACGAGCACCTGCGGGAGGCCGAGCGCGCCGGCCACCGTCAATCGCTCCTGTCCACCGGCGCGCAGCGCGTGGAACAACTCGTCGCTGATCTCGCCCATCGCGTAATCGAAGACGGCACCGATGATGCCCTGCTTCATCATCAGCTCCATCGCGCGACCGCCGGTGCCCACGGCGTGGAACACGATGGCCTCGTATCCGCGTGCGCGAAAGCGTTCGAGCGCATGGAGCGTGCCGCGCGTCAGCACGCCGAGGTTCGAGATGCCGATGAGCGGCTTGCCGCCGCGTGCACGCGTGCGCAACGACACGCCGACCTGCGCCATCCCGTGCGCCGCGCCGGCCGCGTTGGCGAGCACCTTCCGCATGAAGGTGTTCAGGCCGATGATGTCGCCCACCGAGAACATCATCGTGATGTCGGAGATGCCGACGTACGACGAGGTGTCGCCCGAGGCGACAGTCGAGACCATCACCTTCGGGACGCCGTACGGCAGGGCGCGCATCACGGCGGTACACGCCGCGGTGCCCTGCAGGCCGCCCAGACCGATGACGCCGTGGACCTCGCCGGCCTGCAGGCGCTTCAGGAGGATCCGCGTGGCTCCGGCCGCCATCACGGGTTGCGACGTCTCCCGCGACTTGCCCGCCTGGAGTGCCTTCAACGACGCCCCGCCCGCGCGCGCCACCTGGCTGCGCGTGACGTCTGCGCGCGTGGCCGGCGCATCCATCACGCCGATGTCCACGAGCAGCGCGCCGCTGCCCAGTGCTTCGAGTTGCTCACGCAGGAACGCGGCTTCCTGTCCCTTCGTGTCGAGCGTCGCCAGGACGGCAATCACCTTCTTCGCCATGATCGTCTCCGCTTACCTGTTGTCGCTGAACCGCAGGGCCTGGAACTCACGCGCGGCGGCGGACACGGCTTTCTCGATCGGCAGGCGCTCGGTTGAGGACCCCGTCCAGAAGCCCTCGCACGACGTGTGATCGAGGATGTACTGCGCGTCGGCCGGCGTCTCCATCGCGGCGCCGTGCGCCACGAGGATGATGTCAGGCTTGAGCCGGCGCAGCTTCTGGTTGGCCTCCTCCGTGCGCCGCGCCGTCTCCTCGATCGTCTCGCCCGAGTCGTATCCGCGCAGCCCTCCCTTGGTGGTGCCCGCGTGGAAGCAGAAGATGTCGGGCTGCGCCTCTTCCACGAGCTGCATCGAGTCTTCCTCGTCGAAGGCCAGGCCGATCGTGACCATGTCCATCTCGCGTCCGAGCTTCAGCAGATCGATCTCGTTCTGCATCGTGATGCCGGCGCTCGTCAGCACCTTGCGGATCTCGCTGCCCTTGTCGACGTACGAAATCGACGGGCCGATGTTGGACACCGAGTGCACGCCCATGCGCAGGCAGTCGTCGAGCACCATGCGCATGTCCTTGAGCGGATCGTTGGCGTTGAGGCACGCGCAGATGAAGGCATCACCCTTGATGGCGGGCATGACGTCCTCGCGCGTGTAGTCGAGCGTCTGTCTGTTCGAATCCAGGATCGGCCACAACATCGACATCGTTCCCATCCCGTTGGCGCGCAGGCGCGCGCCGGAGAAGGTGTTGATGCAGTCGACGCCTGCCGATTCGAGCAGTCGGGCCACGAGGCCGCTGCCGGCGCTCGCGATGTGGATGGGCAGGCGCCGCGCCACCTTGGCGCGCAGCTTCTGCAGGATCTCGTGACGGGACGTACGCGGGACGATCACTGACTACTCCTCTCGACCATTCGAGTCTGTGCAACGCGATGCATGTTACGGGATCCGCATTCCCGACACCCTTCGACTCGCTTCGCTCGCTCAGGGCACGTTCCGGACACCGGGCACCGGCATTCGTCATTCGTCATTCGTCATTCTCTGTATCATCCCTGCCATGACGGCAACGACGTGGCTGGCGAAGCTGCCCGGGCGGCTCACGACGATCGCCGTCCTGCTCATCGCCGGCGTGATCGGTGCGGCGTACATGGCCGGCGGCGTCGACGGGCTCGCCGCCATGCTCCTCAGCAAGGAAGTCGCGCACCGCACGCCGGGTGGCGCCACGCTGCGCGGGCTGGCCGTGTCGATCCTGGAACGGCGGCCCGTCAGGCGCGACACGTTGATGCCGCTCGTCCGCCTGGTGCACACGCTCGATCCCGACGACCCGGCGAGGGACTCCGTGATTCGCGCGGCGAGCCGGCTTCTCTCGATCGGCGATGTCGACGGCGAGGAGCACGACGCGATCGCGGCGATCGATGCGGCCGCGGCGCGCGCCCTGGAACTGCCGCTCGACGGGAGCGGCGTGCTCGCGTGGCGTCCGCTCGATCCGTATTTCGTGATCTGGCTCGACGAGATGGCGAGCCCGGATCCGTCAGTGGCGGCTCACAGATTCAATACGTTGATCCCGCCGGACGGACTGCTGAACGCGGAGTGGTACCTCGACGAACTCGCCGTGGCGTTCGGCGACGGCCGACCGATCGCGTTCGAGCTGGTGGCCGACAGTACCGGAAGCAACTGGCGGCCCATGGCCCTCGCGCCAGACGGCGTGCCCGCCCACGCACGCCGGATTCGCGTCAGTACCATCGGTGAGGCGTTGCGCGTCGGCCTCTGGGGCGTCGAGCGTCACAGGCCCGACGCGCCGGACGAGGACGTCGTGGCCTGGTGGGCGCGCATCGCCGACGCACATGGGCTTCCGACATATGCCGCACACGCAGACGGCCGCTGACCGCCCGTCCGCTCTCGCGCTGGGACTCCTCGCGGTGGCGTGCCTGCTCGCGTCCGTGCAGACGGTCTCCGCGCAGGCGACGGGCGTGCTGCGCGTCACCGTCATGCTGCCGGGCGAGGACGGCGGACCATCGCTGGGCCGCCGCCATGCGCTGCTCGTCAGCGACGACCCGCCAAGCCGGTCGCCGTGGCGCGTGGTCACCGCGCTCGACGGCACGGGTCAGCTCACGCTTCCCGCGGGCCACTACATCGTCGAATCAACCGCTCGTGCTGCGCGGCAGGACGTACGAGTGGCGCGAGACAGTCGATCTGACGGCTGGTGCGACCGCCACGATCGCGCTGACAGCCGACAACGCCGAGACACGTACGGCGGCTCCGTCGGTCGGCACGCCTGGCGCGCCGCCGACCATGGACCACTGGGACATCCTGGTGGAATGGCAGGACAGCGTCGTCGAGGTGTGGACGCCGCTGATGCACGCCACGGGGCTGGTGATCGACACCACGGGATTCATCGCCACGTCACAACGCGTCCTGAAGGGCGCCACGCAGGTCGAAGTACAGGTCACGCCGCTCACGAAGGTCGCGGCAACAGTGGTCGCCTCGAACGAGGAGCGTGACGTCGCCATCCTCCGCGTCGATCCAGAGTTGCTGCTGTCGCGCCGACAGGTGCCGCTCGACTGCGCATCGCCCGCGCGCGACGTGTCGCGCGGACAGGTGCTCGGCGCCATCGGCATGCCCATGCGCCGCCAGCCCACCGCGGCGCGGGGCGTCGTGTTCCGCCTGGAACCGGGGGCTGTCACCGCTGATTTCGATGTGCCCCTCGACAGTCCCGGCGGGCCGGCCTTTGCCACCGACGGCACGCTCGTCGGGCTCACGTCGCCCGTCGAAACGGTACGTGAATCGGATCCACCGATCCGCGTGGTGCGGATCGGCGCGTTGTGCGAGGTGCTCACTGCCGCGCGAGCGGCCATGCCGACACCGCCACCATCCCGCATCGCGCTGCCCGTGGAACCCGTGCAGGTGGTGACAGACGATGTGGTGCGCGAGGGCGTGAAGCAGCGTACGGGCAGCCTCACGTCGCCGCGCGTCTCCTCGTCGGGGTTCGACGTGGACCTGATCACGCCGGTGACGGCCTACGCCAGCGAGTACGCGATGGACTTCGGTCAGTGGTCGCGCTACGTCGCCGACAAGCCGGCCGTGCTGCTGGTGCGCGCGGCGCCGCGGCAGGTTGAGAGCCTGTGGATGAAAGTGGCGAGAGGCGCGGCGCTCACGCAGGGCATCGCGCTGCCGCCGATCAAGCGATACGAACCGGGGTTCGCCAACCTGCGCGCGCGCTGCGGCACCGGCGACATCATCCCCATCCACCCCTTCATCGTCGAGCGCCGCATCTCCGAGACCGCCGCCATCAGGGAAGGGCTGTACGTGTTCGCGCCCGACGCCTTCGGACCGCACTGCGGAACGATCACGCTGGAGATCGCCTCTGAAAAGACACCCGACAAGACGGAGTCGGTACGCCTCACGGGGCCGATGCTCGAACGCATCTGGCAGGACATGGCGCCGTTCCGCGAGCCGCCCCCAGCGCGATGATCAGCGGGGGCCGAGCGCGCCGCGCAGCTTGTCGGCGAGCGATCCGAATCCCTCGACCTTCGTGACCGTGGCTCTCGATGTCGCGGCCGCCTGATCGGCGGCTTCCTCGGCGAGGCTCGCTTCGGTAGTGCCTTCGGGCAGCATCTGCACGGCGATGCGCTTCTTGTCGGCGTCGATCGCGAGCACCTGGAACGTGCCCGCCGTGCCCACCTTGATGGTCCTGCGCCAGCCGTCGCGCTGCCCCGTCGGGGCGAACGTCGACGCATGGGCCAGTGCTTCCACGCCGGGTTCCAGTTCGATGAACGCCCCGAATTCCGCGATGCGCGTCACGCGTCCCGGCCGCACCTGTCCGATGGCGTACTCGCCCGCCACCTTCGTCCACGGATCCTCGGCGAGTTGCTTGAGACCGAGCGCGATCTTCTGCGTCGCCTCGTCAACACGCAGCACCTTGACGGTGAGCGTGTCGCCCACCTTCACGGCCTCCGACGCGGCGGCCACGCGCGACCAGCCCATCTCCGACACGTGCAGCAACCCCTGCACGCCTCCGCCGAGATCCACGAAGGCCCCGAACGTGGGCACCGACACGACGCGGCCGGTGAGCACCGCTCCCGGCACAACCGAACGCCTGACCTCCTCCGCCCTGGCCTGCTGCTCCACTTCGAGGATCTGCCGGCGCGACAGCACGATGCTGCGGCCGCTGTCGCGGAACTCGGTGATGCGGAACGTGTAGGTCTGCCCGACGTGGACCTCCGGATCCTCGGTGCGGAAGATGTCGATCTGCGAGAACGGGCAGAAGGCGCGCGTGCGCGCGACGCGCACCTCGTAGCCGCCCTTCACCACGCCCTGGACCGTCCCCTCGACGGGGAGGCGGGCATGGAAGGCGTCTTCCAGTTCCTTGTCGGTGGCGGCCTTGCGGGCGAGACGGCGCGACAGCTTGATGCCACCCGCCGTCTCGATCACCACGGCCTGGATGCGGTCGCCGACCGCCGCCTCGAGCGCGCCGGCCTCGTCTTGCAGTTCGGCGACGTCGAGAACGGCTTCGCTTTTGGCGCCGATGTCCACGAGCGCCACCTCCGCGCCGATCCCGACGATGGTGCCCTCGATCGTCTGGCCTCTGGTGAACGACGCCGCCCGGGTCGACGCCTCGAAGAGTGCCGCGAACTCGTCCTGCTCTGGTTCAGTCATGCCGCGACCATGGTAAGCCGACGATGCGGCGTCAAAGTGCGATTTCCTGAACAGAACGTGCTACCACGGTCCCTCCCGGTTCACCAGCCGCGGGCCGTCCAGCGTGCCGCCACCCTTCCCAGCAGGACGGATTCATGGCATAGAGAGGAACTGTCCTTGCCCTTCGCGCGTCCTATCCATATCGTCAAGGCAGGCGGGGCGCGTCTTGCCTCGACCACGCCGGGAGAACCGCGGGGAGCGCGTACGGGACGCGCCAGTCTTCCGGCCACCATCTTCGTGGGGCTGCCCACAGTCGCGCGGAGCCTGTCGCTGCTGGACGCGGCGACGGACAATCGGAGGTCACGGTATGCCGTCGGGAACCATTGCTCGCCTGCTCATCGACAAGGGCTTCGGCTTCATTCGCGATGAAGCAGGTGTTGAACACTTCTTCCATCGTAGCGCCGTCCGCGGCGCTGTTTTCGAGTTGCTGCGCGAGGGTCAGCGCGTCGAGTTCACCGCCGAGGACTCCGGCAAGGGTCCGCGCGCGGGAGACGTCCGCCTGCTCGACGCGTAGCAGCCCGCCGCCGGGCCTGCCGCCGCTGCGGCGCGGCAAGCATTCGACATTTGGCGTCGCAGAGGGCCGGCACCATTCACGGTGCCGGCCCTTCGTCGTGATGGCGGAAGCCCCTGGGAGTCGAACCCAGCCATCCCGCATGGCGGGACACCACCGGTTTTGAAGACCGGGAGGGCCACCGGGCCCCGTTGGCTTCCAGGCGAACTCACGTGCCGGGCACCCGTCCCTGCAGCACCCGCAGCACCGCCGCCACGTCGCTGAAGTCGTCGAACACGACGTCGGCCCCGGCCTCCTCGAGCGACGCCCTGTCGAAGTGCCCTGTCGAGACGCCCACCGAACGGGTCCGGCCGACCTTCGCCACTTCGACATCGTTGGGCGTGTCTCCGATCACCACGACGTCAGCTGGCGCGATGTCGTGTCCTGTACGGGCGCGATAGCGATCGAGCGCCACCGGCAGCAGATCGTTCCTGTCGACGGCGTCCTCACCGAACGCCCCCCAGTCGAAATGGCGCCACAGGTCGAAGTATCCGAGCTTGATGGCGGCCGTCTGCGAGAAATTCCCCGTGAGCAGCGCAACATGGAACGCGGGATCGCCGGCGAGGAGGTCGAGCAGGGCCCGTACGCCGGGCAACACGCCAGGACCGCCCTGCACCTTGTCGATCTCGTCGCGCAGCGTCCCCATGTACGTGTCGCGGATGCGATCGCGCAGGTCGATGGTGATGTCGCTTCCGTCGAGGGCCCTCACCGCGTCGCGCAGGATGATGCTGTCGGTGCGTCCCGCCACGGGGATGCCGTCCAGACCGCGTTCCACGCCCATCGTCAGGTCCACGGCCTTCTGGATGGCGCGAAACCCGGCACCGCCGGTCATGATGAGGGTGCCGTCGATGTCGAACAGCAGGAGCGTAGGCATGCGTGAGCGTTCCGTTATGCGAGGGCGAGGGAGGTGAGCGCGCCCGTTCCGGGGTGCAACTGCAGGTGCCGTGTGGCCACGCGCCTGGCGAACTCGCGGTCCTGACTGCACGCCAGCACCGTCATCCCGCGCGCCTCACACACGCGCCGCACATCGTCGGCCAGCGACGGCCGATCCTGTGCGTCGAGCGCCGCCGTCGGATGTTCGAGCAGCATCAGCGACGGTGCCAGCGCGAGCGCGCGAGCCAGGTGGATGCGCATCCGTACCGGGATGGGCGCGGCGTGCGCCAGACTCGTGAACCAGACGGGATCGACGCCGGCTTCCTCGGCCAGCGCGTCGACCTGCGGCACGAGCGCATCCGGCACGGGATCGATCTCGATCGTCAGCGGCAGGGCGATGTTCTGGCGCACCGTCATGCCTTCGAGGAGCACGGCTCGCGCCGTCATCACGCCGAAGCGATCGAGGCCGGCCAGCCACGCGTCCCCGTCGACGATCGCCTGCGTCGGCTGGCCGAAGACGCGTACTTCTCCCGTGTCCGGTAGCGTCGCGCCGTTGATCAGGTTCGTCACGACCTCGGCACCCACGACGTCGATGCCACTCAGCACCACGCGCTCGCCCGCCGCGATCGACAGATCGAGCAGGCGCAGCGGTCGCAGTCCGCGGTAGTCCTTGACCACGCCGCTGCAGCGGACGACGGGGTCCGGCGCCGTCACGCGCCGGCCTGGCCCCTGGCCGTGCTTGCGTTCTCGCCCTTGTTCTTGCGCGTGAGAATGCGGTACTCGCGGATCAGCAACTCGAGATGGTCGCGCTCCTCGTCGGCGAACTCGAGGAAGATGCGCTTGCCTTCGGAGTCCTCGAACTTCTGGCCATACCGCTTGAAGAACCGATGGGAGCCACGCTCGCACTTGATGCCGAGCATCAGCGCCTCCTTGTCGCTCGTCACGTTGCGCAGTGCGTCGACACCGGCCGAGAACAGCCCGTTCGCGGCCCCCTTGAAGAAGAGGAACTGCGGCTGGTCCTCGAGGTCCGGTTCGGCGGCAAGCAGCTGGCGATAGCGGCGCTCGAGCCGATCCAGGTGGTCGTCCTCGTCGGTCGACAACTGCTCGAAGATGGCGCGGGCACGCGCGTCGTTTGTCATCGCGGCGGCTCGCAGGTAGAACTCCCGGCCCGAGCGCTCGGTGGCGATGGCAATCCGCAGTGCGTCACGCGCGAAGAGCGATTCGGTGGACGCCAGTCGTCGCGTTGGCGCACGGCCGGTGCGGCAGGCCTCGCACGTGCCGTACAACTGGACCACGGCCTGCGACACGGTGAAGGCGCGCGCCTCGGCAACCTCCTCGATCATCTGCTCGATGTCGGAGCTGAGGAACTCCATCGACTGGTTGCAGTTCTTGCAGATCAGGTGGAAGTGGCGCGGGTGGCGATAGCTGTGCTCGAACCTGAAACGGCCCTCGCCGAAGTCGACCTTCCTGGCGATGCCGGCGGCCTCCATCCAGGCGAGCGTGCGATACACGGTGGCCCGACTGATCCGCTGGTCTTCCTTGCGGATCAGGTCCACGAGGTCGTCGGCCGTCAGGTGACCGTTCTGACGCAGGAACACGTCGACGATCCGATCGCGCTTGCTCGACCGTTTGCTGCCCGGCGGGCGCAGGCTGTCGATATAGGCTGCTGTCGTTGACTGCTCTGTCATGGTTCGCGCTCGCGCGGGCCCGCACGACCCGCGCCGCTTCGTCCAGGCCGCCCGCGCCGGCGCTGGGTCAGACGGAGAACGACGAGCCGCAGCCGCACGTGGACTTGGCGTTCGGGTTCTTGATCGTGAAACCTCCGCCGGAGAGGTTGTCCACGAAGTCCACCTCGGCCCCCTTCAGGTAGCGCACGCTGATGGGATCCACGAACAGGCGCACGCCGTTGGACTCGACGACCTTGTCGACGTCGGCCGTCGGCGCGCCGTCTTCGATCATCAGGCCGTACTGGAAGCCCGAGCACCCGCCGCCCTGCACGAACACGCGCAGGCCAGCGCTGGGCTTGCCCTCTTCCGCGAGCAGTTCTTCGATCTTCTCGGCAGCGATGGCGGTGACGTTGATCATGACAAGTCAGTATACCGTTTTGCGCGGCCCAATCTCGCCGGCCGCCCGTCCCGTCCCGCCGTCCTTACTGGGTGCCGCGTGGCGCGCCCTCTTCGTACGGATGAGGCCGTCCGGCGGCACTTCATCGAGGGGAGACTCGTGATGCACGCAGTGCTGCGCGTGATGGCTCCGGTAGTCCTGCTGGTGACGATGGTGGCGTGCAACAGATCGCCGGAGGCACCGCCGGCAGAACCGGCAGGTCCCGCAACGCCATCAGTAGACGCGCCATTGCCACCTGGCGATCCCGTGCCCGTCGATCCTGCGGCACCGGCACCCGCGACGTCGGCCCCGCCAACGGCGGCAGCACCTGTCGTGGCTCGCCCGGCGCCAGCCCCGTCGGCGCCCGCCGCGCCGGTCGCCAACCCGGCACCGGCCACTTCCGCGCCGGCGCTCGCCGCTCCCGCGTCGGACATCGCGGCGGAGCCCGCGCCGCCTCCCGCGAGGCTCGTCACGATTCCGGCCAATACCGACCTGCGCCTCACGCTGCAGAGCGACGTCGCGTCGGACACGAGCAAGGTCGAGGATCGCGTGACAGCACGCGTGGCGGCGAACGTGAACGTGGGCGGCGAGACGGTGATCCCCGAAGGATCGCGCGTCACGGGCGTGGTGACGTATGCGACGCCCAGCGCCAAGGTCAAGGGCCGCGCGGCCGTCACCGTGCGATTCCGGACGCTGACCATCGGCTCTCAGTCGTACGACATCACGGCCGAGCCGCTCCGGCGTGAAGCGGCGGGCACCAAGGCCAAGGATGCGCGCGACATCGGCATCGGTGCGGGCGCGGGTGCCATCGTCGGGGGCATCATCGGCGGACGCAAGGGTGCCGGCATCGGCGCGGCTGTAGGCGGTGCCGGTGGGACCGGCGTGGTGCTCGCCACCAGGGGCGATGAAGTACGCCTGCCATCCGGTACGTCGATCACGACGCGTCTCGAGGCTCCCGTGACGGTCGAGGTGATGCGACACTGAGACCATGCGTCGCCGCGCGCTCTTAGCGACAGTGATGGTCCTGGCTGCCACGCTGGTGTCTGCACAGGGACCGCCTGCGCGCCGTGACCCGGCCCGGCCGGCACCCGCGGAGCGGCCGCAGGGTCTGGCGCCCGCGCCTCGCGCGCCGATCCCGGCGCCAACACCGCCGCGCGCCGCCGAGCCGGCGATCCAGACGCCGAGACCCGCGGCGCAGGCGCCGCCCTCGCAGCAGCGTGGGCACGGCCGGCTGTTCCAGCCTCAGCACCTCGGGATGCTCGAAGGTCCCGACCGCGAGGCGTGGCAGCAGCCCGAGCAGATCATGGACGCCCTGGGCATCGGCGACGGCTCGGTGGTCGCCGACCTCGGTGCCGGTGGCGGGTGGTTCACTGTGCGCCTGGCCAAGCGCGTGGGGCCGAACGGCCTGGTCTACGCCGAGGACATCCAGCCGCAGATGATCGAGGCCATCCAGCGTCGCGTGCAGCGCGAAGGCCTCCGCAACGTCGAGACGGTACTCGGATCCGCCGATCACCCGTCGCTCCCGCGCGCGCGGCTCGACGCGGCACTGATGGTGGAAACGCTGTACGAGGTGGAGGACCGGCAGTCGCTGCTCTCCAACGTGCTCGCCGCACTCAAACCGGGCGGCCGCCTCGGCATCGTCGAATACAAGACCGACGGCGGCGGTCCGGGACCGTCGCCCGATCAGCGGATTGCCGCGGCGGAGGTGATTCGTGCGGCGGAGGCCGCGGGCTTCCGGCTGCACCGGCAGGAGCATTCGCTGCCATACCAGTACCTCCTGATCTTCACGCCGTGACCATGCCGACTGCTCTCACGATCGCAGGCAGCGATTCCGGCGGCGGCGCCGGTATCCAGGCCGATCTCAAGACCTTTGGCGCCCTCGGTGTGTTCGGCACGAGCGCCATCACGGCGATCACGGCGCAGAACACGATGGGCGTGCGCGGCGTCGAGATGATCTCGGTGCCGCTCATCGTCTCGCAGATCGAGGCCGTCCTCGACGACATCGGGGCCGACGCCATCAAGACGGGCATGCTGGGTACGGCCGCTGTGGTCCGTGCCGTGGCCGGCGTGCTCGGTCAGCGGCGTGCAGGGCCGCTCGTCGTGGATCCCGTGATGATCGCCAAGAGCCGCGACAGGCTGCTGGCCGAAGACGCCGTCACGGCACTCGTGCGGGATCTCCTGCCGCTCGCAACAGTCCTCACGCCCAACGCGCCGGAGGCCGAGGCCCTCGTCGGGCGCCCCGTCCGTACCGAGGCCGACGCACGCGCCGCGGCACGGGCGTTGCACGCCCTCGGCCCGGACGCGGTGATCGTCAAGGGCGGCCATCTCGACACGCCGGATGTGATCGACATCCTGTTTGACGGCCACGACTTCCACGAGGCCCGCGGCCCGCGGCACGCCACGCGCCACACGCACGGCACGGGCTGCACCTTCGCCGCCGCCATCGCCGCGCATCTCGCGCGAGGCCATGCGCTGCCGGAGGCGTTCCGGCGCTCGCGCGCGTATCTCGACGGCGCGATCCGCGCGGCCCCCGCGCTCGGCAAGGGCGCCGGTCCCGTGAATCATTACTGGCTATACTGACGTGTTGACGTCCTTCGCGATCACTGCCGATCCGCTCGACGCAGCCGGCATCTCGGCGTTCGCGCAGGCTCGTCACGCCACGCTGGCCGAAGACACCGATGCGGAAGGTCCTGGGGCGATCGTGGTGTTCGTGGGCACGGTCCGAGGACGGCATCAGGGACATCGCGTGACGGCCCTGACATACGAAGCGTATGCGCCCCTTGCCGTCGCGTCGTTCGAGCGCATCGCGCGGGAAGCAGAGGATCGGGTGCCCGGCATCGTGCTCTGCCTGCACCATCGCATCGGGACGCTCGCCGTGGGCGAGACGTCGATCGTGATTGCGACGGCCGCCGCGCATCGCGTCGATGCGTACGCCGCGTCGCGGTTCGCGATCGAGCGCGTGAAGCAGATCGCGCCGATCTGGAAGCGCGAGCACGTCGGGGATGGCGCGTCGTGGGTCGACGGCACCGCGGTGGATCCCGACGACCCCGGCGCGCTGGCCGACGCCTGGACGCGCGCATGTCGGTGACGGTGCTCGTGTTCGCCCGGTTGCGCGAGGTGGTGGGATCGCCAGAAGTGATCCGCCATGTGTCGTCGCCGGCCGCTGTCGCGGACGTGTGGCAGGCCATGGTGGCTGAGTGGCCGGCGCTCGCGCCATACGCCAACAGCCTGTCGTGTGCCGTCAACGCGCGGCACGCGCGCATGACCACCGCCGTCGGCGAGGGAGACGCTGTGGCGTTCCTCCCGCCGGTGTCCGGTGGGTGAGAAGATTCGGACCTTTCGATGCTGGACAAGCTCGCGTCCGTCGAGGCGCAATACAACTACCTGATGGGCCTCATCGCCGACCCGGCGGTGCAGGCCGACGCGCAGGCGTACAGGACGCACACCAAGACCCTGTCGGATCTGCAGGAACTGGTGGACGCCTATCGATCGCTGAAGTCGCTCGAAGAGCAGCTCGCGCAGGCGCGCGATCTCGCCAGCGGGACCGACGCCGAGATGGCGGCCCTCGCGCGCGAGGAACTCACCGATCTCGAGCCGCGGCACGCTACGCTCCTCGAGCACGTCAAGTACCTGCTGATCCCGAAGGATCCCAACGACGCCAAGAACGTGGTGCTCGAAGTGCGCGCGGGCACCGGGGGTGAGGAAGCCGCCCTGTTTGCCGCCGAACTGTTCCGCATGTACGCGCGGTACGCCGAGCGTCAGGGGTGGAAGTTCGAGGTGATGTCCACGAGCGACGCCGATGCCGGCGGCATGAAGGAAGGCATCGCGACGATCGAGGGACGGCAGGTGTACAGCCACCTGAAGTACGAGAGTGGCGTCCACCGCGTGCAGCGCGTACCGGCCACCGAAGCGAGCGGGCGGATTCACACGTCGACGGCCACCGTGGCGGTGCTGCCGGAAGCCGAAGACGTCGACATCCAGGTCAACGACAAGGACCTGCGCATCGACACGTTCTGTTCGAGCGGTCCCGGCGGTCAGAGCGTGAACACGACGTACTCGGCGGTGCGCATCACGCACATCCCGACAGGCACCGTCGTGTCGCAGCAGGACGAGAAGTCGCAGATCAAGAACCGCGCGAAGGCGATGAAGGTGCTGCGCTCCCGCCTCTACGAGATGGAGCTGCGCAAGCAGCAGGACGCCATCGCGAAGGACCGCAAGAGCCAGGTGGGCAGCGGCGAGCGGTCCGAGAAGATCCGCACGTACAACTTCCCGCAGAGCCGCATCACCGATCACCGCGTGAACTTCACCACGCACCAGATCGCCGCCGCGATGGACGGCGACCTGCACGAGCTCATCGACCAGGTGACGACCTACTACAGGTCGGAACTGCTGAAGGACGCGAGCCGCACCGAGGCGGTGGACGCCTGACCTTCCGCGCCCTCGTCGCCATCGCGCGACAACGCCTGCTCGACGCAGGTCTCGACCAACGGCACGCCCATCTCGACCCCGAGGTGCTCGCACGTCACGTGGTGCAGTGGGATCGCGCGACGTGGATCACGCGCGCCGACGAACCCGTACCGGCCGGATTCGCACAGGCGTTCGACGCGCTCGTCGCACGCCGCGCGGCGCGGGAACCGGTGGCGTACATCATCGGGACGCGCGAGTTCTACGGCCGCGACTTCCGCGTGTCGCGCGACGTCCTCATCCCTCGCCCGGAAACCGAGCTCATCGTCGAGTGGGCGCTTGCCACGCTCCCCGCCGACAGGTTCCTCCGCATCGTCGACGTCGGGACGGGCAGCGGCGTGCTGGCCGTGACGCTGGCCGCCGAACGTGAGTCGTGGCACGTCGAAGCGGTGGACATCTCGGAACGCGCTGTTGCCGTCGCGCGCGACAACGCGCGCCGCCAGGGCGTTGCCGGAAGGCTCACGTTCCTCATCGGCGACTTGCTCGCGCCGACAATGGGCGCCTTCGACGCGATCGTCGCCAATCCGCCGTATGTGGCCCGCCGCGATGCGCCCGGCCTGTCGCCCGACGTGCATGACCACGAACCCCACGTCGCCCTCTTCGGCGGCCAGGACGGCATGGACGTGCCGGAACGCCTGCTGAACGACGCCGCGCAGCGCCTGGTCCCCGGCGGCTGGCTCGCCATGGAGTTCGGCTACGGCATGCAGGACCCCGTCGAGATCGCCGCCCGCAACGCCGGCCTGACGGTCGTGGACGTCCTCGAAGACCTCCAGGGCATCGCCCGAACCCTCATCGCCCGCCGCTGACGATCGCGCCCGTTCTCCGAGCCCGACGGATGGCAGGGCTCTCCGAGCCCGGCCAACACGCATCGACATTCCCGGCATTCGGCATTCCGGTGGGGCCGCCGCATGCGGCGGTTGCTACCCGGGCGGCCAGTCGAACGTACGGCCGGCGAGGACGTGCAGGTGGATGTGGAACACGGTCTGGCCCGCGGCGGCGTTGCAGTTGAAGACGGTGCGGAACCCGCCGTCGGCGTAGCCGCGTTCGCGCGCGATCTGGGCCGCGCGGTACTGCATCGCCCCCACCAGCGCCGCGTCGTCCGGCGTCATGTCGTTGAGGGTGGCGATGTGGCGCCGGGGGATGACGAGGCAGTGCAGCGGCGCCTGGGGGTTGATGTCCTCGAACGCCACGAGGTTCGCGTCCTGGAAGATCACCCTGGCGGGAATCTCACCGGAGGCGATTCGGCAGAAGAGGCAGCTGGACATGGGAGACAGAGTACAGCGGCTACAATTGAAGGTTCCATGGCCGACTGGAAGAACTCCGTCAACCTGCCTCGTACCGACTTCCCGATGAAAGCCAATCTGCAGGTGGCTGAACCGGCGGCGATTGCGCGCTGGGAGGCCATGGACCTGTACGGCATGATCGCGAAGGCGCGCGCCGGCCGGCCGAAGTACGTGCTGCACGACGGTCCGCCGTACGCCAACGGGCAGATTCACATCGGCCACGCGCTCAACAAGGTCCTCAAGGACTTCATCGTCAAGTCGAAGTCCATGGCCGGATTCGACGCGCCGTACGTCCCGGGCTGGGACTGCCATGGCCTCCCGATCGAACTCCAGGTGGACAAGGAACTCGGCTCGAAGAAGCGCGAGATGAGCGTGGCGGACATCCGCCGCGCCTGCCGGGCGTACGCGGATCGGCACGTGAGCGAGCAGAAAGCCGACTTCCGCCGGCTCGGCGTCTTCGGAGACTGGGATCACCCGTACCTGACGATGCAGTTCGAGTTCCAGGCGGCGATCGTCAAGGCCCTGGGGCGCTGCGTCGAAGAGGACCTCGTCTACAAGGGCAAGAAGCCCGTGTACTGGTGCATCTCCGACCGCACGGCGCTGGCCGAGGCCGAGGTCGAGTACGAGACGCACGTCTCGCCATCGATCTACGTCGAGTTCAGGCTGGATCCGCGCGATGCCGACGCGCTCGCCACCCGCGTGCCGGCACTGGCGGGCCGCAACGTCTCCCTCCTCATCTGGACGACGACCCCGTGGACGATTCCGTCCAACATGGCCGTCGCGTTCCAGCCGGGATTCGACTACGCGGCCTACGACGTCGATGGCCGGCTCGTGATCGTCGCCGAAGCGCTCGCCGACGCGACGTTCGCCAAGGCAGGCCGCACTCCGGGCGAACCCGTGGCGCGGATGAAGGGCCATGTCTTCGACCGCATCCGCTTCGTCCATCCGCTCTACGCACGCGAGTCGCTGGGCGTGCTCGCCGACTACGTGACGCTGGAACAGGGCACGGGCGTCGTGCACACCGCGCCCGGACACGGCGCCGACGACTTCAACACCGGCCAGCGCTACGGGCTCGAGACGTACGCGCCGATCGGGCCGTCGGGCGAGTTCCTCGACAGCGTGGAACTGTTTGCCGGGCTGAAGGTGTGGGACGCCAATCCGAAGGTCGTCGAGGCGCTGCGCGAGCGCGGCGCCCTGTGGCACGTCGAGTCGTACGAGCACAGCTACCCGCACTGCTGGCGCTGCCACAAGCCGCTCATCTTCCTCGCGACGCCGCAGTGGTTCATCGCGATGGACCACGATGGCTACCGCCGGAAAGCGCTCGACGCCATCACGGGCGTCGAGTGGCTGCCGGCGTGGGGCGAAGAACGCATCCACAACATGCTCGCCAACAGGCCCGACTGGTGCATCTCGCGCCAGCGCGCGTGGGGCGTGCCGATCCCGGCGATGACGTGTACGCGATGCCGCGAGTCGGTGCTCACGACGGCGCTCACGTCACGAGCCGCTGACGTGTTCGCGGAACACGGCGCCGACGCGTGGTACGAGCGGCCGCTCGAGGAGTTCCTCCCGGAGGGATTCACGTGCCCGTCGTGCGGCGGCACCGAGTTCGAACGCGAGCGCGACATTCTCGACGTGTGGTTCGACTCGGGCACGAGCCACGAGGCCGTGCTGGCGGTGCGTCCCGACCTGCGGTGGCCCGCCGACATGTACCTCGAGGGCAGCGACCAGTATCGCGGGTGGTTCCACAGCTCGCTGCTGGTGGCCATCGCGACGCGCGGACAGGCGCCGTACCGGTCGGTGATCACGCACGGGTTCGTCGTGGACGAGGAGGGCCGCAAGATGTCCAAGTCTCGCGGCAACAACGTCGTCCCGCAGCAGGTGATCGAGCAGAGCGGCGCGGAGGTCCTCCGGCTGTGGGTCGCGATGGTGGACTACACCGAGGAAGTGCGACTCGGCAAGCAGATCCTTGCGCGGACGGTGGAGGCCTACAGGAAGCTCCGTAACACGGTGCGGTACCTGGCCGCCAACATGTACGACTTCGACCCCGCGACCGATGCCATCGCGTACGCCGACATGCTGGAGGTGGATCGCTACGCGCTGGCGCGGTACGCGGACGCCGCGGCCCGCATGCGCGAGGCGTACGAGCGGTTCGACTTCCAGACGATTTTCCACGAGGTGAACAGGCTCGCGGTGGTCGACCTCAGCGCGTTCTACGCCGACGTCTCGAAGGACCGCCTGTACACGTTCGGCGCCGCCTCTCGCGCACGACGGTCCGCGCAGACCGCGATGTACGTCATCGCCGACGGACTCGCGCGCCTGCTGGCCCCCATCCTCCCGGTGACGGCCGACGAGTTGTGGCGCGTGCTGCCGGGCACGCGCGAGGCGTCCGTACACGTCGCGCTCTTCCCCGACGACGTCGAGGCGTGGCGCGACGAGGCGCTCGTCGCGCGGTACGCGACGCGGCTCGAGCTGCGCGACATCGTCAACGCGAAGCTGGAGGAACAGCGCAAGGACAAGGTGATCGGCACGTCGCTCGAAGCCGCCATCACGCTCGCGGGCACGGGACGATTCGCCGACGCGCTTGCCGGCTTCTCCCCCGACGATCTCGCCGCGTTCTGCATCGTGTCGTCGGCCAATGTCGTGGCGCCGGACGCGTCGCAGGACGTCGATACGCTCGCGGTGAGCGTGGTGCGCACGAGCGGCGAGAAGTGCCAGCGCTGCTGGCGCTACGTCGGCGCCATCAGCGCGGAGCCGAGCACGGAAGGCCTGTGCGATCGGTGCGTCGACGCACTCGGACTCGGAGTGGGCGCCGCATGACCGGCGCGGACTGGCGCCGGCCGGACTTGTGGGTGATCGCCGTCCTGGTCCTCTGCGACCAGGTCACCAAGGCGCTCGTGCAGCAACGCATCGCGCTGCACGACACGGTGACGGTGATTCCCGGCCTGCTGAACCTGACCAACGTCAGGAACACGGGGGCGGCGTTCGGCATGTTCAACAACGCCGACTTCGCGTACAAGCCGCTCATGGTGGCCGTGCTCGCCGTCGTCGCGCTCGTCGGCATCCTCTGGTACGCGCAGAAGTTCGCCGGGGATGCGTGGCCCGCCCGGTACGGATTCGTGCTGATCGTGGCCGGCGCGCTCGGCAACCTGATCGATCGCGTGACGCTCGGCTACGTCGTCGACTTCGTGGATTTCCACGCCGGCGGGTGGCATTTCTGGGCGTTCAACGTGGCCGACGCGGCGATCACGATCGGCGCGGTGCTCTTTGCCGCCGACACCCTGTTCTCGAGGCGCCATGTTCCCGAAGCTGTTTGATCTCGGACCGCTGACGGTCTATTCCTACGGCGTCCTGCTGGCGGCCGCCTATCTCGGCGGATTGCAGTTCTCGCTCGTTCGGGCGAAGAATCGCGGGCTCGATCCCGCGCGCGTGATGGACCTCGGGATCTACATCATCGTCAGCGCGCTGGTGGGCGCCAAGCTGCTGCTGGTGATCGTCGACGCCGACCACTTCCTGCGCGAGCCTGCCGATCTGCTGTCGCTCGTCCGCAGCGGTGGCGTGTTCTATGGCGGGCTGATCCTCGCGGTGATCGTCGGCCTGTGGTACGTGCGCCGACACAAGTTGCCCACCTGGCGCGTTGCCGACGTCGTCGCACCGGGCATCGCGTTCGGACACGTCGTCGGACGCCTCGGCTGCTTCATGGCGGGCTGCTGCTACGGCCACGAGACGAACGTGCCGTGGGCGGTGACGTTCACCAACCCGCTGGCGCGGGAGAACGTCGGCACGCCGCTCGGCGTGCCCCTGCACCCGACGCAGTTGTACGAAGCCGGCGTGGAGGCGATCATCCTCGGCCTGCTGCTCGCCTTCGAACACAAGGGACGCCCGTTCCCCGGACGCACGTTCTGGGGCTACATGCTCGTGTACGGCCTGTCGCGCTTCGTCATCGAGATGTTCCGCGGCGATCCGCGGGGCATGGTGTTCGCCAACGTCTCGACGTCGCAGTTCATCTCGCTGCTGATCGTGCCGTTGAGCGTGGTGATGCTGTTCTGGCTGTCGCGCAGGCATCGCGACGCGGCCGCGGCCGAACCGGTCAAGCGCGCCAGGACGGCAAAGGCCTGACGCCCATGGAGGAACGCGACGACAGCGCGGGCAGCGTCGTGCTCACGATCGGTGAGGACGAGGCGGGCCTGCGCGCGGACCAGGCCCTCGCCGCGCTGCTCGAAGGCACATCGCGCTCGCAGGTGCAGCGGCTGATCAAGGAAGGCCGCGTCAGCATCATCACCGACGACGAGGCGCGCGTGCTGACGCGCACGAGCGAACCGTTACCTGTCGGCGCGACGCTCTCGGTCGATCTCCCGCCACCACAGGGCACCGACGCGCTCCCCGAAGACATCCCGCTCGACATCCTCTACGAAGACGACCAGGTCATCGTCATCAACAAGGCACCGGGGATGGTGGTCCACCCGGCGGCGGGACACGCGACGGGTACGCTCGTGAACGCGCTGCGGCACCACTCACGGCAACTCGGTGCGTCAGGCGATGCGGCGAGGCCGGGAATCGTGCATCGCCTCGACAAGGGCACGTCGGGCGTGATGGTCGTGGCACGCACGGACCTTGCACTGACGGAGCTCGCACGCCAGTTCCACGACCGCGAAGTGGAAAAGGAATACGTCGCGCTGGTGTGGGGACTCGTCCACGCCGGACGCCGGATCGAGGCGCCGATCGGCCGTGATCCGAACGCGCGCCAGAAGATGACGACGCGGGCGCGACGATCGCGGGCGGCGGTGACGCGCGTGACGTGGGCCCTGCACCTGCCAGGTGTGTCGTTGATCCGCGTGGCGATCCATACGGGCCGTACACACCAGATTCGCGTGCACCTCAGCTCCATCGGCCATCCCGTGTGCGGCGACGCGACGTACGGCGGCATTCCGCGACGGATCGCACCGCACCTGAAGGCGTTGTCGTCGCTGGAGCGCCCGTTCCTGCACGCGGAGCGGCTGGTGTTCACGCACCCGACGGAAGGACGGCGCATGGAGTTGGAAGCCCCGCTCGCGCAGGATCTGCACGCGGTACTCGAACAGCTCGACGCCGCCGTAGAGCGCTTCGGCTACAAGACTATCCAGAATTCGTGAGCCAATGTCACAAATCGAAACGACGCGCGTCTTCGAGGGCCGCGTGTTCACCGTCTCGCGCGATCGCGTCAGGATGCCGCATGGTGTCGAGACCACGCTCGACGTGGTGCATCACAGGGGATCGGTGGTCCTCGTGCCGATGCCCGATCCCGGGTCGGTGATCCTCGTGCGGCAGTATCGCCACGCGATCGGACGCCACGTGTGGGAACTGCCGGCAGGCAGTCTGGACCCGGGTGAAGACGCCGACACCGCCGCGTTGCGCGAGTGTCACGAAGAGATCGGCCAGCTCGCCACGCACGCCGAGCGCATCGCGTCGCTGTATCCGTCGCCGGGCTACACGACCGAAGTGATGCACTTCTACAAGCTCACGGGATTGCACGTCCCCGATCACGCCGCGGCGCAGGACGAGGACGAGGACCTCGAACCGCGCACGTTCACGGTCGACGAGTTGCGCGCCGCCGTCGCGGCGGGCGAGGTCACGGACATGAAGACGGTCGCCGCACTGCAGTTCCTCTGACGCAACGTCGTCTCCGCAAGAACAAAAGGGCCGGACGTGTCCGGCCCTTTTGTTGTCATCAGCTGGCGATATCCAGTTCCGACGACGCCGTCGCGCGACGGGCGTAGAACCTGTCGCGCGCCTCGGTCTGCTCGCGCTCTTCCTCGCAGTCCCTGCAACGCGACGCAAACGGCAGCGCCCGCAGACGCGCGCCGGAGATCTCGTCGCCGCACTCACCGCAGAAGCCGTAGCGACCGGCTTCGAGCCTGCCGAGCGCCTCATTGACGCGATTGAGCGTCTCCGACTTCATCTGCAGGAGCGCGATCTCGATGTCCTCCTGGATGTCGGAGACCGAGGACTCCTCCGCATCGACCACCCCCTGCGCCTGGTCGGCGGGGCCGATGGCGCGGACGTCGAGCATCTGCCGACGCAATTCCGCGGTCAGCTCGCGACGGCGATCCTCGAGGATGCGACGCAACTCCGTGTGGCGGTCTGTATGTTCAGTGCGAGTGGACTTCTTGGTCGACTTCATGGACTGTCCGCTCCTTTCGCGTTCGTCAGGTTCTGGCAGAAGCACGCCCCGTGCCAGCTCGTCGGACCACCTCGTCGCCCCCGCCGCTGCAAGGCAGCCGGTAGAGATGACGAGCCACTCGACCGGCCGGACCGCGGCCATCGAGTGAAAGGCCCTCGACGCTGGGCGTGGGAACCTCGCGTGACCGCAAGGTGCTCATTCGAGGCGACTTCCGTACCGCGCTCCGGGCTTGACTGCCGTGGCGCGTCCGGGTGGTACAGGGGTTTAGACGCCCGGAACAGTCAGACGGTTCTCCCCTGAACCATCTGACAGCCAGCCGGCCGCCCCGCCAGGGCCGCGCCACGGTGCGGGGACGCAATCGGTCAGTTCGATGCCATGGCGTATGTTCAGTATCGATACACCATGACTGCTTCAGCTCTCGTGTCGTCGAGGAGCTGGGCAGGCTGTGCTACACTCGGAGGTTCGCGCGCCCGGCGGAGCCTCCACCGAGGTTCCCCCAGCAACAGCGGGTCCGAGGCGGCGCATCAACACAGAGTCATGGCAAATCGTTGCGAAGTCTGCGGTAAGGGTCCCACGTTCGGCAACAACATCAGCCACGCGCACAACGTGTCGTCACGCCGGTTCAACGCGAACCTGCAGACCGTGCGGGCGCTGGTGAACGGAGCCGCGAAGCGCCTCACGGTGTGCACGCGCTGCATCCGCTCGAACAAGATCACCAAGGCTGCGTAGTCGTGTCCACCCGCGCGTCGGTTTCCACGCCCGACGCTCCGCAGGCCATCGGCCCGTACTCGCAGGCCATCAGGGCCGGCCAGTTCCTGTTCCTGTCTGGGCAGATCCCGCTCGATCCCGCTACGGGAGAAGTGGTGGCCGGTGACGTGCGCGCGCAGACGCGCCGTGTCCTCGACAACATGAGTGGCGTCCTCGCCGCCGCAGGGGTTTCGATGAACGCCGTCGTGAAGACCACGGTCTTCCTCACGGACCTGTCGGACTTCCCCGCCATGAACGACGTCTACGCAGACGCGTTCGAATCCCCCGCGCCCGCGCGCTCCACCGTCCAGGTCTCGCGTCTTCCTCGCGACGTCCGGGTGGAGATCGAAGCCGTCGCGCTGCTGCCCTAAGACGCCCGCTCTTGCGCGCCGCCGGCGTGGCGCTCCACGTTGAGCACGCCGGGCAGCGACTTCACGGCGCGGATCACCTTGTCCAGGTGCTTGACGTCCTGAATCTCCACCGTCATCTCGATGAAGCCCTGCTCCTGCGCCGTCGTGGCCTCCATCGTCCTGATGTTGGTGTTGATGTTGGAAACCTGGCTGCTGATCGCGGCGAGCATGCCCTTGCGATCCTCCACCTGGATCGACAGCCGGACGGTGTAGGCGGCGTTCGCGTCGTCGCCCGTGTCCCACTCCACGTCGATGCGGCGCTCCTGGTCGTACAGCAGGTTGGTGACGTTGCGGCATGAAGCCGAGTGCACCGACACGCCCTTGCCGCGCGTGATGTAGCCGACGATCTTCTCGCCACGGATCGGATTGCAGCACCGTGCGCGGAAGACGAGCAGATCGTCGGCTCCGCGCACACGGATCTTGTCCTCGCCCGACCGCGGCCGCAGCACCTTGCGGACCGTGGCGAAGAGCCCGGCGTCGGGCGGCTTCTCCTGCAGATCCTCGGTGGGCATCAGCTTGCCGAGCAGCAGGCGCGCCGTCAGCTTGCCCCAGCCCACCGCCGCCAGCAGATCGTCCACTTTCTGCATGCCCGATTCCGCCGCCACGCGCTGCCACGCCTCGGCGGGGATGTTCTTCGGGTTCACGTCGAAGCGGCGCGCTTCCTTGTCGAAGAGCTTGCGCCCGAGCTCCACCGAGCGCGTCTTCTCTTCGAGCTGGATGAAGTGACGGATCCTGTTGCGCGCCCGCGACGTCTTGACGAACGCCAGCCAGTCGCGACTCGGCTTGTGGCCGTTCTGCGTGAGGATCTCGACGATGTCGCCGTTGGCGAGCGCGTGGCGCAGCGGCACCATCTTGCCGTTGACGCGACCACCCACGCACTGGTGGCCGACATCGGAGTGCACCGCGTAGGCGAAGTCCACGACGGTGGCTTCGCGCGGCAGTTCCTTGAGCTCGCCGCCCGGCGTGAAGCAGTAGATTTCCTCCGGATAGAGATCGATCTTGAGGCTGGTGATGAACTCGTGCGGGTCGCGCACGTCCTGCTGCCATTCGAGGAGCTGGCGCAGCCACTTGAAGTACTGCTCGTCACGTTGCGCGCCGACGCGGCCTTCCTTGTACTTCCAGTGCGCCGCGATGCCCTCCTCGGCCACGCGGTGCATCTCCTCTGTCCGGATCTGGATCTCGAACGGCAGGCCGCGATCGCTGATCACCGACGTGTGGAGCGACTGGTAGCCGTTGGGCCGCGGCATCGCGATGAAGTCCTTGATGCGCTCGGGTACCGGCTGCCACGTCTGGTGGACGATGCCGAGCACCGCGTAGCAGTCCTTGACGCTGTGCGTGACCACGCGGAGCGCCACCAGGTCGTAGACCTGATCGAGATCGATACGTTGGCGGCGCAGCTTCAGGTAGATGCTGTAGAGGCGCTTGATGCGGCCGTCGATCGACACGACGGGCACCTGAGCTTCGGCGAGCGTGGCCTCGATGGTCGTGCGCAGTTCCTCGATCAGTCCCTGCGTGGCGCGCCGGCGCTGGTCGACCTTGTCGCGCAACTCCTCGTACGCCCGGGGCTCGAGCGCCTTGAACGAGAGCTCCTCGAGCTCGTTCTTCACCTTGCTCATGCCGAGCCGGTGGGCGATCGGCGCGTAGATGTCGAGGGTCTCTCTTGCGATGCGCTCCCGCTTCTCCTCGGGCACGTGGCCGAGCGTACGCATGTTGTGCATGCGGTCGGCGAGCTTGACCAGGATGACGCGGATGTCGTCCACCATCGCGAGGAACATCCGGCGGAAGTTCTCTGCCTGCTGGGCCTCTTTCGAGGAAAACGGGATGTTGGACAGCTTGGTCACGCCCTCGACGACGTGCGCGACCTCCGGCCCGAAGAGCTCGGCCACGCGTTCGATCGTGGTGAGGGTGTCCTCGACCACGTCGTGGAGCAGGCCGGCGGCTACCGCCACGGCGTCCAAACGCATGTCGGCGAGGAGATTGGCGACTTCGAGGGGATGGACGAGGTAGGGCTCGCCCGAATGGCGGACCTGTCCCTTGTGCGCCCGCGCCGAGAACACGTAGGCCCGGCGGAGCAATTCCAGGTCGGCGTCGGGGCTGTAGCTGCGGACCTTGTCGACGAGGTCCTCGAACCGAATCATGGGGGGCGGTGTCTAAGCGTCGTGCGTGGGTGCGGGCGCCAGTGGATCATAGCCCACCGGCCGCCTTGACCGAGGCAGGAGGCGTCTTTATACTCGCCGTGATTTCTCCGCCTGGTATCGGCACTGGCTGGCTGCTCGGGGCCATCCTGTCCTCATGTGACGCACAGCGCCAACCGGGATTCCGGGTCCGCGAGTACCCGCACGAGTGGGCGTGTAAGGAGTAGATGCAATGTCGACGCGGTTGACCATCGTCCGGCTCATGGCCGTGGCCGGTTTGAGCCTTTCGCTGACCGCCTGCGGGAAAGTGACGGCACAGATGTCGTTCAAGGACGGGATCGGTGCCTATCAACAGCAGAATTACAGGGTCGCCATCGAGGAACTCGAGGAGGCGGTCAAGCACGATTTCGAGTACCGGCCGTACGCGTACTTCTACCTGGCCAACTCGCACGACAACGCGTTCAAGTTCACGCGCAAGGGGCAGCCCGAGAACGACGCGCACCTCCCCGAGGCCGAGAAATACTACAAGCTCGCCTACGAGAACATCGACCCGGCGTCGCGTGAGGGTCAGGGGGCGATCTTCAAGAAGCGGAGCCTCGAGTACCTCGTCGGTCTTTACGGGTCCGAAAAGCTGAACCAGCCCGACAGGGCCGAGGCGGTCGGCAAGCAGATCGTCGAGCTCGACCCGTCCGACGTGAACAACTACTTCGGCCTCGCCAAGCTCTACGAGGACGCCGGTCGTGTCGAGGAAGCCGAGCAGATGCTCGCCCGGGCCCGCGAGGTGAAGCCCGACAGCGTGGACGTGATGCTCCAGCTCGCCGGGTTCTACAACCGGCAGGGCAACTTCGACAAGACGATGGACGCATTCCGGCACCGCATCGAGATCGAGCCGAACAACCCCGAGGCCTACCACACCGTGGCCGGCTACTTCGAGGAGAAGGTCCGCAAGGACTACACGCTCACCCCCGCCCTCAAGGCCGACTACATCAAGCAGGGCCTCGACGCGTCGGACAAGGCAATCACCATCAAGGGCGACTACGTCGACGCGATGGTCATGAAGAACCTCCTGCTCCGCCAGCAGGCGCTCGTCGAGCGGAACCCGGCGCGCCAGCAGGAACTGCTCAAGCAGGCCAACGAGATCCGCGAGAAGGCCATCGCCACGCGGGCACGCCTGCAGGGCGAAATCGAGGCCGCCGAAGCGAAGGCGAAGGCGGCGGCAGACGCGAAGAAGTCCGAGTAGTGACGACACGCCAGGGCTGACGCCCTGGCATCCGGATCAGCAAACGACAAGGCCGGCGCCGGTGCGCCGGCCTTGTCGTTTGCGCTCGCGGCGATCGCCACACCTCATCTGTTTACGCGCGCGAAACAGTTCGCTGCTAGGCTTGTCGGCGGTCTTTTCCCCCCGCTCCGTCGGGGGTGTGTGCAGTCTCGCGTCAGGGCCCGTCGGCCCGACGTCCAGCCTGCAGTGTGACGAGCCAGTGTCCTGCTCTGGCAGCCGCGTTGATTGAGGGAGACAACCATGGTGAGTGCGTTTCAGCGAGTGCGTGAAATGCGAGCGGGGTGCGCGTCGCGCGCGTCCCGGCGAGTGATGACGGTGCTGGCGCTGGCGGCGGTGATGGCCTTCATGGCCCCCGCGCGCGAGGCACTGGCGCAGGGCGTGACAACAGGGTCGCTGGGCGGCATCGTCACCGATGCGTCGGGGGCGCCCGTGGCGGGCGCGAGCGTGATCGCGATCCACGCGCCGTCGGGCACCAACTACGAGACGACGACGCGCGCCGACGGGCGGTACTTCATCGCCAACATGCGTGTGGGCGGACCGTACGTGCTCACGGTGACCTTCGTGGGCGCCGGTAACGCGTTCGAGCCGTACACGCTCGACGACATCACGATCAATCTCGGCGTGACGACGGACATGAACGTCTCGGTCAAGGGCATCGCCGTCGAGGAGTCGGTCACCGTGACCGCTTCCACCGATCCGGTGTTCAGCACGCAGCGTACGGGCGCGTCCACGACGGTCGGCCGCGACCAGATCGCCAGGCTGCCGAACCTGAGCAACCGTCTCGAGAACTTCGTGCGCCTCACGCCGCAGGCCAGCGGGCTGTCGATCGCCGGCCAGGACAGCCGCATGAACAACATCACGGTTGACGGCTCGTACTTCAACAACTCGTTCGGCCTCGGCAACTCGCCGGGCGACCGCACGAACGTCGCGCCGATCTCGCCGCAGGCCGTCGAGCAGATCCAGGTGAACATCGCGCCGTTCGACGTGCGGCAGGGCAACTTCATCGGCGCCGGCATCAACACCGTCACCCGCAGCGGCAGCAACGCGTTCCACGGCTCGATCTACCGCCAGTTCCGCGACGACAGCATGGTCGGCACCAAGGCCGGCGCGCGCACGGTGCCGGTGGGCACGTTCGAGTTCGCCAACTGGGGCGGCTGGGCGTCCGGCCCGATCTGGAAGAACAAGGCGTTCTTCTTCTTCAACGGCGAAGACGAGAGCCTCACGCAGCCGGCGCACACGTGGCGCCCCAACAGGGGCGGCGAGACGCCGGGGTCAGGCGTCTCGCGCGTGCTCGAATCGGATCTCACGCAGTTCAGCGCGTTCCTCAACGACAAGTTCGGCTATCAGACAGGGCCCTACGCGGGCTACGACTTCGAGGTCCCGGCGCGGCGCTATCTGGTGAAGGGCGACTACAACCTCAACGCCAGCAACAAGATCACCTTCCGCTACACGCACCTCGACTCGAAGACCGACGTGCTGTCGTCCAACTCCTCGTCGCTCGGGTTCGGCGGACGCCAGCCCAGCGCGACGGCGATGAACTTCCAGAACTCGAACTACCAGATCATGGAGAACATCCGCTCGGGCATCGGCGAGTGGAACTCCACGATCGGCAGCACGATGGCCAACTCGTTCATCGTCGGGTACACCAAGCAGGACGAGAGCCGTTCGGTGCGCGGAGACGGCAAGCTGTTCCCGCTGATCGAGATTCTCGACAATTCGACCCTCTACACGTCGGCCGGTTTCGAGCCGTTCACGCCGAACAACGAGCTCCGCTACAACACGTTCCAGCTCCAGAACAGCTTCACGAAGTTCGCCAACCGTCACACGCTGACGTTCGGCGTGGCTACCGAGCGCTACACGTCGGAGAACGTGTTCTATTCCGGTTCGCAGAGCGTGTACGTGTACCACTCGCTCGCCGATTTCTACACCGACGCCAACGACTACGTCGCCAACCCGAATCGCACGACGTCGCCCGTGGCGCTGCGCCGCTTCCAGGTGCGCTACGCCAACATCCCGGGCATGGACAAGCCGCTCCAGCCGCTCGAGGTGTGGTACAGCGGCGCCTACGCGCAGGACGAATGGGCCGTGCGTGACAACCTGAAGATCACGGCCGGTATCCGCATGGACGTGGCCAGCTTCGGCGACACCGCGTTCGCCAACCCGCTCTTCGACGCCCTCACCTTCCGCGACGAGGACGGCCAGTCGGTGCAGTACTCGAGCGGCAAGCTGCCCGATGCGCGACCGCTGTGGTCGCCCCGCGTGGGCTTCAACTGGGCCGTCGACCAGGAGCGCAGGACGCAGGTGCGCGGCGGCACGGGCGTGTTCACCGGGCGGCCCGCATACGTGTGGATCTCCAACCAGATCGGCAACACCGGCGTGCTCACGGGCTTCATCCAGAACGACGATTCGGCCGCCAACCCGCTCACGTTCAGGCCGTTCAACCCGAGCCCCGATGCGTACAAGCCGGCGACAGTCACCGGCGACCCCACACTGTCGGGCGAGTTCGCCATGACCGACAAGGACTTCCGCTTCCCGCAGCTGTGGCGCACGAACATCGCCGTGGACCGTCGCCTGCCGTGGGGCGTCGTCGGCACCGCGGAAGTGATCTACAACCGCGACGTCAACGGCGTGTACTACATCAACGCCAACCTGCCCGCCGCGCAGACGACGTTTGCCGGCGCCGACACGCGTCCACGCTACACGTCCAACCGCCTGTACTCCAGCATCACGAACAACATCGTCCTGAAGAACCAGAACGAAGGGCGCGCGTGGAACGTGGCCGGCACGCTGAACAAGTCGTTCGGCGCGGGCTTCCTCCGCACGTCGTACAGTTACGGCGAAGCCAGGAACACCGTGGATCCAGGGTCGGTGGCGGGCGGATCGTGGACCAACAACCCGATCACGTTCGACGCGAACAACCCGGCGGTGGGCTACTCGTCGGGCTACATGGGCCACAGGTTCGTGCTGGCCGGGTCGTACACGAAGGAGTACTTCAAGTTCGGCGGCACGACCGCGTCGTTCTTCTGGGAGTCGCGCACCATCGGCAACTCGAGCTACACGTTCGCCGGCGACGCCAACGTCGACGGCGGCACGAACAACGACTTGATCTACATCCCGCGCGACACGTCGGAGATGAATTTCCAGCAGTTCACGGCGAGCGGGGTGACGTTCACCGCCGCGCAGCAGGCTGCCGCATGGGATGCGTACATCTCACAGGATGCCTACCTGAGCGGGCGCCGCGGCCAGTACGCCGAGCGTGGCGCCGTGTTCCTGCCGATGGTCCACCGCATGGACTTCAGCCTGCAGCAGGACTTCTTCGCGTCGATCAAGGGCCGCCGCCACAACTTCCAGCTGCGCCTCGACGTCCTCAACGCGGGCAACCTGCTGAACGACAAGTGGGGTATCGGCCAGCGCATGGTGAGCAACCAGCCACTGACCTCGCCGTCGGTCGACGCGCAGGGTCGCCTCCAGTACCGCCTGCGCAACGTGGGCACGTCGCTCATGAGCCGCACGTTCGAGCCGACGGCCACGCTGTCGGACGTCTACCGCCTGCAGGTGATGCTGGCGTACCGCTTCTGAACGAAGCGGAAGACACAGGAAGGATCGAGGGCCCGCCGGGAGCCATCCCGGCGGGCCCTTCGTGTTTCATGCCCGTCGCTTCGGCAGCTCCGCCAGCCGGGTCGAGTAACGCGGCCCAGCCCGCAGCCCATGATTATGTCCATTGAACATAATGCCGATGCGGCATAGTGTATGGATCCATGGACACGTTCCTCGATCGAGGTCCCGAATTGGCACGGCTACGCCGCGCGCTGCGACATGACGGCGATGCCCTGGCCTGCGTGTACGGACGCCGCCGCCTCGGCAAGTCTCGTCTGATCAGGGAGCTGGTCGCAGAGCGGCCCGTCGTCTACTACGTGGGCGACGACCGCAACGCGCCGGTGCAACGGGACGCGCTGGCACGCGAGATCGGCCGGCTCTTGCCGGGCTTCGCCGCCGTGACATACCCGGGGTGGAATGAACTGCTCGACAGGTTCTGGCGCGAAGCGCCACCAGACGTGCCGCTTGTCATCGACGAGTTTCCGTCGCTCGTCACGGTGTCGCCCGAGCTGCCGTCCCTGCTTCAGAAGTACTGCGATCTCACCAGCGGCCGGCGGCGCAAGACCATCCTCTGCGGATCGTCGCAGCGCATGATGCTTGGTCTGCTGCTCGATGCCCAGGCACCGCTGCATGGACGCGCCAGAGAGATCGTCAAGCTCGAACCGCTCGAAGCCGGGTGGCTGTCGCACGCGATACCTGTACGGGATCCCGCCGACGCCGTCGAGCGTTGGGCTGTATGGGGAGGCGTCCCGCGTTACTGGGAACTGGCGCGCGACCATCGCCGGCACGCCGACGCCGTGCGTGCGTTGCTCCTCGACCCTCTCGGCGTACTGCACCGCGAACCCGAGCGTTTGTTGCTCGACGAGATGACCGAAGCAACGCGCGCGGCTTCCGTGCTTGCATTGATCGGCCAGGGCTGCCATCGCATCTCGGAGATCGGCGGACGGCTCGGTCAGCCGGCAACGTCGCTCGCGCGCCCACTCGGTCGACTGGTAGATCTCGGCTTCGTCGCTCGCGAGGTCCCGTTCGGCGCGGCGGAGCGGGATTCGAAGCGCTCCTTGTACCATATCGCCGATCCGTTCCTCCGCACGTGGTTTCGCTTCGTCGAGCCGAACAGGTCGAGACTTGCGCTTGGTCTGCTGTCAGCGGTCGAGGCAGACCTTCGGCGCGACATGCCCAGCCATGTAGGGGCCGCCTGGGAGGAACTTGCCAGACGCAGCGTGCCACGGTTGACGTTGAGTGGCCGTACCTTCGAACCGGCCTCTCGCTACTGGGGACGCTCCTCCGCCAGCGGCCTCACGGAGATCGACGTCATGGCAGCCGAGCAAGGCAATCCCGACCATGTGCTGGTGGGTGAAGTGAAACTGACCTGCTCCGACACTGAGGTCGACCGGTGTGCCGCCGCGCTCGCCGCCCGGGCGGCGACGCTGCCGATCCTTGCTGGCAAGACACTCTCGTTCGCGCTGTGGATCGCCCACCAGCCACCGACGCGGCCTGCTCGCCGGCGGCCGAGAGGCCTAACTGTCGTCACAGCGGCTGACGTGATGCAGGTGCTGCGCTGACGGGCGCACCGCCCTTCGTGTTTCATGGGCAGCCACCTGTGATTAGATCCGCCGAACACGACTCGCGGAATGGATCTCTTCACGATACCGTCGGCCCTGACGGCCGGACGGCCGCGCGCACGATTCGTCCGGTACTTCGTTCTGGCGGGAGTGCTCTGCGCGAGCGCGGCACCGGTGTGGCCGCGCCAGTCCGGGCAGGAACAAGCACCGGCAACGCCGCCTTCCACCGGTGACGAACTGGAGCGGGCGCGCACGCTCATCGACGGCACCGCCGACGATCGCATGGCGGCCGCCGATCTGCTTGCGGCCGTCATGTCGAACGCGGAGCGATCGGGCGACGTGGGCCGGCACGCGGAGGCCGCGTTGCTGCTGGGAGACCTCGTGCTCGTGAAGCTCGGACGCGGCGCCGACGAGGCGCTCGTGCACTTCCGGCTCGCCGCGGGTCTGTTCATGCAACTCGACCGACTGGCGTCGGCGGCCCGCGCCACGACGTTGTCCGGCATCGCGCTCCGGCGTCTCGGCCGCATCGCGGAAGCGGAGGCGGCACACCGCGAAGCGCTCGCGCTCTACGATCGGGAGCACGACGCGCTCGGACGCGCGGCGGTGCTGCACAACCTCGGCGCCGTCCGTTTCAGCCAGAACGCCTACGACGACGCCCTGGCGCAGTACCGGGAGTCCATCGCGATTCGTCGCGCCCACGGAGAGGTCGCACTCACCGTGTCGTCGTTGAACAACAGCGCCACGATCTACTCGCACCTCGGACGTCCCGACAGCGCCCTCAACGCGAGTCGCGAAGCGTTCGAGGCTGCGCGCATGCACGGCGACGCATCGGGAGAGGCGTACGCACTGCTCGGCATGGGGACGTACAGCTACGCGCTCGGCGAGTTGCAGGCCGCCATCGGCTACCTGCGCGTCGCCGCGGGGCGCTTCGAGCACATCGGAAACACGTCAGGATCAGGTTACGCGATGCACACGCTGGGTGTGGTGTACCTGGACCTCGGCCACTTCGCAGACGCCGTCAGCGCGCTGGAGCGGGCCGTGCCCCTGCGCCATGACGATCCGGCGCGACTCGGGACCACGCTCCAGAGCCTCGGCAACGCCCATCGGATGCAGGGAGACTTCGAACGCGCGCGCGCGTCGATCGAGCGGGCACTGACACTGAAGCGTCAGGCGAGCGACAGATACGGCGAGGCCGCCACGCTCCGGTCGCTGGCCTGGCTGGAACTTGCGGCCGCGCGACCCGAGCAGGCGCGCGCGCACGCGGCGGCCTCACTCGCCCTGTCGCGCGACGTCGACCGCACCGCCGGCGTGGCGCGCTCGCTGGTGGTGCTCAGTCGCGCGCACGACTCGGCACCGGATCCGTCAGTGGTCGCCGAGCTCGATCGGGCGATCGAGACGACCGCGGCCGCCCGCACACCGCAGACCGAAGCCGCGGTGCGGGCCGAGCGCGCACGTGTGGCGCTCGCGACCGGCGACCTGGCGATGGCCCGTCTGCAGGCGGAAGCGGCCATCGCCGCGACCGAACAGGTGCGGGGTGGCGTGGCGAGCCTTGAATCGCGGGCGACATACATGGCCGGGCACGCCGACGTGCTCGATCTGCAGGTGGAGATCCTGTTGGCGAGCCACCGCGCCGCACCCGATGCCGGATACGAACGCGCGGCCTTCGAAGCGGCAGACAGGGCGCGCGGCCGGCGGCTGCTCGATGCGCTCGGCGACGCCATGATGCCGCGGCCCGACGACAACCCGGCGCGCGCGCGTGAACTGGACCTCGAACGCGACGTGAACGTGGCCGCCGTGGCGCTCGGCCGCGCGCCGGACACGGACCGCGCGCGGATACAGGCAGACCTCGACGCGCGCCTGCTCGCGTTGCGCGAGTTCAGGGCCGAAGCGCGCGCGCGGCTGCCCTGGCGCCGTGCCACGCCGGCGCCCGACCTCGCATCCCTTCAGCGAACGCTGTCCGGAGACACGACGGTTGTCGCGTACTGGTTCGGACGCGCGCAGGCCGTGGCATGGGTCGTCACGCCAGCGCGGGTCACGCTGATCGATCTGTCGTCCGCACCTGTCATCCGCACAGCAGTCAGTCACGCCTACGACGCGTTCGCACGTGAGACGGGCGATGGCGACCGTGAGCGTGCGCTCGCGCACCTCGCGTCACTCGTGCTGCACCCCATCGAGCCGCACGTCGAGACGACGCGACTCGCGGTGGTCCTGGACGGCGCGCTCGAATACATCCCGCTCGCCGCCCTTCCTCTCGCCAGTGGCGCGGGTCCGCTGATCGCTCGCGTGGAGGTCCTGCGCCTGCCGACGGCGACGGCGCTGTCCGGACTGGCAGCGCGCAACGTGTCCGGTCGCGACGTCCGCATCGCCGTACTTGCCGACCCGGTCTTCTCGACGTCCGACGCACGATTCGCGAAACCCGTCGCTCCCGAGCGCCTCGAGACGCACGTGGCCGCCGCTCCCGTCGTCACGCGTGGTCCCGCCGGCGGGACACTCACGCCGGCGCGCCTGGCCTTCAGCCGCACGGAGGCCGACGCCATCGCGGGCGTGGCGACAAGGGCGTCCGTCCTCACGGGCTTCGACGCCAGCAAGGCCGCGCTCGCCGGCCTGCCGCTGACCGGGATCGACGTCCTGCATCTGGCCACGCACGCCGAGCAGCACGCGGTCCGACCGGAGTTGTCGAGCGTGATCCTCGCGCTGGTCGACCGCGACGGCCGCGCGATCGACGGGCGCCTGCGACTGCACGAAGTCGTGGGTCTGCCACTCTCGGGCCAACTCGTGGTGCTGAGCGCCTGCCACACGGTCATCGGCCCGGACCTGCGCGGCGAGGGCCTGCAGGGGCTTGCCGGCGCGTTCCTGCAGGCCGGCGCGCGCGCCGTCGTGGCGAGCCTCTGGGACGTGGACGACCGTGCGACGATGCGGCTGATGCAGCACTTCTACCAGGCGCTCGTCCGCGACGGGCGCGGCCCGGAGCGGGCGCTCGCCGACGCTCAGCGCGCGATGCGGCGCGACGCGCGCTGGCGCGATCCGCGTCACTGGGCCGGCTTCGTCGTGCTGGGCGTGGGCGCATGACGCAGGCCAACGCACGGGCCGGCGCACCGATCGACCTCCTGCTGCAGCGACTCGGCGCAACGCACGACGCCGCCGGCGAGGCCTACGAGTCGCTGCGCCGGTTGCTGCTGCGGTACTTCGAGGTGCGCGGTCGTGTCGATGCCGACCGCCTGTGCGACGAAGTGCTGGACCGACTCGGCCGGCGCCTCGCCGAGGGCATCGACGTGGGCAACGTGACGAGCTACGCACGAGGCGTCGCGCGGCTGGTCTTCCTCGAGTCCACACGGCAGCCGGCGATGGCGCCGATCGATCAGGAGCCGCTGTACGTCGCGTCCGAACCCGCCACTGCCCACGAGCAGGCGCTGACGTGCCTCGATGGCTGCCTCGACCGGCTCGACGCCGACCTGCGCCGTCAGGTGCTGGCCTACTACGGCGCCGACGGGCGTGACCGCATCGAGGGACGTCGGGAGCAGGCGGCGGCACTGGGGGTGTCTCCGCTCGCGCTCCGCCTGCGCATGCTCCGCGCGCGCGCCGCCATCGAGCGTTGCACGCGGGCGTGCCTCCGTGAGCGAAGCGTTTTCGGCTCTGAGGACACTCGACAGTGACGGACGAACGCGTGGCAACCACTCTCACTCTGGACGACAGGTTCAGGCAGTACGTCCTTGGTCAGCTCGACGAGGCCGGCGTGGACGATGTGGAAGTGCGCGCGTTCGACGATCCGGACGTGGCAGCGGCGATCGACGAGATCGAGACCGACATGGTGGACGACTACGTGGCCGGTACGCTGCGCGAGGCGGATCGCCATGCCTTCGAACATGCCCTGACCACACGTCCACGGCTGCGCGCTCGAGTGGACGTCGCGCGGGCGCTCGCCGCGCGACGGGCGTCGGCGCCGCGGCGCGCGTGGTGGCGTCCGGCGCTGGCCACCGCGGCGTTGCTCGCGCTCGGCGGCGTGTGGCTGCTGATCGGCGGCACGCGCCACGCCGTCACACCAGAGCCGGTACCGTCCGTCGCCGAAAGCACACAGACCGCCCCGGCCACGCCAGAAGGTGACGATGGGGCGGCCACCCATCCGGCGGGACAGGCGAACACGCCTGGAGCCGGGTCGGCACCCACGACACCCGCTCCGCCCGCGCGCGTCGTGTTCGCCGTACAGTTGCCGATGGGCACCACACGCGGGGCGGTCCCCACGACCGCGACAGTGCCCGCACGTGCCACGCACGTCCTGCTGCGCGTACCCATTGCGGAAGGTGACGATTACGCGTCGTATCGGGTGCGCGTCATCGGCGAGGGCGGGGCCGTCGCCCACGACCAGACGGCAACGACGCTCGCCCCCGACCGCACTCTCGCCCTCGTCATCGAGCGGACCGCGCTGCCGGACGCCCTGTACGACGTGTCGCTCGAAGGTATCGACGCGACAGGTATCGTCGAACCTCTCGCCTTCCTCCAGGTTCGTCTGACGTCACGATAGGACCCGGCGCGAAACACATCGCGGGGCGCCCGCACTCTCCAGCAGATCTCGTTCTCTCGCTGGGAGTGACCCATGTCTCGCGTGCGGCTGACCGTCCTGTTGTGTGCCCTCGTTCTCATGTGCTCAGTTCCGGCACGCGCCGCTGACTGTACCTGGAGCGGTACGGGCCTGTGGACGGACGTCGCGCGCTGGTCGTGCGGCGTGGTTCCCGATGGCGACGACCACGCGATTCTCACCAGCGGGAGCGTGACTGTGGCCGCGTCGCAGGCGGTGGGCAACCTGACGCTCGGCAGCGGCGGCGACCTGGTCACATCAAGCGGCACGCTGACAGTCTCGGGCACCTTCACCTGGACGGGTGGCTTCCTGCGTGGCACCGCGCCGCACGCCGTCGTCCTGGCCGCCTCGGCCACCGGCACCCGCACGGGTGGCACCCTCAGCACCGGCGGGCGCCTCGTCAATCAGGGCACCTTCACCCACGCGGTGCCGAGCGGCGTCGGCGGCGGGGGCGTGTACGAGAACCAGGCGACCGGCACCTTCATCCTCACGAGTGGCTTCAACGGTGAGCCCATCCTCAACACCGGCATCGTCCGCAAGACCACCGCCGACGAGATGATCGCCCAGGGCCGCATCGAGACCACCGCGCCCGGTCAACTCCAGGTGCAGGCCGGGACGCTCAGGCTTCAGGGCGGCACCAGTATCCTCGGCGGCGCCACCACCATCAGTCCCGGCGCTACCCTCCGCATCACCAACAACACCACGCACCCGGCGGGCGCTTCCATCGCCGGTGCAGGCGTGCTCGACGTCGGCGGCGGCCTGCTGACCGTGCTCGCCGCGTACGCGCATGCGGGTGAGACGCGCGTCAGCGGCGGCCAGGCGGACTTCGACAACGCCGCCTCGGTGACGTTTGCCGCGCTGACGCACACCAGCGGCTTCCTCGACATCCGGCGCCCCAGCGCGACGATCACCGGCGCGTTCACGCGCTCGGGCGGCACGCTCCGGCTGAACGGCAGCACGATCACATTCGCCGGCACCGGCATACAGCCGGTCGTGTTCAATGCCACGACAGCGTTCGTCAACGTCGCCGTCGCGGCGAGCACGGTCCTGACCGACATCAACTCGACGACGAACCCCACCGTCTCGGGCACGCTCACCAACCTCGGCATCATCCGCGCGATTCGCACCATGACCACGGGCGCACGGATGTTCGGTCTCACGGGTACGACACTGAACGTCGCCACGTTGGGAGCACTCACCAGCGTACAGATCGATCGCCGCGATGTGACGCACCCGCAGGCCGGCCCGGGCCAGGTGCCCGGCCGCTTCTGGACCATGACGCCGACGGGCGCGGGATACGTGCTGAGCGTCACGCTGCCGCACGCCGTGGCGGACCACGCCACCACCTCGGCGTGTCGGTTCACGGGCAGCACCTGGGACTGCGCGCGCACATCGTCTGCGCCAGGCCTCGTCACCCGCGCGAACGTGACGACGCTGTCGGACTGGGCCGTCGGCGTCGGCGCTGTCGAGTCCTACTCCATCACGGGAACCATCCGGCTCGGCGGCACCACGCCGATGAGCGGCGTCACCGTGCAGCGCACCGGTGCCAGCACCGGCACGACGACGACCAGCGGCACGGGCACGTATGCCTTCAGCAGCCTCGGCACCGGGACGTACACCGTGACGCCGACGCTCGCCGGCCATGGCTTCACGCCCGAGACGCGCACCTTCACGAACATCACCGCCGACCAGGTCGGCGACTTCACCGGCTTCAAGACATGGCGCATCACCGGTACTGTGCGCGACCGCAACGACACGGGCGTACCCGGCATCACGATCACCGCCACCGGCACCACCACGCGCGCCGTCACGACCGATGCCGACGGCGCGTACGTCCTCCACCTGCCGGCTGGCGGCACCTACACCATCACGCCGTCCAGGCTCTCCTTCGAGTTCGCACCCGAGAGCGAGACGTTCACCAACCTCTCGAGCGACCAGGTGGCGTCGTTCTTCCTCGCCGAGGTCGGCACCTTCACGCGCTACTTCGCCGAAGGCGCCACGAGCGATTTCTTCGACACGGAGATCGCACTGCTCAACGCGACGGGCGAGTCCACCACCGCCAGGCTCGCGTTCCTCAAGGGCGACGGCACGACAGTGACGCACGACGTCGCGCTCGGGGGCCTGGCGCGCGCGACGGTGTTTCCCAAGCAACTGCCGGGAATGGGCAACGCCGAGTTCTCCACTGTCATCACCTCCACGCAGCCACTGATTGCCGACCGCACCATGCGCTGGGACGCGCGCGGCTACGGCAGCCACGCCGAGACCAGCATCGCCGCCCCCGCGCTCGAGTGGTACCTCGCCGAAGGCGCGACCATCGGCGGCTTCCAGCTCTTCTACCTGATTCAGAACCCTGGCAGCGCCGACGCGCAGATCGAAGTCACGTACCTGCTGCCGGCACCGCAGGCACCACTGGTGCGCACCCATACGGTGACCGCCAGCAGTCGCTTCAACATCTGGGTGAATCTCGAGGATCCGGTGCTTGGCGCCGCCGAGGTGTCGGCCGTGATCCGCAGCACCAACGACGTGCCCGTCATCGTCGAGCGCGCGATGTATCTCACGCGCCAGGGTCGCGGGTTCGATGCGGGACACGAGAGCGCGGGCATCACGACTCCGGCCGCCGAGTGGTTCCTGGCCGAGGGTGCCACGGGGCCGTACTTCGACCTGTTCATCCTCATCGCCAATCCGGGAACGACTGCCGCACCTGTCTCGGTGGATTACCTGCTGCCCGGCGGGGCCACGCTCACGCGCGACTACGCGGTCGCCCCGCAGAGCCGGTTCAACATCTGGGTCGACCACGAAGACGCGCAACTGGCCGACACCGCCGTATCAGCGCGCGTGCGGTCCACCAACGGCATGCCAATCATCGTCGAACGCGCGATGTGGTGGCCGGGCGGCGGCAGTACCTGGCACGAGGGGCACAACAGTGCGGGCGCCGATCGCACGAGCACGAAGTGGGGGCTCGCGGATGGGGAGGTGGGCGGGCCCTTCAACGTGCAGACCTACATCCTCATCGCGAACACGTCGGACTCGGGTGGTACGGCACGGGTGACGCTCGTCTTCGAAGACGGGGCGACCGTCACGCGCGACTTCCCGCTGGTCGGTAGCAGCCGGGAAAGCGTACCAGTAAGTGTCTACTTTCCTGAGGCCGCAGGCCGGCGCTTCGGGGCGGTGGTCGAGGCCTTCGGCAGCCCGGCCCCGCAGATCGTCGTCGAGCGTGCAATGTACGGCGATGCGCTCGGCGTGAGGTGGGCAGCCGGCTCGAACGTCGTCGGCACACGCCTGCGATAAGGGAGGGCTCCATCCAGCCACAAGGAGGACATATGGCCGTCTCGAACGCTCAACGCGCGCTGGTCGTCGTCCGGCCAGACAAGCAGGTCCTCGCTGCTCCGGACAACCCGGCCATGCGGAAGATGCAGGACGCTGCCACGAAGGCGTTCAGCCCGGCCTTCAGTGCATCCGACAGTACCAAGGTCGTTCGCGGCAGCACGACCCTGCGCACCACGACCTGACGCTGGCGCAGACGCACGAAAGCCGACACCCTCTGGTGAGGGAGCCGGCTTTCGGTGTTTCTCGGCGTAAGTGGAAGCCGGGGAGCCTAGTCGGCGCCGCCTGCGCGACGCATGCCTTCGGTGACGATACCGACCTTGTCGACACCCGCACCGCGCGCGGCGTCGATCGCCTGGACGACGAACCCGTAGGGCAGCGTCGGCGCCCCGAGGATGAACATCGTCTTCTCCTTGCGCGTCTCGAAGATCTCGGTGAGACGATGCTGGAGGTCGCCCATCGGCACATCCTGGTTGTTGACCGAGAGCGTACGGTCGGCGTTCATGGTCAGCACGATCTGCGTACTCGTGTCGGCCGCGTCGGCCCCCTTGGTCTCGAGCGGCAGGTTGATGTCCGTGCCCTTCTGGGTCATGGGCAGCGCCGCCATGAAGATGACGAGCAGCACGAGCAGCACGTCGATGAGCGGCGTCACGTTCATGTCCGAGCTGGCGTGGGGAGTCTCCCCGCGCTGCACGGTTTCCGCGCCGTGATGCTTGTGGGCAGACATCAGTTGCCCTCCCCTTCCGCCTTCTTGCTCTCGGTGATCAGCGCGACGTTCTCGATGCCCGCCTCACGCAGTTTGTCCATCATGCTCATGATGGCCGCGTAGGGAGCGTCGGTGTCGCCCTTCAGGTAGACGATACGTTCGGCCTTCTCTTCGAGCGCGAACTTGATGCGGTCCACTGCCTCTGATTCGGCGACCTGGATGTTGTTGACGTACAGGTTCCGCTGCGCGTCCACATGCACCACCGTCTGTTCCTGCGTGTCGGGCTTCTCGCCGGTGTTCTCGGCGATGGGCAACCGCACGTTCACGCCCTTCTGCAGGAGGGGCGCGATGAGCATCATGATGATGAGCAGCACCAGCATGATGTCGACCAGCGGGGTGACGTTGATGTCGGCCTTGATGCCGCCCTTCCCGCCCCCCATGCTCATTGCCATGGCGTGTTCTCCTGAACGGAGGCGCCCCGGAGAGCGCCTCCTGTCGAACCAATCTGTCCCGTCGGCGCGGGACCGGTCATCGAAGGCCGACCATCACATGGCGGCCATCCAGCGACCTAGGTGCTCTTCTTGACGAAGTAGTCGACCATCTCCGACGAGCTGTTGTCCATCTCGACGTTGAAGTACTCGAGACGGCCCGTCAGGTAGTTGTAGAACCACACCGCCGGAATGGCGACGACAAGGCCGAGCGCCGTTTCGACGAGCGCTTCGGAAATGCCGGCCGACACCGAGCCGATGCCACCGGAGCCCGTCGAGGCGATGCCCTGGAACGCCGAGATGACGCCGACGACGGTACCGAGCAGACCGACGAACGGAGCCGTCGAGCCGATGGTGGCGAGCGAGGAAACGCCCTTCTTCAGGTCGTTACCGGTGAGCGCTGTGGCGCGCTGGATGGCGCGGCGCACCGTGTCGAGCAGGTCGTCACGCGTGAGCTGCTGACCGCTCTCGGACTGGAACTGGTACTCCTGCAGGCCCGCGAGCACGACCTTGGCAAGGTGGCTGTACCGGAAGTTCTTGGACTGCGACAGCGCGATCGCGTCCTTGAGACGGCCCTCCTTGAGGTGCTTGGCAACCTGCGGGGCATAGAGCTTGGACTGCTTCTTGGCCTGGGAGAAGGTGTACCACCGCTCCACGAAGACGCCGACCGACCAGAACGACATGAAGAAGAGGATGTACGCGACGGCCTTCGCGACGAAGCCCATCTGCTCCCACATGTGAAGAAGATTCAAATCACCCATTGCGCTCCACCCCTCCGGGGATGACTGCCCGGGACGCTGCCTTCCGGCAACGCACCCGCAGATCGTTCATGTCGATCACGATCGATCGTGCTGTTCTTGACTGACAGGCGCCCGCCCCCGATCGCGGAGGGCGGGAACCCAGGGGACTACTGCAACGTAAAGTTCACCGTGACGGTCATGATGACCGGAACCGGCACGTTATTGAGCAGCGTCGGTGTGTACTCCCACTGCTTCACCGCATCGAGCGCCGCCTGATCGAGCAACGGGATGCTGCGCAACACCCGCGCGTTCTGCACCTTGCCGTTGGTCCCGATGGTGGCCTCGATGATCACGACACCCGACACGCGCGCCGACTGTGCGATCTGCGGGTAGATGGGGTTGACGCGTCGCAGTTGCTTGGGCGGCGCGATGGCACCGCCGACGCGCACCGGAGCCGCCGGCGGCGGTGGGGGCGGCGGCGGCGGGGCTGACGGCAGGCCGCCGACGACGCCGCCGAGCGCACCACCAGGAATGCCGCCTTCGACGCCACCCGGCACGCCCACGCCCACGTTGGCCGGCGGCGGTGCGGGAGCTTCGGGCTTGATTTCCTTCGGCGGCTCGATGGGGGCCGCGTTCGGATTGCTCACTGTCGTCGGCGTCGGGGCCGGCGCGGCCGCCGCGGGTGGCGGCGGCGGTGGTGGCGGCGGCGGTGGCGGTGGCGGTGGCGCACCCACGAACGCCGTCATGCTCCCGCTCACCTCCGGCAACGCATCGAGCGCCATGAGCGGGATCAGCACCACGCTCCCGACGATGAGCAGGTGCACAAGAATCGAGACGGGAACCGTGTACCACTTCTGCGAACCGACCTTGATTGACGGTTCGACCACGTCCCCGAACATGTCTTTCGGCACTGGCCTGTCCTCCTACCGACCACAGACGCGATGACTTCCCGTCGTGAGGCGGCGATTATAGCGACAGCAAAAAAACAGTGTCAACGAACTCCGATGCCTTCTTTGACACCGGTTCCCGAGAATCGGATCACGCGCTCGTGAACTTTCTCTCCGACCCTCGCCAGCACCTCGACCGCCCGGCGCACGACCCGGCCCAGCCTCGCCGCCCTGAGATCACAGGCCGCCGATAGTAGTCGCGCGGCACGCGCCTGTCAAAAGCGGACGTGAACGCGGCGCGCGGTCAGACGTCGGACGAGGGGTTTGCCCCGACATCCGATCCGGCATCCGGCCCACGCTGCCGAGCAGGGTCGACGTGCGCGTGCACGTCGGGGGGCAGTGCCATGCCGCCGGTGAGGAACACGCGCACACCTTCCTCGACCGTGATGTCCGGGTAGCGCACGCGGTCGCGCCGATACAGCAGCACGTCGCCAAGGTAGAGGTGGTTGGTCGGGACATAGACGGCCACCCAGGGTTCGGGACGACCGTCGGCGTCCGGCACCGTGATCTCGCGCGTGAGGAACCCGAGCACCATCCCGCGCTGCGGCTCCTCCACGAGTACCACGCGCTTGAAGCCCGAGTCGTTCTGCGGATTGAACGCCCACACGAGCTGCTTCACCGGCGCGTAGATCGAGCGGAACAACGGCACGAGCATCAGGTAGTGTTCCGCGCGCTGCAGCAGACGGCGACCGATGACGTTGGCCGCGAAGAACCCGACGATCAGAATACCCGCCGCCGTCACCGCGATGCCGAGGCCCGGCACGCGCCGACCGAAGACCTGCTCGACGATCGGCGACGTGAGATCGTCGGCGATCCCGAAGATCCAGATCAGCGCCGCGATGCTGAGGGCGAGCGGGACCGTGACGAAGAAGCCCGCCACGAACCGTCGCTGCAGGTAGTTCCACACGTCAGCGTGGGAAGAGCCAGACCACGACGGCCGCCGCGAGCGCGAGGCGATACCACGCGAACACGGCCAGCGAGTGCGACCCGAGATACCGCATGAAGAACCTGATGGCGAGATAGCCCACGAGAAACGCCGTGATGCCACCCACGAGGAACAGCGTCGTCTCGCCCGGCGCGACCCCTACGTGACGCAGTTCGAGCGCTTCCTTGGCCGCCGCCGCCAGGATCGCGGGAATGCCGAGCAGGAAGCCGAATCGTGCCGCCGCCGCGCGCGTGAATCCCATTGCCATGCCCGCCACGATCGTGGACCCCGATCGCGACACGCCGGGGATGAGCGCGGCCGTCTGTGCGACGCCGAACGCGAGCGCCTGCGCGACGCTCATGCCGCGGTCGTCATGGCGCCACTGCGTCCCGACACGCTCCACCACGAAGAACAGGATCGACCCCGCCGCCAGCGCGACGGCCGCCACCTGCGGCGTGCGCAGGTGCGCCTCGATGGCGCTCGCCCACAGCGCACCGACGATCACCACCGGGATGGTCCCGATGGCGATGAGGCGCGCACGGCGCGCCTCCGCGTCGGTCCCCGTGAAGACACGCGGGATCGCCGCGATCATGCCGAGGATGTCGTCGCGGAAATAGACGAGGATGGCCAGCAGCGTGCCGACGTGTGTCGCCACGTCGAACGCGAGGCCGAAGCCGCTGTCGTCCCAGCCGAAGAACGCCCGGGCCAGGATGAGGTGCGCGGAGCTCGACACGGGCAGGAACTCCGTGAGTCCCTGCACCACGCCCAGCAGCGCCGCGGCGGCGAGCACCGGCACGCGCAGTCCTTACGCGTTGCGCCGCTCGCGGCGACGCGCGCGCTCGGCCGCCGCACGCGCGGGCGTGGCCGCCTGCGCCGGCCCCGACGGCTTCATTTCGCTCTTGCTGAGCGCGATGGCGATCGCCGACGCGATGAAGATGGTGGAGTAGGTGCCGCTCACGATGCCGATGAGCATCGTGAAGGCGAAGCCTTCGAGCACCTCGCCGCCCAAGAGGAACAACGCGAACACGGCCAGGAACGTGGTACCCGCCGTGATCAACGTCCGGCTGAGCGTCTGGTTGACCGCCGTGTTGACCTGCTGCTCCAGCGCCGCGCCGCGCATGGTCCTGAAGTTCTCGCGCACGCGATCGAAGATGACGATGGTGTCGTTCACGGAGTAACCCGTGATGGTCAGGATGGCCGCGATGACGTTGAGCGAGAGTTCGTAGCCGCAGAAGGCCAGCACCGCGAGCGTGACGATCACGTCGTGCAGCGTGGCCGCGATGGCGCCGATCGCGAACGAGGGCCTGAAGCGGAACGCGATGTAGAGCGCGATGCCGATGATGCTCGCGAACGTCGCGTAGATGCCCTTGCGCTGCAGGTCCTTGCCGATCACGGGGCCGACGATCTCGGTGTTGATCACCTCGAACGCGCCGACGTTGGCGGCGCGCAGGGCGTCGGTGAGTTGGCGCGCACCGGCCTCGAGACTCGTGCCTTCCTCGGTCTGCTCCACCTGCGGCAGGCGGATCAGGATTTCGTGCGCGTCGGGATTGCCGTACTGCTGGACGACCTTCTCGCCGGGGATGCTGTCGAGCGCGGTCCGCACCGTGTCTTCGGACGTGGCCTGCTGGAACTTGGCGATGACGATCGTGCCGCCCGAGAAGTCGATGCCGAGCGGGAGCCCGAGCCGCGCTGTCTGCACGATGCCGGCCACGACGAGAATCGCCGAGAAGGCCAGCGCATGCCAGCGCCACCTGGTGAAGTTGTAGTGGGCGTTGGTGAACAGTTCCATGACGGCCTCAGATGCTCAGCTTCGCGGCCTGCGGACGGCGCGACAGGATGAGTTCGAACAGGGTCCGCGACGCGAACACGGCCGTGAACACATTGGCGAGCAGTCCGAAGAACAGCGTGGTCGCGAACCCGCGAATCGGGCCCGTGCCGAACTGGAACAGGAACGCCGCCGAGATGAGCGACGCCACGTGCGTATCGAGAATGGTGAGAAACACGCGGTCGAACCCGGCGGCCACCGCCGCGCGTGCCGACTTGCCGGCGCCGAGTTCCTCCTTGATGCGCTCGAAGATGAGCACGTTGGAGTCCACGCCCATGCCGATCGTCAGGATGAAGCCCGCGATCCCCGGCAGCGTCATCACCGCACCGATGTACGCCATGAAGCCGAGCAGGATGACCAGGTTGAGCGAGATGGACAGCAGCGCGTTGACGCCCGAGAACTTGTAGAACGCGAGCATGAACAGCGTGACGAACCCGAGGCCGATGAGCGACGCCATCACGCCGGCGCGGATGGAGTCGGCGCCGAGCGACGGACCAACGGTGCGTTCCTCGAGATAGGTGAGGCTGGCCGGCAGCGCGCCCGACCGCAGCGTGAGCGACAGGTCCTGCACCTCCTGCGAGGTGAACGACCCGGAGATCCGGCCCTCGTCGTAGATGCGTCCTTCGATCGTCGGCGCGCTCTGCACGCGGCCGTCCAGGATGATCGCCAGCTGGCGACCGATGTTCTGTGCGGTGAGCTGACCGAACTTGTCGGCACCCTGCTGGTTGAGCGAGAACGACACGGCCGGCTGGTTGTTCTCGTCGAGCGACGGCTTCGCGTTGCGCAGGTCGCGGCCCGTGATGCCGGCCACGCGCTTCACGAGGTAGTACACGGGGCCCACGCCGCCGGCCTCCGCCGCGCCGGGCACGACCTCGAGGTCACCGGGTACCTGCCCGCCGCGCGACGCCAGCAGCGACTCGCGCGTGGGAGCCGGACCGTCCTCGACGATCTTGAGCTCGAGCAGTGCCGTCGACCTGATGATCTCCTTCGCGCGGGAGACATCGGTGACGCCCGGCATCTGCACGAGGATCTGGTCGCCGTCGCCGTGCGGCGCGACGATGGGCTCGGCAACGCCGAGTTCGTTGACGCGCCGCTCGATCGTCTGCAGCGCCTGCGCCACGGCGTCCTGCCGCAGCCGCGTGATCTGCGCCGGCTTCAGCGCGAACGTGTACGCCCCACCCGCCGACGAGGACCTGTCGAACAGCTGCCCGACCCACTCCTCCGCCACGCGGCGGAAGTCCGCGTCGCGGTCACCCGGCACGCCTTCCACGCGGAACGACCGGATGTCGTCGGCGACGACGTTCGAGACAGACACGCCCTGGCGTGACAGCTCGTCACGGAGGCGTTCCGCGCTCGTCTCCGTCTCCACCTTGAGCGCATCGTCTGTCTGGACGCGGAGGACGAGGTGGACACCGCCCTTCAGGTCGAGGCCGAGCCTGACCTTTTCCGTGGGTGGATAGAAGGCCGCGACGGCCAGCGCGATCACCGCGACGATGGCGATCAGCTTCCAGCGAAGGTTGCTAGTCATGAGGGATTACGCGTTGCCCTGCTCGGCCACGACGACGGGGTCCTGCCCCTGATAACCGCCGACGGCCGCGCGGGCCACGTCGATGCGCACGTTGGGGGCGATCTGTAACTGTACGTGCTGCTCCCCGAGACGCGTGATCGTGCCGTACATGCCGCCCGTGGTGATGACCTTGTCGCCCAGCTTCAGGCCACCCTGGAAGTTGGCGACCTTTTGCTGCCGTCTCTTCATCGGCAGCAGCACCATGGCGTAGAAGATGCCGAGAATGACGACGAAGGGCAGCAGCGACAGCCAGGGGCTCGCGTTGGGATCGGCGGGGGCCGCCATGGCGAGCGACGACGGGACGGACATACTCGGAAAAAGCATCAGGAACTCAGGGGTGTTCGGGAGAAGCGGCGGTGAAAATCCTGTCTGAACTGCTCGAACGACCCGAAACCGATAGCCTGTCGGATCCGCCGGAGGGTGTCAAGGTAAAAGACGAGGTTGTGGACACTTGCGAGCGTGCCACCGTTCATCTCGCGGTTCTGGAACAGGTGCCGCAGATAGGCCCGCGAATGACGGCGGCAGGTGTCGCACGGACACGTCTCGTCGATGGGCCGATCGTCACGCGCGAAGCGGGCGTTGCGCAGGTTGATCGGACCGTCGGGCGTGAATACCTGGCCGTTGCGCGCGTTGCGCGTCGGCAGCACGCAGTCGAACATGTCGATGCCGCGTGCCACGCACTCCACCAGGTCGTCGGGCATGCCGGTGCCCATCAGGTACCGCGGCGTGTCCTCGGGCAGGAGCGGCGCCGTGTGCGCCACCACGTCGTACATCGTTTCGACCGACTCGCCCACGCTGAGGCCGCCGATCGCGTACGACTCGAACCCGATGGCCCGGAGCGCGGCGGCGCTCTTCTCGCGCAGGTGCGGGTAGATCCCGCCCTGCACGATGCCGAACTGCGCCTGGCCGGGGTTGGACACCGTCACGCCATCGACCGGCCCGGCCCGCAACTGCTCGAACCGGTCGCGCGCGCGCCGCGCCCAGCGGAGAGTGAGGTCCAGTGACGCCGCCGTGGCCGCCTCGCTCGCGGGCGCCGCGAGACACTCGTCGAGCACCATCGCGATGTCGGGTCCGAGTTGCGCCTGGATGTCGACCACGCGTTCGGGCGTGAGCTCGTGCCGCGAGCCGTCGTGGTGTGACTGGAATCGAGCCCCGGCCTCGCTGATCTTCACGAGCGGGCCGAGGCTGAAGATCTGGTAGCCGCCGCTGTCGGTGAGGATCGGGCCCGGCCAGCCGATGAAGCGGTGGAGACCGCCGCGTTCGGCGATCAGGTCGTCGCCGGGACGGAGATAGAGGTGATAGGTGTTGGCGAGGACGATCGACGCGCCGGCCTCTTCGAGGGTTCGCTGGGTGACCCCGCGGACGGCACCGCGCGTCCCCACCGGCATGAAAGCCGGCGTCTCCACGTCGCCGTGAGGCGTCTGCAGGCGGCCCGAACGGGCCTTGCCGTCCCGGGCTGTCAGCGTGAACGCGAAGGCGCCGGGCATTCGGCTATACTACGGCATCCATCCGGCCATTCCGGCCGACATTCGGACACCCGAAGCCCTTGAAGAAACTCCGCGTAGGCGTTGTCTACGGTGGTCGCTCCGGCGAGCACGAAGTCTCGATCGCCTCGGCAGCCGCCGTCATGGCCAACCTGGATCGCGCGCGCTACGAAGCGGTGCCGATCCGTATCGACAGGGACGGCCGGTGGTCGCTGGCCGACAAGCCGCCGTCCGCCGCGTCGGCCTCCGAAGTGATCGAGCAGACGCGCGCCGAGCTGAAGGCGCTGCGCGCCGGCCGGGAGGTTCATCTCCTGGCGCGACCGAGCGAGGAGACCATCCTCACCATCGACAGGTCACGCGGCCGTGGCGATGACGAGGCGCACGCCGTGGTCACGGGTGTCGGGCTCGACGCGATCTTCCCGGTACTGCACGGACCGCACGGCGAAGACGGCACGGTGCAGGGCCTGCTCGAACTGGCCAACGTGCCGTACGTCGGCTGCGGCGTACTCGCCTCGGCCGTCGGCATGGACAAGGCACTCATGAAGCGCGTGTTCGGAGCGGCGGGCCTGCCGCAGTGCGCCTACGTCGTCGTGTCGCGGCAGCGTGTCCTCGCGGAACCGGCCGTCGTCGCCGAGGAACTCGCGGACGCGCTCGGCCTGCCGGTGTTCGTCAAGCCGGCCAATCTCGGGTCGAGCGTGGGCATCTCGAAGGCACGCACGGTCGAGACGCTCGTAGACGCGCTCGAGCTCGCCGCCGAGTACGACCGCAAGGTGGTGGTGGAAGCGGCGGTGCCGCACGCGCGAGAGATCGAGGTCGCGGTGCTCGGCAACGACGAGCCGCGCGCATCGGTGCCCGGCGAGATCGTCCCGTCGCGCGAGTTCTATGACTACGAGGCGAAGTACCTGGACAGCGGGAGCCGCCTCGCGATTCCCGCGGACGTGCCCGCCGACCTCGGAGCGCGGCTGCAGACGCTGGCCCTCGACGCGTTCCGCGCGATCGACGGCGCGGGCCTGAGTCGCGTCGACTTCCTCGTCGATGGCGAGAGCGGCGAGGTGTTCGTCAACGAGATCAACACGATGCCCGGCTTCACGACGATCAGCATGTACAGCAAGCTGTGGGCCGCGAGCGGACTCGCGTATCCCGATCTCGTCGATCGCCTCCTCCAACTCGCGCTCGAACGCCACGCCGAGAAGCAGCAGCTCCGCGTCTCGGCGTTCTGAGCCTCGCCGACGCATTCGGCGCGCGTCCCTGTCGCCGAACAGCCTCACCCGTCATCGGCGCGACCAAGCACTCGCACGGGAGACGCGCCGCTTGACGGTCTCGAATTCGATCTCCTGAGTCCCGCGTCCCGATTCCCTGCCCGGTTGCCGGCTTGCCGATTGCCGGTTGCCGGCTCCTTGTTTTCACGTTCGTATTCACTTACACATGTCGTGCAGGACCCGCGTGAACGCGCTACGGGCACGCTGTCGAAGCGATGTTCGTGACGGGCCGTTTTCGGTAAGCGATCGCTTGAACTTGTCAAGTTTGACAACGGCCGCCTGTTTGCGCTAGCCCCTTCCTCCTGGGCGCATTTCGGATGGGCAAAATTTTTTGACAAGCACGCTGGAATTGTGCTTGACAAGCAAATTTTCTCATCCATAATCTACATCTTGTGTGAGGCTGGGTAGCTCAATCCACCTGTAGTGATGGGTCAATGACGACTCAACGCAACGGAACGAGCACCGCCAACCTAGGAGGAAGAATGGCGAAGAAGGCAGCCAAGAAGGCCGCGGCGAAGAAGGCCGCTCCGAAGGCCACGAAGAAGGCCGCGAAGAAGCGGTAGTAGTTCGCGGTCCGGGCGCTTCGTCGCCAGGCCGCAACGGGCGTCATCTCCGATGGGGCCCGTCAGTTGGACAAATGCGGCGGCTGCCAGATTCCATCGGCGGCCGCCGGCCATTTCCGGCCGTAGCGAACGGCTGCCGTCGCCCGCTCTCACGGGCCGTGATTGCGGGAGGCAGCGTTGCGAGCGTACGTGAACGCCTGCGAGCGGCCGGCCAGATGTACACCGCCTGGAAAGGGGGTTTACGCCTTGGCCAGGAAGTCGGCCACGAGGGCCGCCGCGACCAACGCGGCGGATTGACGGGATCGCAAGGGGGCGCGGCTGTCCGCGCCCCTTTCATGTCCCCTTTGATGTCACTGGGGCGTCACACCATCCCACACGCGAATCCGCGTGATCGTATCGCCCACCTCCAGCGCGTCCACCACGTCCATCCCGCTCACCACGTCACCGAACACCGTGTAGCGCGCTTCGAGATGCGGTTGCGGCGCGTGCGTGATGAACCATTGGCTGCCGCCGGTGTCGGGACCTGCGAGCGCCATGCCCACGGTGCCGCGCCGATACGGGCGATCGCTCAGTTCGTCGCGGATGCTGTAGCCGGGGCCGCCCGATCCATCGCCGCGCGGATCGCCATCCTGCACGACAAACGCCGGCACCACGCGATGCAACCGCAGTCCGTCGAAGTAGCCGCGACGCGCGAGCGCGACGAAGTTCTCCACGGTGAGGGGCGCGTCGAGCACCGCCAGTTCGATCTGGATGGTGCCCTTCGCGGTCTCGACGTAGATCTGCGGTGAGTACGCCGGCGAGACGAGGTGCGCGGCAGCGTATCTGCCTGCCGCCTGCGACACGGGCGCCGGCCTGATGCGCGTGAGCGCGTCACTGGACGGATCCTGTGCGACGAGCCAGCGCGCCGCGCGCAGACGCATGGCCCAGTCGCGGTCGCTGAGCGTCTCTTCCATGGGCCCGCGCGCCGCCGCCGGATCGAGCGTGGCGAGCGCGTCGAGCGCCGCCCAACGCGCATCGTCGGCCGCGTCGGTCTTCGCGCGCTGCCACGCCGCGATCAACGCATCACGCAGCGCCGTCAGCTTCTGCGCGCCCACGACGGAGGCCGCCGCCGCGCGCACCATCACATCGTCGCGAGCGAGCGCCGCGGCGAGATGCTTCTCGAGACCGGGAAGCTTCAGCGTGCTCCACGCGCGCAGCACCGACGGCAGCACGCGCGCGTCGGCGTCGGCGACGAGGCGTTCGAGCATCGGCGTCGCGTTCTCGGGTGCCAGCGTGGTGAGTGCCTCGGCCATCGCCGCGCGCACGCGCCAGTCGGCATCGGGATCGAGGCCAGACAGCGCCGTCGTGAACGACAACGAGTCCACGCGCGCCAGCGTCTTCAACGCCGCCGCGCGCACGAACGGCGATCGATCGGTGAGCCTGTCGATCAGATCCGGTTCGGCGTCGCGCATGTCGATCTGCGCCAGCGCACCCATGATCTCGAGTTCGAGACCGAGTTCGACATCAGGCTGGCGCAGCAACGCCAGCAACGGGGCCGCCGCGCGTGCGTCGGCCAGTTGTCCCGCGGCGCGCACCGCGGACACCCGCACCTGCGGATGGACCTGGCGCTTCGCTTCGAGCAGGGGCAACAGCGTGGGTAACGCCGCCGCGGCGCGACGCTCGCCGAGCCCGCGCACCGCATACCCTGCCGTGAACGGCGACGGCGACGACACGAGTTCGATCAACGCCGGCACCGCACGGTCGTCGGCGATGCGCGAGAGCGCCGCGGCGATGGGCCACCATGAGCTGCGCGGACGCCCCTGCGCGTCGAGCACCGCCGTGGCAAGGCCGTCGTAGCTGCGCAACGCCGTCAGAGCGATGAGCCCCCGACGCACCGCCTCGGCTTCGGGCGACGGCACACCGCCTTCATCGGCCGGTGGCGTGCCGATCGCGCCGGCCGACACCAGGCGCTGCACCATCTGCGCGATGGGTGCGGCGGAAGCCGCCGCCTTGTCGGGACCGATGAGTCCGAGCGCGTGCGCCGCACGCCCCTTCACCAGCGGACTCGGGTCGCCCAGCGTCGTCACCAGCGGATCGACGGCCGCGGCGTCGCCGATGAGCCCCAGCGCGAACGCCACCATCGCGCGCACGTCGGCGTCGGGATCCTGGAGGTGGCCCACCAGCGGCGCCACGCCGGCGGACAGACCCACGCGGCCGATCCCGAGTGCGGCACGCCGGCGCACGCGCGCATCCGAATCGCCGAGGAGCGTGACGAGATCCATCGCCGGCGGCGCCGGTGCGGCGGGCCGCGGACGGCCGCGGGCGTCGACGCCTGGCGGTGGAGCCACGGGACGCGAGAGCGCATCCTCCAGCACACGCAAGTCTTCGAGGCGCAGGATGCTGGCGACCTTGGGTTCGTAGGCGGGGGCGACGACCGGGGGTGGTACGGCCGGCGGTGCCGACGCACAAGCGGTGGCCACCGCCAGTCCGACTGAGAGCAACAGGCGACGCGTCATCACTCGGGCGCATGCTAGCACGCGCGACTTGCTGGGGTTCGAAGCCCGTCGCTATACTGCGCGCCATCGTGGACGCGCGCTACCTCGCGATCGAGGGCCCTCCGGGCGTCGGCAAAGCCCTCCTCGCGGAACGTCTCGCGCAGCGCCTCGACGCGACGCTGGTCACCGACGATGGGGAGAATCCGTTTGCAGGCGACCGTCGCGCACGCGGCAGCGGCGCGGCGTTCCAGGCGCAGCTCTTCCATCTGCTCGCGCGCCATCGCCAGCAGGAAACCCTGCGGCAGGGCGACCTCTTCAGCCAGACCACCGTCTGCGACTACCTGTTCGACAAGGACAGGATTTTCGCGTACCTGACGCTGGACGACAACGAGCTCTTCATCTATCAACGCCTGTACGACCTGCTCACCAGGGATCTCCCGACGCCCGACGTCGTCGTCTATCTGCAGTGCCCGACAGACAGGCTGCGCAAGCACCTGCGTGACAGGGCCCGCCGACTCGCCGATCGTCGCGCAGCCGATGACGAAGCGCGAATCGGTGAGTTGAACGACGCCTTCAACCACTTCTTCTTCCACTACACCAGCGCTCCACTGCTCGTCGTCGAGACCTCGTCGCTCGGGCTCGACTGGCACGACGAAGACGTCGAAGACCTGCTCCGACAGATCGAGCACATGCAGCAGGGCACCCAGTACTACGTCCCGCGGCAGCGTTGACGTGCCCTCCGGCGACGGCTACGCTGTCACCTTCGCCAGCCGACGTCGCGAACGGCCGGGGCAGTCCCCGGCACCGCGGCACGGTCACGACACCCCATGGCCTGGTTCAAGCGCGTTCCCAAACCCATCGCCCCGACGGAGAAGGCGAGCCGCATCCCTGAAGGCATCTGGGTCAAGTGCCCGGACTGCGGCCAGGCGCTCTACAAGAAGGACCTCGACGGCAACATGCAGGTGTGCCCGAAGTGCGGACATCACTTCCGCCTCGGCGCCGCCGACCGCCTCGCGATGCTGTTCGACGGGCCGTGGGTCGAGCACGATCGCGGCCTCGCGTCGACCGATCCCCTGAGTTTCATCGACACCAAGCCGTACTCGCAGCGCCTGCGCACGGCACAGGAGGCCACCGGCCTCGAGGACGCGATCGTCTGCGGGACCGGCACGATCGACGGGATCGAGACCGAGGTGGCCGCGATGGAGTACTCCTTCATCGGCGGCAGCATGGGCGTGGTGGTCGGCGAGAAGATCACGCGGGCGATCGAGCGCGGACTCCAGCACCGTCGTCCCGTGGTGGTGGTGTCGTGCTCGGGCGGCGCGCGGATGATGGAGGGCACGCTCTCGCTCATGCAGATGGCGAAGGTGAGCGCCGCGCTCGCGCGTCTCGATCGCGCAGGCCTGCCGTACATCTCGGTTCTCACCGATCCCACCACCGGCGGCGTCACCGCCAGCTTCGCGATGCTCGGCGACCTGAACATCGCCGAACCGAAGGCCCTCATCGGTTTCGCCGGCCCGCGCGTGATCGAGCAGACGATCCGCCAGAAGCTGCCGGAAGGCTTCCAGCGCGCCGAGTTCCTCGTCGAGCACGGGATGGTCGACATGATCGTGGACCGCCGCAAGCTGAAGGCAGCGATCGCCGACGCCCTGAGGTTCATGCACACACCGGCATGACGCCACAGGGCCGTCTCGCCACGCGCGAGTTCGTCGGCGTCAAGCTCGGGCTCGTCACGATCCGCACGCTCGTCGACGCCCTCGGACATCCCGAACGCACAGGCACGCCGGTCATCATCGCCGGCACCAACGGCAAGGGATCGGTGACGGCCATGGTGTCGCACGCCCTGCACGCTGCCGGGCTGCGCGTGGGCCGGTACACGTCGCCCCATCTCGTCCATCTGCGCGAGCGCTTCGCCATCGACGGCACACCCGTGACCGACGAGGCCCTCGACGCGGCGCTGCAGGAGGTGTTCGATGCGGAGGACGCGCTCCTCGCGAGCAACGCGCTTCCCGGACCGGGGACCTATTTCGAACTGACAACGGCGACGGCGTTCGTGCTGTTTCGCACCGCAGCGGTCGACGTGGCGGTGCTCGAGGTCGGGCTGGGCGGACGTCTCGACGCCACCAACGTCGTCGATGCGCCGTTTGCGGCGATCACGTCCATCGGCTTCGACCACATGGCGTACCTCGGCGACTCGCTGGCCCACATCGCCGCCGAGAAGGCCGGCGTGATTGCGATGGGCGCAACTGTCGTCAGCGGCGTGACCGACGACGAGCCGGCGCGCGTCATCGAACAGACCTGTACGCAACGCCACGCCACACTGATCCGCACCGCAGACGATGTGCGCATCGCGACTGGCGGCTCTCCGCCTGGTAGGGCTGGCGCTCCCACCTGCAGGGCCGGCTCTGCGAGCCCGACCAACTTTCCCGCAACCGAAAACACCCCGCTGACAATCGAGACACCGCGTCGCACCTACGGCCCGCTCGTGCTCGGACTGCGTGGCGCGCATCAGGCCGCGAACGCGGCCGTGGCCGTGCGACTGCTCGAAGCCCTCGAAGCGGCAGGCATTGGCGGCGGCCGCGACGCGATCGTCTCAGGTCTCACGCAGGCACGCTGGCCCGGCCGGCTCGACCGGCGCACGCTGCCGTCGGGCGCCCCGGTCGTGCTCGACGGCGCGCACAACCCCGACGGCGCGCGCGCCCTTGCGGTGTGGCTGAAGGACGCCGCGTTCACGCCAGCCATCCTCGTCACGGCGTGCATGCGCGACAAGGATGTCGACGGCCTCCTCGCACCACTGTTGCCTCTTGCGTCGCGCGTCATCGCCACGACTGTCGACCTGCCGAGATCCCTGCCCGCCGACGCGCTCGCGTCGCGCATCGCCACGCTCGCCCCCGCCCTTCGCGTCGAGGCGGTCGCCACGCCGGCCGACGCGCTCCGTGCCGCGGCTTCGGGACGTGCGCGTGTGGTCGTCGCAGGCTCGCTCTTCCTGGTCGGCGCGGCCCTCGCATGGCTCGACCAAGCGCCGGGGCCGCCCGATCCCGCGTGATATTCTGCGGGTCGCCACGCCAGGCGCCTTCCCCCAGCCCCGTGCCCGCATTCATCACGCTTCGTGTCCTCACGCTCCTGCTGGTCCTAACGGCGCTGCCCACGCTGGCGCTGGCGCAGCAGCTGCCCGGGTTCAAGCTCTCCCGTCAGCTCCGCATCGAGATCGACGGGACGAAGACGCGCCTGATCGGCGAGGTCGAACTGGAACAGGAAGACGGCGCGCAGCGGTTCCTCGCCGACGAGGTCGAGTACGACCGCGAGACGGGCAAGGTGGTGGCGACGGGCAACGTCGTCTACACGTCGGCGCAGACGCGCATCGCGGCCGAGCGCCTGGAGTTCGACAACACGACCAAGCTCGCCGTGTTCTACGACGCCACGGGGTCGACGTACCTCGGCGACAAGGTGGACAAGAGCTTCTTCGGCACGCAGGAACCCGATGCGCTGTTCTACGGCGAGAAGGTGGAGAAGGTCGGGCCGAAGCGCTACAAGATCACGCGCGGGGGGTTCACCAGCTGCGTGCAGCCCACGCCGCGCTGGGAGCTCGTCTCGAGCACCGCGCTGGTCGAGCTCGAGGAGTACGCCGTCCTGACCAACACCGTGCTCAAGGTGAAGGGCGTGCCGATGTTCTACCTGCCCGTGATGTACTACCCGATCCAGAGCGACGACCGCGCGACGGGGTTCCTGCTGCCCACCTACGGGTCGTCGGTCATCCGCGGCCAGAGCATCAGCAACGCGTTCTTCTGGGCGATCAACCGCAGCCAGGACGCCACCATCACGCACGACTGGTTCACCAAGCGCGGCCAGGGCGTCGGCGCCGAGTACCGCTACGTCGCGGGCCCCGGCTCTCAGGGATCGTTCAACACGTACTACCTGAAGGAGAAGGAGGCGTCGTACTCGACGACGGCGGGATCCGTCACGACGCCGGCCGCGACCAACTACGAGATTCGCGCCAACGTCGGGCAGGCGCTGCCGTTCAAGCTGCGCGCGCGCGGCAACATCGACTACTTCTCCAGCATCGTCACGCGCGCGACGTTCAATCAGAACCCGTACGACTGGTCGTCGCGCACGCGCACCATCCGCGGCAACCTCTCTGGCACGTGGGGCAAGCAGGGCGTCAGCGCGACCTACGACACCACGGAGCTCTTCTACACCGAGGCGTCGTCACAGACCATGGGCGGCACGCCGCGGCTCTCCTACTCGCTGGCGCAGAGCCGCATCGGCAAGACGCCGATCTACTACAGCCTGGGCTCGGAGTGGGTGAACATCACGCGCGTCGACACCGACCAAGCCAACAACATCGAGTACGACCAGGGGCTCCAGCGCTTCGACATCACGCCGTCTGTACGGATCCCGTTCAACAAGTGGCCGTTCCTCACCTTCAACTCCTCGATCGCGTACCACTTCACGCGCTACAGCGAGAGCTACGTGAAGGACGTCAACAATCGCGACGTGCAGGCCGACGTGCCGCTCACGCGGCGCTACTGGGACCTGCGCACCGACATCGTCGGGCCGAAGTTCACGAAGGTGTGGGACACGCCGGGCAACGGCTACGCCGAGAAGTACAAGCACACGATCGAACCCACGTTCACCGTGCAACGGCTCACCACGTTCGAGGGGTACGACCGCATCCCGAAGCTGGAAGGGTACGACTTCACGTACGGCGGCACGACGCGCATCGCCTACGGCATCGTCAATCGCTTCACGGCAAAACGGCGCGCCGGGGAGTCTGCCGCACGCACGCGCGACTTCCTGACGATCGGCATCACACAGAGCTACTACAGCGACCCGCGAGCCAGCCTCTACGATTTCGGTTCGTATCCGCTGAACTATTTCGGGCGTGAACCGAGCAACTTCTCGCCGATCAACTTCAGCGCGAATTTCTCGCCCAGCCAGCGCACCAACGTCACGGCACGCCTCGACTGGGACGACCGCGCCGGCGAGTTCCAGAGCATCCGCGTGAACGGCAGTTACGGCCTGCGCCAGTGGCTCGACGTGAACGGCGGCTGGAGCCAGCGCAAGTTCTCGTTCGATCCGACGCGGCCCGACAACTTCCTCAACGGCGGCACGACGGTGCGCACGGCGCGGAACCGGATCGGCGGGACGTTCTCCTTCTACTACGACATGGGGCGCCAGACGATGATCGACAGACGCATCGTCGGCTACTACAACGCGCAGTGCTGCGGCATCATCGTCGAATACCAGACGATGAACTTCGCGCAGTATTCGAGCTTCCCCGTGCCGCAGGATCGCCGCTTCAACATCGGCTTCACGCTGGCCGGTCTCGGGACCTTCTCGAACTTCCTCGGCGCGTTCGGCGGCAACACGGGCGCGAGCGGAAGCTTCGGGGGACGGTCCTACTAGCGCGCTCATGACTCGCCCCACTGTCGTCACTGGTGCGGCGGGCTTCGCCGGCCAGCATCTCGTGGCGCTCCTGCGCCAGGACGGGCCCGTGGAGGGCTGGTATCGCCCGGGCGTCCCGCCACCGCCCGCATCACTGGCACTCGACGGCGTGACGTGGCGCGAAGTGGACCTGCGCGAGGCGAGTGTCGTCGGCGCCGCGATTGCGTCGGCGCGTCCGTCGTCGCTGTACCACCTCGCCGGTGCAGCCAATCAGGGTGCCGCGTGGGCGCACACCGATGTCGCACTCGACCTCAACGCGCGAGTGACGCACGTGCTGCTGCGCAGCATCGGCCGTCACGCTCCTGACGCACGCGTGCTCGTGACGACGTCGGCCGCCGTGTATGCGCCGTCCGATGAGCCGCTGAGCGAGGACGCGCGCGTGTCGCCGGCAACGCCGTACGGCGTGAGCAAACTCGCGCAGGAGATGGTGGCGCGCGCCGCGGTGCGAGAGGGGCTCGACGTGGTGATCGTGAGGCCCTTCAACCACATCGGCCCCGGTCAGGGTCCCGGTTTCTTCGCGCCCGAATTCGCCAGGCAACTGGCGCGCATCGAACGCGGCCTCGAAGCGGGCCCGCTGCGCGTGGGCAACCTCACGGCGCGACGCGACTTCACCGACGTCAGGGACACGGTGCGCGCGTACCGGCTGCTGATGCAGCGGGGCGCAAGCGGCGAGGTCTACAACGTGTGTCGCGGCGAAGCGTTCGAGATCGGCGCGCTGCTCGACATGCTGCGCGCCGCCGTGACGGTACCGGTCGACGTGGACGTCGACCCCGCGAAGCTCCGCCCGGTCGACGTCTCGCTCTTGCTCGGCGATCGCACTCGCCTCACCGCGATCACGGGCTGGCACCCGGACATCCCCATCACCCGCACGCTCGAAGACATCCTCACCGAACAACGCAACGCGATTCGCTGACTTCCGGCGCCCGGCCGTTACACGCGCAGGAACGTGCCGTTGCGATAGAGGTAGCGCAGGCAGATCCAGCGGACGGCGATCGCACCGAGCGCAAGGACGACAGGGCCCGCACCGCCGACGATGCTGGCCAGGCCACCGAGGAAGAACTTCGAGATGTCGCCGAAGTTGATGAACTCCTGCGCGACGTAGATCGTGATCGCGTTCATGCCGATCACCACGAAGGGGAACGCCCACCGGCGCATGCCCTGCATGTCGATCACGAAGTAGAACAGCGCCACGAGCAGGAGACTCCACCCGGCGGCGATCATCACGTAGGAACTCGTCCAGAGGTTCTTGATGACGGGGAAGAGCGGCCACCACACGTAGCCGAGGACCAGGCTCGCCACGCCCGCGACGAGAAGGCCACGCAGCTTGGTGCCCGCCGAGCACGCCTGCACCAGCCACCAGCCCGTCAACGCGCCGAAGAGACACGTCGCAATCGCGGGGATGTTCGAGAGCACGCCTTCGTTGTCGCCATACGGCGGGTAGCAGCAGAACTTGCCTGGCAGCAGCAGGCGATCGACGTACCCCACCAGGTTCCCTTCCGGTGAGAGGTCGTATGCGCGAAATCCAGGCGCAGGCACGAATGCCAGCAGCGCCCAGTATCCGAGCAGCAGCGAAACGGCGAGGATGGCCTGTCCCTTCACGCGCAGGTGCAGCACGGCGAGCGACGTGAACAGGTAACAGATCGCGATGCGCTGCAGCACGCCGGACCATCGCATGTTCGGCAGGTCGAACTGGAGCAGGCCCCAGTTGATCCACCCGAGCAGCATCAGCAGCGCGAATCGCCTGACGATGCGGCCATACGCGGCCGATGGCTGCGCGGCGTACCGCTTCAGCGACATCGGCAGCACGACGCCGACGATGAAGATGAAGAGCGGGAAGATGAGGTCGTAGAACACGAACCCTTCCCAGGGCAGGTGTTCCATCTGGTGATCGAGCCACGTCCACCCGAACCACACGGCGAGGGCGCGGGCCAACACGTCGCCGCCCGTGATCCAGAACATGTCGAAGCCCCGCAGGGCATCGATGAACAGGAAGCGTGGCGACGATCCCGACGTCGCGGCGGCGGTGCGAGACGCAGCCACGACGTTACTTGCGAACGGCCGACCAGGTGCCGGTGCTGCCGGCGATGTCGTAGCGCCCCTTGAGCGCGCCGGCGTCGTAGGTGCCGTCGATGGTCCCGCTCGCGCTGTCGGACACGACGGTGAGTGAGAGACGGCCGTTCTCGAAGGTGCCTTTCAGCGGCAGCTCGTTGCCGTCTGGCATGCGAAGCGCACCACCGACGGTCGCGCCCTCGTGCGTGAACATGAAGCTGTATCCGTCGCCGCCATCGCCAGAGATGGCCCAGGCCCCGGACAGCGACGCGGCGCCGGCCTTCGAGCCGATGAAGTCGCCCGCGCCGGCGCCATCGGCGTAGTCCACGCTGCCCTTGATGTCCGTGCCCGTGATCTTCCCCGCCATCACGACGGGAACCGGTTGTCCCTGGTAGTCGACCGAGAACGAGAACGTGACCCCCTTCTCACTGGTCGTCACGACCACCGGCGTCGCGCCGGGCAGTCCATCGATCGTGCCCGCCAACTGGCCTCCATCCTCGCGGATCGCCATCGTGGTTGGATGCGTGCCGACCGGCGACGTCATCGTGATGTTCCAGGTGCCGACGACGTCGTTGGCGGCAGGCGCTTGCGCGAAGGCCACGCCGGCCCAGCCGAGAATCGCCGCCGCGACAACCCCTCGCACCACTCGTGTGTGACTAGCCATAGCGCGACAGTGTACATCTCCTTCCGGGGCCGACTCCCGGCGAATCGCACATCCTTGACCACCCACTCGCGCGCGGAGGACAATGGCGAAGATACGGCGAATACATGCCCCGCCAGATGCCCCTGTTCGAGGAACCGCTCACCACCCGCGGCGTCGCGGCGATCGTCAGGATTGCGGGTGTCGAGGGCCTGCCCTCCGCCGAGCGGCGTGCAGACAACGCGCACTATCAGGAAGTGGTATGCCGGTCGGCGCTCAATCGCGTGAAGGGCATGGCGTTCCGCTGGACGCTCAATCCCTACCGCGGCTGCACGCACGCGTGCGAGTACTGCTACGCGCGCCGGTACCAGAGCCAGTTGGAGATGGGTGCCGGCGACGAGTTCTCGAGCTACATCTTCGTGAAGCGCAACGTGGCCGACGTGCTCGCGCGACAACTGCACGCGCCATCGTGGCGGTGCGAACTCGTGGCTCTCGGCACCGCCACCGATCCGTATCAACCGATCGAAGGCCGCTACAGGCTCACGCGCGCGTGCCTGGCGCACCTCGATGCGGCGAACACGCCCGTGGGACTCGTGACGAAGGGGCCGATGGTGGTGCGCGATGCCGACGTGCTCGCGCGGATGTCGCAACGCGGACTCGCGCGCGTCTACGTCAGCGTGCCGACCGTCGATCCCGTGTGGGAGCAGCTGGAACCCGGCACCGCCCCGCCGATGCAGCGCCTGCGCGCCGTGCGGCACCTGCGCGACGCGGGCGTGACGGCCGGCGTCCTCATGAGTCCACTCGTGCCCGGCTTCACGACGCACCCGTCACGCATCGCGGCCACGCTGCAGGCCATGGCCGATCTGGACGTGCCGCTGCTCGGTGGCAACGTCCTTCACCTCGAAGACGCCAGCCGCGAGCACTTCTTCCAGTTCCTCGAGGCTCAGGCCCCGCAGCTGCTGGAAAGGTACGCGCGGCTGTATGTGCGGAAGTATCCCGATCCGGCCTACGCGAAGCAGGTCAAGGCCGTCCTGACCCTGCTGCGCGACCGATACGAACCATCTGCAACACCGTAGGGGCCGGGCTCGGAGAGCCGGCCCTACCTATCGCCGCTGTGGGTAGGGCCGGCTCTCCGAGCCCGGCCCCACAACGTCCGCCCGCGTCAGCGGGGGCCCATCAACGCCGAGATCCGCTGTTCGGTCGGCGGGTGCGTGCTGAACAACGAGAACAGGCCGCGCACGCTGAACGGCTTGATGATGAACATGTGAGCCGTCGCCGGATTGGCATCCATCGGCACGCGCTTGCTGGCCGATTCGAGCTTGCGGAGCGCGTTGACCAGGCCCATCGGCGACCCGGCGATCTCCGCCCCGCCGGCATCGGCCCCGAACTCGCGCGACCGCGAGATCGCCGACTGGATCAGCATCGCCGCGAGGGGTGCCACGAAGATGCCCACCAGCAGCGCGATCGGGTTGCTCCCTTCCCCATCGTCGGATCGCGAGTGGCCGAAGAAGCTCGCAAATTGCGCCATGCGCGCCACCATCATGATCGCGGCGGCGATTGTCGCCGCCACGGAGCTGATGAGGATGTCGCGATGCTTGACGTGCGCGAGCTCGTGCGCCATCACGCCCGCCAGTTCATCGCGCGACAGCAGGCGCATGATCCCCTCGGTGGCCGCAACGGCCGCGTGCTGCGGATTGCGCCCCGTGGCGAACGCGTTCGGGGAGTCGTCGGGAATGATGTAGACGCGCGGCATGGGGAGCTGCGCCCGCCGCGCGAGGTCGGCGGTGAGCTGGGACAACGGGTGGTCCGGCCCGACCTCCCTGGCGCGATACATCGCCAGGACGATCTTGTCGGAGAACCAGTAGGACCCGAAGTTCATGACGATGGCGATGACAAACGCGATGAGGAGTCCGCCCTCGCCGCCGAGGAGTTGTCCGATGTACAGAAACAGCGCGCTGAGCAGGCCCAGCAACGCAGCAGTTTTCACAGCACTGGTCATGTGTACTCTCTTCCAGGGCGAACGTGCCCGTTCCTTCGTACAATAAGACGCATGACGCGCGCGATCGAGTTGACGGTGTGCCTGACGCTGCTCGCCGCGGCTCCGGCACTCGGCCAGAGCCGCCCGCAAACCCCGCCTCCGCCGCCGCGAGGTGTGGCGCCGCAGCCCGTCGGCAGACCCGACACACCGGCTACGACACCGCAGACACCGCCTGTTTCGAGCGAGACGGCCAGACCGGTGCCCCCCCCGACGGCACCGACCGCGGCGCCGCGGGGTGAAGCCAGCCACCCGGCCCTGCCGGCCGATCCGGTGCCGACGGCCGCGCAGCTCGGCCTGCCGGTGTACCCCGGCGCGCGCTTCCTGCGCTCGTTCGACGCGGGCCAGGGCCAGCGCTACTACCTGTTCGGCAGCACCGCGTCGTTCGCGGAGCTCGTGCTCTATTACCGCACGCAACTGCGCGACAGGGGCGACCTCGTGTACGACGTCCCGCCGGTACACATGTTCGAGGTCGGCCGCTTCCGTGAAGAGACGATGGCGTTCCCACCGGGCGTGACGATCAAGGATTACACATGGGGCGGCTCGAAGGGCTACCTGGTCCCCACCCCCGGCGCGGACCCCAGCCGCTACCCCACGATTATCCAGATCGTCCCCGTCGTCGGAACGGGGCGGTAGCGAACGCCGGGCATCGGGCAGCGGGCACCGGGCACCGGACCCGCCTTCGCGCTGGCGGTTCAACTCACAGACGGTTGGCGGGACAACCACTCGCTGTAGCGGCGACGCATGCGTCGGCCCCTACGCATGCTGAGGATGGGTCGCGCTATCGTCCCGTGAGCCCTGAACCGTAAGCCGCACGCCCGTGCTCCAGATGGAGGCCAGGGGCTTCAGCCCCTGGCGCGCACGCGCATGCGGTGCGAACGCGGTGCTACCATGACTCGCATGGGCGTGAGGAAGTTGAGCGTTGCGTTGGACGACCGCGTCGCCCAGGCCGCCGCCACGAGTGCCGAGCGTCAGGGCCTCAGCCTGTCCGCATGGCTCAACCGGGCTGCCGAGAACGCGTTGAGCATCGAGGATGGCCTTGCCGCGGTGGCCGAATGGGAGGCTGAGCACGGCCGGCTGACTGAACGCGAACTGGCCGATGCGGATGCCGTCCTCAACACCGTGTGGAACGTCACGGCCTGAGCCATGGGCGTCACGTACGACACCGGGGCATTGATGAATCGGCGTGACCTCTGGGCGTTGCATCTGCGGTCGCTTCAGAAGGGCGAACGACCGGTGGTGCCGGCGGCCGTACTGGGACAGGCCTGGCGTGGTGGACCACAGGCACAGTTGTCGCGTCTATTGCGCGGCTGCCGTATCGAAGATTTCAATGAGCCGCGCGCCCGTGCCGTCGGCGTGGCGTGTGCGCGCTCCGGCGTACGCGACATCGTTGACGCAGCGGTCGTCGTAGGAGCGATGGCGCGACGTGATGTCGTCGTCACAAGCGATCCGGACGACCTCGAGAAGATCGTGAGCGCACTCCGAGGGGCCACCACTTCGCATCCATCGGGTGTGACGCTCACGTCGTTCGCAGTCACCCCTCGCGCAATGCGTCGGTCGGCTGCACGCGCGTTCCCCGCCAGACGGGCGGCCACAAGGGCCGCCCCTACGTGGTGGTCATCCGAGCGTCAAAGTGTAGGGGCGACCCTTGTGGTCGCCTGGGCGCCAATGTGTAGGGGCGACGCATGCGTCGCCCCTACGGGTGCTGAGGATGGCTGGCGCTGTCGTTCCGTAAGCCCTGAACCGTAAGCCGTAAGCCGCCCATCCTCCAGATGGAAGACATCGATGCGGGCGTAGGGGCGGCCCTTGTGGCCGCCCGTTCAGATCGGGCACCCACAAGGGGTGCCCCTACATAGTGGTCGTCAGTGTGCTCGGAACGGATGCCTGTGCCTGCCGGTTGTCCATTCCCGGCATCGCGGCATTTCCGGCATTGCTGCTCCCTAGCCCTCTCTCACGTAAATCTCGCCGGCTTCCTTGAAGTCGGCGGCCTTTTCCTGCAGCCCCTTCTCGATCGCGGTCGTCGTGTCGAGGCCCTGGGCGGCGGCGTAGTCGCGCACCTGCTGGGTGATCTCCATCGAACAGAACTTCGGTCCGCACATCGAGCAGAAATGCGCGACCTTGGCGCCGTCGGCGGGCAGCGTCTCGTCGTGGTACGCGCGCGCCGTCACGGGATCGAGCGCGAGGTTGAACTGGTCGTTCCACCGGAACTCGAACCGTGCCTTCGACAGCGCGTCGTCCCACACGCGCGCCTGCGGATGACCCTTGGCGAGGTCGGCGGCGTGCGCGGCGATCTTGTACGCGATCACGCCCGCCTTCACATCGTCTCGATCGGGGAGCCCGAGGTGCTCCTTCGGCGTGACGTAGCAGAGCATCGCGGTGCCGTACCAGCCGATCATCGCGGCGCCGATGGCCGACGTGATGTGGTCGTAGCCCGGCGCGATGTCGGTGGTGAGCGGGCCGAGCGTGTAGAACGGCGCCTCGCTGCACCACTCGAGCTGCTTCTCCATGTTCTCCTTGATGAGGTGCATGGGGACGTGGCCGGGCCCCTCGTTCATCACCTGAACGTCGTACTCCCAGGCGATGCGCGTGAGCTCACCCTGCGTCTGCAGCTCGCCGAACTGCGCGGCGTCGTTCGCGTCGGCGATCGATCCTGGACGCAGACCGTCGCCGAGCGAGAACGACACGTCGTAGGCACGCATGATTTCGCAGATCTCGCGGAAGTGCGTGTAGAGGAAGTTTTCCTTGTGGTGCGCAAGGCACCACTTCGCGAGGATCGATCCCCCGCGCGAGACGAGGCCGGTGACGCGACGTGCGGTGAGCGGCACGTAGCGCAGCAGCACGCCGGCGTGAACGGTGAAATAGTCCACGCCCTGCTCGGCCTGCTCGATGAGCGTGTCGCGATAGAGCTCCCACGTCAGCTCTTCGGGCCGTCCGCCCACTTTCTCGAGCGCCTGGTAGATCGGCACGGCGCCGATCGGCACGGCGCTGTTGCGGATGAGCCACTCGCGCGTCACGTGGATGTCCTTGCCCGTGGAGAGGTCCATCACCGTGTCGGCGCCCCACAGCGTGGCCCAGCGGAGCTTGTCCACTTCTTCCTCGATCGAGGACGACACCACGGAGTTGCCGATGTTGGCGTTGATCTTCACCAGGAAGTTGCGGCCGATGATCATCGGCTCGAGCTCCGGGTGATTGACGTTGGCCGGGATGATCGCGCGGCCCCGTGCGACTTCCTCGCGCACGAACTCCGGCGTGAGGCTCTCGCGCGTGGCGATGTAAGCCATCTCCGGCGTGATCTCGCCGCGGCGCGCGTACGCGAGCTGCGACACGGCCTGGCCGTCGCGCGCGCGGCGGCGCGTGCGCGTGCGCGCGAGCAGCGCAGGCGGCATCTCGCGCTTCCACGCGTTCAGCAGGAGGTGCCGCGGCTCCTCGATCGTGTCGCCGCGCTGCTCGATCCAGTCGCGCCGCACCTGCGGCAGGCCGGTGCGCACGTCGACGCCCTGCGGACCGCTGGTGTCGTAGACACGCAGCGGCGCGTTGCCGCCAGACAGGGCGATCTCGCGCATCGGTACGCGCGTGCCCTGCGGCCCGTCGACGAGAACCTTGCGCGAACCGGGGAACGCCTCTTCGTAGGAGAGAAGCGGTGAGGTGGGCGTAGCGGACTGGGCCATTCGTCGAAGCTCCCGTTTCGATCACGTGGAGCCCGACGGCACGAGGCCAGGCTCCGCACTCCCTACGCCCGCCGCCGCGCAGACGCGCGAAAGCGAACCAGGTTCCAAGGGTGTGATCTCAATCTCGCCGAAGCGGCGCCTGGCTCACAGGCAAAGCGACGCGCCAGCGGATACCCCTGGCGGACAGGAGGTGATCATAGACCAGGACAAGGACGAAGGATGCGCACGCTCGCTCCACTGCCCGTCGACTCCGCGCTCGCGCCGCTGCGGGTTGCGCTCCAGTCGTACCGGGCGGCGGTGCTGGTCGCCACGCCGGGGGCGGGCAAGACGACGCGGGTGCCGCCGGCACTCGTCGACGAGGGGCGCGTGCTGGTGCTGCAGCCGCGGCGGGCGGCCGAGAGGCACCGGTATCACTTATGCCGACTGATGTGGATCCACCGCCTTCGGCCGTGTCGGCATTGACTCGGCTGCAGCTATGACGCGGCTGGCGCCATGAGTACGAGTTCGACACCGTCGGCTGGTTGCCCCATGTCGTTAGTTACTATCGAACTGCCGGCAGGGCTCCGTGCCACTATGTGACAACACAGATTATGAAAATGGTCCTTCCGGGAATGGCGTGGGTAGGTCGGGCCGGCTGCGCGGGCCACTCGGCGGGTGAGCGGCCTGCTCGCCGGCCTTGCGCCGAGGAGTGGGGTGACGTAGAACCGCGGGATGCAGGACACCAAACTCTTCTACACGATTCTAGGGTTGCAGGCGCCGTGGCACATCGCGCGGGTCGCGTTGGACACGTCGGGGGAGCGGGTTGATCTCTGGGTCGAGCACGACGCCCGCGCGCGCTGGACGTGTCCCGAGTGCGAGGT